>JASJBQ010000083.1 GCA_030066455.1 Desulfobacterales bacterium
CGGCCATTGGTTGATAAATTGGATTACAGATAGATATCGAGATATGGCGAATATCACACGGAAATATTTGCACTCAAAATTAATGATTACGTGCCAGGAAAGCCATCATCGTTGGATTACGGATTGCTCGAGATAAGTCGCAATTTTGCCGCTTGGTATTCCATGTTGTTTCCATATTTAACCTGTTTGTTCGTTACCAGCGGCGATAAAGATGGCGAGCAGGTTGGGATAGATGGCACAAAGCTGAACGCATCGACGAGTTGAGGCTAATTGTACGCATATATTAAAATGCTATCGATAACCAAAAAAAATTTATTTCGGTATGGGTTCAAATAATATAGATACATCCCCTGCCAGCTCAGGCTCTCGCGGGTTCAGCCATTTCACCGGCTTTCCCTCTGAAAAATCGAGTTTGTCGACTTCAACCCAGATGATGTTAGGGTTCATGGCCCAATTGAAATAGTAGATTCCGTTTGTAAGATCGGTGATGGAGGTCCACCAGGTCGGGTAGACGCCTGAATCGCCGCTGCGGCCAGTATAGGGGGCCCCGAAAGGAACGACCACGGTGTTGATGGCGCTGAGCACGTAGCCGGACGCTTCGTCGGCATCCTTGGGCTCAGGGAGGTGTTTGGCATAATGGGCCAAGCGCACGAAACGATCATCGCCTTCAACCGTGCCGGGCAAGGGCTCATCGCCGCCAAACCCACTGTAGCGTTTGACATTTTCAATTTGAACGTTGTAGGCGGGATCATTGGTCATGACCGTGTACTGCTTTCCGTGATAGATGACTTCGTTGCCGTTTATATATTCGATAATGGCCGAATCTCCGCTGGGGTCTTCCATGGCCAGGTGCAAACCCAGTTTTTCGCCACCGAATGGCACCGGCACGACGCGCACCTTCTGGATACCCTCAACGGCCTCTTTGACCGTCGCAAAATTGTCAAGCAGATAGCGGCACCAGCGCATATAGCTTAATGTCGGTCGGTCGTCGGGGCCTTCGTATTCAGTCCCTTCAAGATAAAGGAGATGAACCGTTAAACCTTTCTCGTTGATCCCGTCGGTAACCGTGTCATGGATACCGAATCCGTGTTTTTGAGCATATCCGTACACAGAATTTCCAAGACTGCCATATTTTGACGTCCATTTAACCGGATTCTTATCGGTCCCCCCATCCATCTCGATGCCGCGTGGGTAGACGAAGAGGTAGTCGTCAAACTGGTGCGCCCAGTCCATGGTGCGCGCCGCAACGACTGCCTTGGTGTTTGAATTCCAAAGGAGGCGCGAGCATGCATAAGCGTCTGTGACCTGAAGCAGAAAGAAGAGAGCCATCCAATAGATACTATGTCGAAGACTTAATTTGGCGGGCATTGGTATCTCCACATGCAAGAAGGTTGTAGCGATGGGTTGATTGAATGGAACAACGAATTCGAATGGTTACATAACCATAATACAGAAATATATTCAAGCAAACGCCTGCGATCCATCGAATGAATCCCATCACTTGCCGTCCTGAAACTTCTGATGCGGTGCCGAATTCATCATGCTGAAAATGTAACCTTACGGGTGGGTAGATTGAAAGTCGTGTGGCAGCGCTCATCGGAAGCGGCCTTTGGCCTTCCAACGAATCCATCGATGACGCGATACAGCTATCCCTCGGCAACGGCCCTCAACCGTTCTCCGATGAGCCGACCGATCCGGCCCGCTGGTTCCCAGACCGCATCCTGATCCTCAACCCGCGAATAATCAATAGCGGCTGTTTTGGCATCCGGCCCGAAGAGCAACTGCACACCGCGCATCTCGCAATCATCGCCCTCCCCCGCCGGTCGAACAGCGCGGGGCATACATGCCTCCTGTTGGCGCCAACAGGTACCCTCCTATTTGACAGTCGCTCCATAAATCAGGGACGGCGGCGTGCGCCGGCCCGAAACAATGAAGGCGGCTTCCCAACGCCCTGATATTGCATTGCCAAAGGCGATGAATTGGAATAGCATTCACTTAAATTCACGAATGCCCCTTGGCGGGTTCCTATCGCACCCCCATGGCGGCACCGGGAGGGTCGAGTTTATTCCATGCATGCGAGATGGACTTGGATAGTGCTGCTGGCGGCCGCGGCGGCCCTCGGCGGGTGCAATTCACCCCAGGCCGAGGAGCCTGTGTCGTCGCGCCCCCGTTCGGTTGTCACCATGCGCGTGGCCCCGCAGGATCTGCCCGTGGTGGTCAACGCGGTCGGACGGCTGCTTCCGAACCGCGAGGTGGTGTTGTCCACGCAAGTATCCGGAATTGTCCAGAGCCACCGCGCGGAAATAGGGCACAGCGTTCAAGTCGATGAAACGGTCGTGACCCTCCGTCCCCGGGATTACCAATTGGCCCTTAACGAAGCCCGCGCCAACCTTTCGGCCGCGCGGGCCCGCCTCGCGTCCGCCAAGAATTCTTTTACGCGCGCCGGGCAGTTGCTTCCCGAACGCGTCATCACCCCGGAAACCTATGACAAGATCGAGGCCGAATACAAGGCGGCCTTGGCGGCCGTCGCCCAAGCCGAGGCCGTGGTCGATATCAACCAGAGTCGCCTCGATAAAACGGTCATCAAAGCACCCTTCGGCGGCCTGGTCACCCGGCGCCTGGTGGAAACCGGACAAAATCTCGATGCCGGCGATCCGGTCATGGCCATCGCGGATATGCAAAGCATGCGCGTCAAAATTCATATCAACGAGGAGGACTACGTTCATCTGGACAAGGACGATCCCGTGAGCATTCGGGTGGAAGCCTTTCCGGACAGGATCTTCGACGGTGTGGTCGATCGCATCGGCGTCAAGGCCGATGCCCAGACCAATACCTTCGAGGTTGAGATTCTGCTTGCCAACCCGGCCCTGCGCCTCAAGGCGGGGCTGACCGCCAGCGTGGGGCTGAAGGTCGATGAAATCAAGAACGCCGTCATCATTCCCCAAGACAGTATTCTTTACCGCGAGGGACGCACCAAGGTCTTCGTCGTGACGGACCAGGACACGGCAGCCGCCCGTCAGGTGGAGCTCGGCCGCGCCACAGGATCATCGGTCCGAATCCTGGCCGGTCTCGCTGCGGGCGAACGACTTGTGACGACCGGAGGCCAGTATCTCAAGGACGGCGACCGCGTCATGGTGGTTGAACCCTGATAGCATGCCTGCCGGGCCCCCCGGGGAGATACAGACAGGGTATCGACCGGTGAATCCCCACGGCAGCCTGAGCGCATCGTGAAATTACTTGAATACATTCTGGCGCGCAGACTTATCTTCGGTCTGCTCGTGATCGCTTTGCCCATCGTCGCCGGTACTTTCGCCTATCAGGCCTTGCCCAAGGAAGGTGAACCTGAAATATCGGCGCCGGTGGCCATCGTCGTGACGTTGTATCCCGGCGCTTCCCCCAGCGAAATCGAGAGTTTGGTCACCAACCCCATCGAAGAGGAACTGAGCGACCTCAAAGACGTGGAAGAGATGCGCTCGGAATCGGCGGAGGGGGTTTCCGTCGTGGTCATCGACTTCCAGGCCGAGGCCGATCTGGAACGTTCGCTCCAGAAGGTGCGCGAAAAAGTGACCGACGCCCGCAAGGAACTGCCCGAAGAGGCGGAGGACCCGGAAGTCAACGAGGTCAGCTTTTCCGACATCCCCATCATGATCGCTTCGGTAGTCGGCGACATCGATCCGGTCAAACTGCGACGCCTGACGGAAAAGGTGGCCGACGAGATCGAGCTGATGCCCGAGGTCTTGGCCGCGGACGTGGCGGGCGGCCTGATCCGCGAGATCCAGATTTACCTCAACCCGGAACGCCTGAGTCAATACGGCTTGACCATCCTGGACGTGTATCAGGCCGTGAAACAATCGGACATCAACATTCCCGGCGGTCAGGTCAATGTCGAGGGGCGCCGTCTGTTGCTGCGGACGCTAACCGAGATCAAGCAGGTCGAGGACTACGCGATGGTCCCGCTGATCCATGCGGGCGATCGGGTCGTGTTCCTCAAGGATGTCGCCCGGGTGGTCGACGGTCATTCCGAGGACATTACCCACGCGCGGGTCAACGGTGTTTCCTCGGTCTCCATCGCCATCAAGAAACGCGCCGGCGCCAACATTCTGGAGACATCCCGCAAGGTCCGGTCCAAACTGGACGATCTGGAGCAGACCTTTCCCGCCGGCGTCCATGCCACGGTGACGGCCGAGAAGGCCAAATACATCAAACAGGGTTTCGACCAGATGAACAACTCGGCGGTGTTCGGGCTGATCATCGTCGTTATCGTGCTCTACTTTGCCATGGGGCTGCGCAATGCCCTCATCACGGCCCTGTCGATACCGTTGTCGCTCCTGCTGACGTTCATGTTCCTGCAGATCCTGGGCATGTCCAACAACGACATGGTGCGGTTCTCGCTGGTGCTGTGCATCGGCATGATCGTGGACAATGCCATTATCGTGGTGGAGAACGTCTACCATCACTACCAACTGGGCAAGGACCGGGTGGCCGCCGTCATCGAGGGAACTTCTGAAATCGCCATGCCGGTTATCTCCGCCACCCTCACGACCATGGCGGCCTTCCTGCCGATGCTCCTCATGACGGGGGTTGTCGGCGAATACATGGGTTTTCTACCCAAAACCGTTTCGATCGCGTTGTGCGCCTCACTGGTGGTGGCCCTGGTGGCCAATCCCCTGATTTTAGCCATGATCATGCAGCGCTCGCGCAAAGATGGCCGCATCGTGGGTCCGGAAGACGATCTGCGCCGGTTGAAAAAGATCTACGTCCGGGGCGTATCCTGGGCCCTGAATCACCGTGCCATCGTTATCCTCATGATCCTGGGCTGTCTGGGCGGCGCCATCGGGCTGGTGGGCGTGGGGCTCGTCAAGGTGGAGATGTTTCCGGATGCCGATTTCGACTACATCTATATCACCGTCGAGACCCCGCGGGGCAGTGAGGTGGCCCTCACGGACAGGGTGGCGCGGCAGGTGGAGGCGGTTGTCGATGCCCATGTGCCGGAGGCGGTCCAGGTGGTTGCCACGGTCGGCCAGCGGGGTCAAAGCGCCTACGAGTTTACTTACGGGGCCGGCACCATCAGCAGCTTTGCCGAAATCACGGTCGAACTCCAGGACGGCAAAGAAATTGCCCGTTCTTCCCACCGGGAAATCCAGGAACGCATCCGCCCCTATCTCCAGGCCATTCCCGGGGCCGACATTCGTTTTCGCGCCATTCAATGGGGGCCGCCGACCGCCGCCCCCATCCTGCTGAAAATTGTGGGCCCCGAGATCGACGTGCTGCGAGGGATCACCACCCAGGTGCGCGCGATTATGGCGCGTATACCCGGCATCGTCGATATCAAGGACGATTTCAGCGATGCCGCCCCGGAGCTGCGCGTGGAAATCGACCGACGACGAGCCGCGACCATGGGCATCCCGCTGGAGGCCGTGGCGATGACCCTGCGTGGCGCCACGGCCGGTTTGGAAATCCGCGAATTCCGCGATGAGCTGGACGTATCCAAGGAATACGATCTCAAATTGCGCTTTGCACCGCAGGCGCGCACCAGCCCGCGTATGTTGGAAAAGATCAAAGTGCGCTCCGATGCGGGCCGTTTGGTGCCTCTGACCACCGTTGCCGGCTATTATCAGAGTGAGGGGTTAAACAGCATCCGCCATTCCGACCGGCGCCGGATCGTGCGCATCTCGGCCAACAACCGGGGCCGCTCGGCCGTGGATATCACCCAGGAACTGATGCGGCACCTGGCGGAGGTCGAGTTGCCGGCCGGCTATAGCTTCGACTTTTCGGGCGAGTACGAGGAGACGGCCGAGTCGTTTGAATCCCTGCGCCTGGCCTATATCGTAGCGGCCCTCCTCATTTTTACCCTTCTGGTATCCCAGTTCAACTCCATCGCCCAGCCGTTTGCGATCCTTACCGCTCTGCCGCTGTCGATCGTCGGGGCCATGGTGGGGCTCTATGTCACCGGCAACAATTTTTCGATCATGAGTTTCATCGGGCTGGTGGGTCTGAGCGGCATTGTGGTGAATGATTCCATCGTGCTGGTGGACTGTATCAACCGCATGCGTCGCAATGGCCTCAGCATGTTCGATGCGATCGTGGCCGGCGGCAAGCAACGTCTGCGTCCCATCATCTCCACGACCATCTCGACGGTGGGGGGTATCCTGACGCTGACCATCACCGATGAACTTTGGGAGGGGCTGGGGGTGGTCATCATCTTCGGCATTTGTTTCGCCACCGTGCTGACCCTGGTGGTGGTCCCGGTGATGTATTCCCTGTTTGAAGGCCTACGCTATTACATTATTTCGGCGCTTCGCGGTCCCCGCTGGCAAACGCCGCCCAGCGGCCAACTATTTTACTTCTCGCGTCGCCGCTATGCGCGCATCGGCGTATGTCTCACGCTCCTGGCCCAAGTGCTGGTTCTGGTGATCGGCCTGAACACCCTGGCGCCGGTATTCATCGAGCGTATTGCCAGCGCCAACCTGCAGGCGCCTTCCGCGCTCAAGCTTTTCATCGAGGCCAGCGTTTTTTTCATCGGCACCGGTCTCGAGGCGGGGGGCCTTCTATTCGTCCTGCTGATCCCCGCCTGGTGCGGTTTTCTATTTTTCATGGCCAAAAGGAGCCGTGAAGGCTACTGGGTCGCTGTCTCCCCCGAAGGTGTCACCATCGCTACACCGGTCGACAGTTTCTTTCTGGAAAAACAGGCGATATCGCGGATTGAAACGCCGCCCTTGTTTCCCGTCCTCCCCTCCCTGCGCATCTGCGCCGGTCGCCGCAAGATCATGCTGCGGAAACTCATCGCCGTCGATCGCGTACCCGAACACAAAGGCCTCTGGTCTTGGCTCAGGGCAGAAGCGCCGAAGCGCACCGAGATCCATAATAGCATGCAGGCTCTGAAAGAATCGCTGGAAAGCCTCGTTTAACGAACGGACGGCGGAAGCGGGCTTTTGCTTTCCAACGAACACATCGATGACGCGATACAGCTATCCCTCGGCAACGGCCCTCAATCGTTCTCCGATGCGCCGACCGATCCGGCCCGCTGGCTCCCAGACCGCATCCTGATCCTCGACCCGCGAGTAACCAATATCGGCTATTGGTATCCGATCTCGGCCGACAAAGGCACCTTGCTTCTGACAAAAATCCCGTTGGCCCTTGCGATTTCCCTCTCATTGGAATCGTACAGCACCGATTCGGCGATGAATTGGGTTCGGTTCCGGTTCACCACGTTGCCGCAAGCGGTCACGACACCTTCGGACACGGGGCGGGTAATATAGGTGGTGAAACTGGTGGTCAGAACGAATACATCTTCGACCAGGGAATTGACGGCAAAGAAGGCCGCATTGTCCAATGCCAGAAAATACAAGGCACCATGCATGGCACCGGCGGCATGATGGAAATCCTTGCGGATGGGCAGGGTAATGCGGGCCTCCCCCTTGGCAATCGAGACCCGGGCACCGCTCCACTGCATGAAGGGTGCGGAATGCATCATGTTTTCGAGCCTTGCAAAATGATCCGCGGTCGTCATTCGCGATCCCCTATTTGGCTGAAGGTTGAGGATTGATTCGGTTGGGGCCGGTTCGTCGGGGCCGACGGGCGATAAGGCGGTATTCAGAGGCGGCCGGTGGCATCGGCGCGGCTTTTACAAACCCGCTGGCCGGCACATCTTCTCCCACCGGCAGCCATTCAATCCGTCCACGTCATCAGCGGGGTCCGAATTGCACGCGGCCGTCCTTCACCTCCCGCTGAATTTTGCCTTCCTCCTCTAAATAGCGCAGGTGGGCCAGGGCCTCCCCGGTGGCGAACCACTGCTGGGCCACCGGAAACGATTCCCAGTCCGCGGCCTGAATGTCCCAGGTCATGCGGGAGGCCACCGCGTAGCCGCTGCGGGGGCCCTCCTCCAGGATGGCCAGGACTTCACCCAGGCGCTGGTGGTGGTGGTCGATCAGTTCGTCGATCCGGGCCTCGAAGCGGGAGAAGAGCCGGCGGTGGCCCGGAAGCACGAGATCCACCGCCAGGGGGCGAACCTTGTCCAGGCTTTCCAGGTACTGTTTGAGCGGATTGCGCCCCTCGGCCCAGCACTGGATGTTGGGGGTAATACCGTCCAGGAGGTGGTCACCGGCGATGAACAGACGCTGGTCGGGGGCGTACAGACAGGTGTGGCCCAGGGTGTGCCCGGGGGTTTCGATGCATTCGAAGGTATACCCGCCCACGCGGATGACATCGCCCTCGGCCATCATCTGGAGGGGCGGCACCCAGTCGGTGCCAAATTTGCTGCCCGGATGGGCTTTGAGCGCCGCCTTCAACCGCTCCAGCGGAAAACCATTGAGGCCGACGTAGTCCAGTATCGGTCCGAACCCTTGCCAGTTCTCGATGATCTCCGCCTCGGGACGGTTGAAAAAGACCCGCGTGTTGTCATCGGCCAACCGTGTGATCAGACCGAAGTGGTCCGAGTGCAGATGCGTGATAAAGTAGTCGCAACGGGCCGGGGCGATACCGATCCTGTCGAGCCCCGTCTGCAGGGCGCGCAAACAGTCCTCGTGGTTCAGCCCCGTGTCGACCACCAGGCTGCGCTCGGGCGAACGTACGGCATAGGCGTTCAGGTATTTGAGCGGTGTCTCCGGCAGCGGCACCTTGATACGGAAGAGATCTTTCGCTATTTCTTCAACCATGGGCGCCTTTCGACAGCCTGTTCGTCAAAATGAACGTTAGGGCCGCTTGGGGCCGATATTACGCGCTGATCGTACGCAGGTTTTTGACCGCATACCAAATCGGGAGAAATTTACAATGGATCTGTCACAACCGACAACCCTGGGGCGCACCGGACTGCACGTCGGCCGGCTGGGTCTGGGAGCCGGCTACGGCGCCCCGGCGGCCGCTTTTGAAATCGCTTTCGAGCGCGGCTGCAATTATTTCTACTGGACATCCCGCAAGTCCGGCATGCGCGAGGCGATCCGCCGGATCGTCGGCCGAGGGCAGCGCGACCGGCTGGTGGTAGCGCTGCAGAGCTATGCCCGCTCCGGCGCCTTGATGGAATATTCGTTGAAGAAAGCGCTCAAGGCGTTGGGCCTCGATTACGCGGATATCTTTGTGCTGGGCTGGCACAACCGAAATCCATCGCCGCGACTGGTCGATCGGGCGCTGGCCATGCGGGCTAAAGGGTTGTTCCGTCATCTGGGCATGTCCGGGCACAACCGGCCCCTGTTTGCGGCGATGGCCGCTAAGGAGGGGTTCGATACGTTTCACGTGCGCTACAACGCCGCCCACCGTGGGGCGGAAACCGAAGTCTTCCCTCATCTCAAGGGACAGGGCGTCGTCACCTACACGGCCACACGTTGGGGCCACCTGCTGCAGGCCCGGCGGATGCCGCCCGGGGAGCAGCCGCCGTCAAGCGGCGACTGCTACCGCTTCGCCCTGAGTCACCCCTCGGTCGATGTCTGCCTGTGCGGTCCGCGCAACATGGAGCAGATGCGCTCCGCCCTCACGGCCCTGGACAGCAGCCCCATGGATGCGGATGAACTGGCACGGATACGGGCCATTGGTGATCACGTCCATGGCCAGCGATCCTTTTTTTGATGCACTCGCGTTGGCAAATGAATGCGGATGGCGGCCCGGAGGTCAACGACACGCTGGAGGATAAAGTCCGAATCGCCCTCTGCGCCGCACCGAAGCGTGAGACGCAACAGCCCCCCGAATCGAAACAAGGGGGCCAACGGTTCAAGATACGCCGCCCGATGGGCGCACCATGCTCACCCCAGCGGGATTAAAGCGCTCCGATCGCCATCAGTCACCCCGGCCGCAGCACCATCGGGGCGTAGACCTTGATCTCCTGCTTGCTGCCGGCGATCGCGTCGATCTTGGCCTGAATGGCGGCCCTGGTCTCACTGGTGACCCAGGCATTCCAGTCCTCGATGGTCTGCCAGCGGCTGATCACCAGGCATTCCTCGGGGTTGTCGATATTGCTCAGGGTCTCGCTGGACAAATAACCCGGCTGCTGGACGGCTTTGGCGCGCAATTGCATCAGCAGAGGGACCAGTTGTTTGGCCTGCTGCCCCTGCTGAACTCTCCGTTTGATGATGGCTTCGATGGCCATGGCGACCTCCTTTCTGGTTCCCCCGGTTGACCGCGGCGGCGCGGGATCGCACCCTCCCGCGAAAATCCATCTGTCCCTTGCCTCCGGCCGGATGCAATCATTTTTTTGCGATCAGGGGTTGCCGATCAGGTCGAGGCACCCCGCCCCGGCGCGGACGAGCGCTTCCTTTCTGGACCTGGGCCAGCGTTTGACCGCGTGTTCGGCTCGGAACGCCAGCCGCTTTGCGCCGATTTTCTCGCTGTAGACCAGCCTCAGGGGGCCGCGCCCCTTCAGGTATTTGGCCCCTTGTTCCTTCTGATGGGCCTTGAAGCGGCGATCGACGTCGGTGGTAACGCCCGTGTAAAGGCTGCCGTCGGCGCAGCGCACGAGATAAAGATACCAGTCATTCATGAATCATCGCCGTTTGGGCCCGAGCGGCTGTATTCAGCGGGCGGAATCGAGGGAAGCGGAGGGGGTGTCGGCGGTCCACCCGCAGAATCCCGGCTTCGTGGATATATATACGCAATCGGTCTCGGATGTAAACCGACATCACGCCGTCGCGACGGGGTCCGCAGGCAAATGCGCCCTGCGTTGACATTCAAACGGTTCATGATATCAATAATCTGTTATCATTGAATTTTAATTCCGACCGCAAACGGCGGGTCCGCCTTTGAACGACACGGCTCCCCATAGCACCAGCTGCGACCCGCAGCCGGTTTTCCGTGAAATCCCCAGCGTGCAAAGCATCAAGACCCGGATTCTGATGTTTACGCTGGTGGCCACCATTATTCCGGCCCTGACGCTGGGGAGCCTCTCCTACCACCAGACCACGCGTTTTCTGAACGAAAAGATCGAGCTGGGGCTGCGTGACATCGCCACTCAATCGGCGCGCGAACTCGACCTGTGGATCAAGGAGCGCCTCTATGACGTGAGGGTTTTTTCGAGTTCATACGTCGTGACCGAAAACCTGGCCACGGTCCTGCGCAATCGCGGCGCACGCCTCGAAAACCTCGTGGCCCAGAACATGCTGCAAGAATACCTCCAATCCGTCCGGCAGAAATTCACGGACTACCGCGAGTTGATGATCATGGACCTCGGCGGCAATCTTCTGGCCACGAGCCTGCCCGACGGCACCCCGCCGAACCTGCCGCCCAACTGGCAGGATCGGGTCCGGATGAAACAGCCGGTGGTGGGAAAAGTCCATTTCGACCCGCTATTGAAAGAGCGCGTCATGTTGATCGCCGATCCGATTCTGGCGGCCAATAACGAGTTGCTCGGCGTGCTCGGAGCCAAACTTGCCGCCGCCGCTGTCGACAACGTGCTGGCCGACCACGCCCAGGCGGATATCGACGACCTGCTCATGATCGATCGCAGCGGCCGGCTCATGGCCCGTTCCCGCCAATCCGCACGCACTGCGAACAGCGCGCCCCAAGAGGCCGTGCCGAGCGGCAAACTTTTCGCCCATCCGTCCGACCCCATGACCTACACCATTTCCGGGGGAACGACCGTCATCGGCACCCTCCAGATCGTTCCCACCCTGGGTTGGGGCATCGTGGCCGAAACCGACAGGCAGAAAGCTTTCGCCCGTGTCGACCGCCTGCAGAAGCTGACCCTGATCATCGTCGCCGGACTGCTGACGGGCCTGGGGCTGTGCGCCTATTTTTTGGGTCTGACCATCGTGCGACCGTTGCGGCGTTTGAGCGATGGCGCCGCCCAGGTAGCAGCCGGCAACCTTGACGTCGACCTGCCGGTTCGCAGCCGCTCCGAGGTCGGATTTCTGACCCAGGTCTTCAACCACATGGTGGCCCGCCTGAGACGCAGCCGCGAAGAACTCGACCGTGTCAACCAGACGCTTCAGGAAAAGAACAAGGCGCTCCACCAGCTTTCGATCACCGACGATCTGACCGGCCTCTACAACCGCAAGCACCTCATGGAAACCCTCTCCAGCGAGGTGATCCGTTCGGGGCGCCACCAGCATCCCTTTACCCTCTTGATGATCGACATCGACCACTTCAAACAGGTCAACGACACCCACGGGCACCCGAAAGGTGACGAGGTCCTCTGCCGTTTGGCCGCCGTGTTCCGGGAAACCATTCGCGACTGCGATTACGTGGCCCGCTACGGAGGGGAGGAGTTCATCGTGCTGCTAACGGAAATCGAGCCGCAAACCAGTATGGTGGCGGCCGAGCGCATCCGCCGGCGCAGCGCGCAGGAAACGATCCTCAGCGGTGACGTGTCGATTGGCGTTACCGTCAGCATCGGGGCCGCATTCTTCCCCGGTGACGGCGACACGGTCCAGAAACTGATCCGGGAAGCGGACCGCGCGCTTTACGACGCCAAAAAGGCCGGCCGCAACAAAGTCAAACAGGCCGCCGCCCGCAAGACCGCCGGCAGTCGCTCCGGGCCGATCCGCCTGATCGAAAAAAGCTGACCCCGCCAGCCTGCAACCGCAGGCACGCCGACAACCCGCGCGGAGGGTGATTCTCACCTGTCATTCTTCAACCCGACACCGGTAAGCATAACCCGAGAGGAGGCGATGCATGGCCCATCCCAAAAGTGCGATGGAGATCTTCCAGTTGCTGGATAAATCCAACTGCCAGGAGTGCGGCCGCAAGACCTGTCTGGCTTTTGCCGGAGCGGTCTACACCGGGCAAAAATCCATCCGGGACTGCCCCCGCCTGACACCGGAAATCATCGCCCGATACCGTGGGGAGCGCTCAGCTTCCGATGCCGGGGAGCAAAACGGGGAAGACTATTTGGAAAAACTTCTGGCCGCCATCCGGGAAACCGATCTGGCGGCTGCAGCGGCACGCATTGGGGCCCGATACGAAAACGGCTGGCTCATGCTGAAAATAATGGGCAAGGCATTCAAGGTGGATGCCCAGGGGCGTCTGTCCGCCGATATCCATGTGAATCCCTGGGTGGCCGTACCCTTTCTGCACTACGTCCTCTACGCCCGGGGCACGTCGGCCACGGGCAACTGGGTCTCCCTGCGCGAACTGGCCGAAGGCAAGGAGCGCTATCCGCTATTTCAAAAGCGGTGCGAAGCCGCCATGCAGCGGGTGGCGGATATCTACCCGGATCTCTTCGATGACATGGTGCACCTTTTCAACGCCCGTAAGGTGCCGCGGCAGTTTCAGTCCGACGTTTCCGTCTTGCTGGAACCGCTGCCGAGGGTTCCGATCATGATCTGCTACTGGCGTCCGGAGGACGGCATGGCATCCAACCTCAAGGTATTTTTCGACGCCGCCGCCGATCAGAATCTCGATATCGGCGCCCTCTTTACCCTCGGCACGGGGCTGGCCACCATGTTCGAGAAACTCGCGCTGCGGCATGGATTCGACGTCGACCGGCCGACGACGTGATCACAACAGGTGTCGGGAAATACTGAAACCCAGAACCAAATTACGCCGAAATCAGGAGTCAGAAATCAGAATCCGGAAGTTTTCAACCTTGCAGCAGAGGTTTCGGGTGTCAGAAGTCGGGAAATACTGAAACCTGAAACCCGACACCCGAAACCATAGGTTCAGCGGACCCCTGCCAGGGATTGGTGGACCCAGCCGGCGCGGCCGTCCTCGATATGAACCCGGAGCCAGTTGTCCATGTGGGCGAACGCAACGATCAGGGTGCCTTGGTCCAGGATTTCGATGACCGTGCCTTTCAAATCCGGCAGCTGGCGAAAATTGCACCGTTTGAGGGTTTTGAGCGGAAGCGGCTGCGAAAAACGGGTCTCGCCCGGCTGGGACATGCCCCCCTCGCCTTGGAACCGGTGGAGCTGCACCACGTTGATCTGGCCACGGGCCTGACCCGCCAGGTAAAGGGCCC
>JASJBQ010000079.1 GCA_030066455.1 Desulfobacterales bacterium
CGCCCACAACCTGGCTGCCGCCCGCAACCTGGGCCGCTACCTCCAGAATCACCTTGGCGACCGGAATATCCTCATGGTGGTCGGCATCCTGGACGACAAGCCCTGCGCTGGCATGCTGGCCGGCATGCTGCCCGCCTGCACCCGGGCGATAATAACGTCCCCCAAAATCGGCCGCGCCGTCCCGGCCCAGACTCTGGCCGACACCGCCCTACACCACATCCAGAACGTGGATGTCGTCCCCCAGGTGGCCCAGGCCGTGGAACAGGCCGTCAAGACCGCCGGCCCCCGCGACACCATCGTCGTGGCCGGTTCCCTCTACGTGGTGGGCGAAGCCATCGAAGCCCTCCAGGAAATGGGCCTCATGCCCCCAACCGCTTGACATAAGGGTGAAATTCACTTAAGTGACAAGCCTGCTTTAACCTAAAAAGGTGTTTTAAAGAGAGGATTTTGATTTCAGGTCAAGGCGGCCGTGAGCATTATACCGGAGGAATACACAGGTATTTCGAGGATTTAATGCGAGCGCCCAACACAGAGATGGAATCAACAGACCTTTTTAAACCAGCTTTTTCTTGCGCCCGTAGCCCAGGGGATAGGGCGTCAGCCTCCGGAGCTGAAGATCGCAGGTTCGAATCCTGCCGGGCGTACCAAATATAATAAAGGGGTTATCGGTAATCCGATAGCCCCTTGCTTCTTGGAAAGGATAACTTTCCAACCTTATTTCCAACCCAGCCCCAGAAACAAAAAACCCGGCCGGAGCCGCGGCCTCCAAAAGTCTATCGGAACCCGCATACAAAAGATGAGCGACGTTTCCGCCATCAGCCGATCAAACCGATTAATCCGAGGCAGGCCGGAGCGCACTCGTTAGGTAAATTTTAATCATCTGTTGGCAAGTCTATCTTTACACCAAAATATCCTATATCTCCCCCACCGCGGTCCCATCCTCCAACAATTATTGCAGAACACCTCGCTGTAAGACCAGGATGGCCTGCTTCTTTCATTCGCTCTCTAAAATTCCGAGCCAGTTCGCGGCTGAGATATCCCACTGTTTCGCCCTGAATATCAACTCGAATAGCTTTGTTGTCATATGGCGCCAAATTAACCAACAGGTTCGAACCCCGCCCGGCTTAGGCTTCTTTCAGATCTTTTTCGACTCGATCAACTGCTGAAGCACTGGCCGCCACCAACTGCCCGGCCCGAAATCCCGCCTGGCGCACCAGCGCCTCAAGGTCTTTCTCCGTCACTTTGGCGATGCGCCAGGTGTCGAAATCCTGCACGTCGCTCGAATGGGCCGAATCGTGCAGGAA
Organism: Desulfobacterales bacterium; assembly: GCA_030066455.1. Next base: position 1,305 of record JASJBQ010000079.1, read on the forward strand.
CACCCTGAAGTCCATTTTGTCCCGGGAATCGAAACCCCGTTTACGAGCCACCTTCACCGAACCAGGATTGAAACGGCCTGAAATTACATTGTAAACATCCTCGTACGCCGTGTTGACAAACAGCCGGAAGATGGGGATGCCACTGGTTATTTTTGTCAGGAATTTGCTTCTGCGGCGATTATGCTAAAAGGTGTGACTATCGTACTACGCGGTAAACGGAGCTGTCGTGGATATACGTGTTGCAGCGCACGGAAGAGGTAGCTATGCTTGCAGATTGCCAACAAGATCAGAGTACGTCGTGTTGCGGGCAATTCATGCCGGGTGGGCCGAAACCGCTCATGGCCATGGTGGAGGTGACCAACCGCTGCAACATGGCCTGCCCGATCTGCTATGCCGATGCCGACAGGGCTGCCGCAGACGTCCCCATCGCCACCATACGCACTTACCTCGAACAGTTGCTGCAGGTCACGGAAACACCGATCCCCATCCAGATAAGCGGCGGTGAGCCCAGCCTGCGCGACGACCTGCCCGAAATTGTGGCCTTGGCCAAACAGCTGGGGTTCCGCAACATCGAGATCATTACCAACGGCATCCGCATCAACCGTGAGCCGGCGTTTTTGAAAGCGCTGAAAACCTCAGGGCTTACCGCTGTCTACCTTCAGTTCGACGGTCTGAAGCCCGCCACGAGCCTGCGCATCCGCGGGCAGGACATGTCAGCCGTTCGGAGGGGCGCCGTGGCCGCCATTCGCGCGACCGGTTTGTGCTGCACCCTGGCAGTCGTGGTGACCCGCGGGGTTAATGAAAGCGAGATCGGCCCCATCGTCGACTTCGGGATCGACAATATCGATGTGGTGCGCGCCATCAATTTCCAGTCCGCCGCTCGCTTCTCCGGCCGTTTCAGCTTGAACGACCACTACCGCGGCTACGATCTACCGGAACTCCTGGCCCTGATCGAAGCTGAAACCGGCATCGGCGCCGACACCTTTCGCGCCGAGCATCTGGGCCATCCGTCCTGTAATGCCATGTCGCCGATCTATATCGCCAACGGAGTACGTGAACCGCTTTTCAAGTATATCCAAAAAGACGACCTGCTCGCATTTCTGGGGGCTAGGCGGCGGGAAATCATCCTGGACGGTTTTAGCGGCAAGCGGGACTTCTTTTTCCGCCATCTGTGCAATGCCAACGCCTGGCGCCTGATCGCCAAAGCGGCGCCCATTTTCGGCCGCAATCCCCACAACGTACTGCAGCGTAAAACGATTCTATTGTTTGCTAAAAGTTTTATGGAAAAGCAGGCGCTCGACCCGCAGCGTATGCGGCAATGCTGCTATGCCATCACGGGTCAAGGCGGGGTGTTTTCCTTTTGCGCCTACAACAATCTTCATCGTTTTGCGAATCCGAGACCGGACCCGATCGCCAAACCTCGCGGGGTATCACGATGATCTTATTCTCGAGAGGCCTTCTAATTGTCCCCATTCGAGGTGCCCTCGCCATTTTCCTTTTTGGCTGGGTGGCGATCGGCTGCACCACGATCCGTCCGCAGCCGATGGAAGCCCCGCCGCCATCAAGCCTGCAGACCTTTTCCCATGAACGTTTCGATACGGTTCTGGCGACTTTTGTTGACGCGCAAGGGCTGGTCGACTACGCCCGTTTGCAGCAAAATCCCCAAGACCTGGAGGCCTACTACCGGCAGATCGCTGCTTACAGCCCTGACAGCCACCCCGAACTTTTTACCACCGCTGAGCATAAACTGGCGTATTGGATCAATGCCTACAATGCCGGTGCGATTAAAATCGTGACGACCTACTACCCCATTGCAAGTGTACTTGAAGTCCAAAAGCCCTGGCTCTTTTTCTTCATGTCGGATCAGGCCGGCTTTTTCTTCTTCCGGCGGCTTGCCTTTGGCGGCAAAACCACAAGCCTCTATTATCTGGAAAACAAGGTGATTCGTGAGCGCTTTGGCGATCCGCGCATTCACTTTGCCGTTAACTGCGCCTCCCTGGGCTGTCCGCGGCTGCCGCAACGGTCCTTTGAGGCCCGAACCCTGAACCGGCAGCTTGACCACGAAACCCGTCGTTTTCTGGCCGAGCAGCGCAATTTCAGAATCGATCACGCCAACCGGACCATCCACCTTTCGGCCATATTCGAATGGTACCATGAAGATTTCACCCAATGGTATCAGGCGCAATTTCCAGAGCTTCGAGCCAGCCTCTTGGATTATATCGCCCTTTACCTGCCTCCCGAGCGGTCGAAAGCGCTCCAAGAGGTCCGGGATCGCTATACCATCAGCTACGAGCCCTACGACTGGGGACTGAACGATCAAAATCCGCAGCCGCCCCACCGAAATGAGAGATCGGCGACAGGTCTCGACTTTTGCCAGCCTATTGACCGTTGAATGATCCGATAAGCATCAAGCCTTTACATCACAGCTGTTTTTGGTTGCTGCAGCAAGTGGGGGATTGATTTCAATATCAGGGGCCCGCGCGTTTTACCTGCCGAGGCTAGCCTTCGGTCCGGTTCGCAATCTAACACTCCCGAGACAGATAATAACAGTCCATGAAAGCAGCATGCATCCCTTGCCCGAAATTCTCCTTGGTACGTCGCGCGCCAGGGCCGGATCGGGCAGGAACATCCTGATATCCATCTTGTTCCGCAAGACAAAGCCAAGCCTATCGGCCACGTTCACTGAACTTGGATTTAAACGGCTTGAAATTACATAGGAAACGCCCTTGTAGCCATATTGGCGAACAGCCGGTCGATGGAGTGCCGGGCCGCTTCCGCGCTCAGGCCCTTTTCGTGGAACCGGCGCGCGAGGATTATCGGAAGGTGCGCGCATATATAAGCGCCATATCGCAAGTCCCCTTTTCCAGCCTTCGACCCCTGCCGTGAAAGCCTTTTCCCATCCGGCAGCGATCGGAGGGGGCATCCGATATCCTTCAAGATTTCAGATAGTGGGATTTCCCCCCTGATCCCTGAAAGCAGTTCCCAGGCATGCAAAAAATGCCGTTTTTTGTCACCCCGATTGACAATATACGGCACCCGACACGTCATCTTAGTGCCCGCTCGTCATATGTAGCTCTAAATATTGGTGTTTTCCTTAGGGCAGGGGCTGGTATGCATCTTGCGAACCATTCCAGTCGAGTTATCGGTCCACGACATTCCCCAAGCACATTTAGTTTTAGGGGAAGGCACGGTAACGCAATGCAATGGCCGCTTGCAGACACCCGCACCGCTCTCATCATCTTCCCCGTTGAACTGCAGCGCATGGCCCCGAAAGAGCCCCATTGGCCGAAGTGGCCCTAGGGCGTGTTTGCCGATCCTGATCCTGAAATCAAAAGGCTTCGTGCCGCGCATGACCTGGATCGCATTTCATCATCGATCGATGGGCATCAAAGTGACGAAAGGAGTTGGAAAATGCCGCCTAGGTGGAAAAAATTAATCCTTAGCCTTTCGATGTTGTCTCTTTTTTCCCTGACGGCCTGCGCGACCAGCGGGGGAATCCCCAGCAATTACGAACAGCGGGCCGCCAGAGCCGCTGAACTGCAATCCGTCCTGCTGCTGACGCCCGACATCACGGTCAATTCACTGAGCGCGGGCGATGTCAAGGAGGAGATGCCCGAATGGAGTGAGCAGGCGCGCCGGATCGTGATCGAAGCGGTCAAGACCGAGATGGCGTCCAGAGGCCGTAAGTTGAAGATCCTCGACCCCAAGACCCGCTATCGGAAGACCGTCGACGAGGTCAGGGACCTGCATCTGGCCGTCATGAGCAGCATCTACGACCACACGATCTATCAGCCGGGCAACCTCGAAGTCTTTCCGCAGCGGATCGAGCATTTCGACTACTCCGTGGGTTCGGTCGACAAACTGCTCAAGGCCTACAGGGTGGACGGGATGCTGATCATCCGCGGCGAGGACAATATTTCCACCTCCGGCCGCAAGGCGCTGGGCGTGGTGGCGGCTCTCAATCCTTTCAGCCAGGGGCAGATGGGCGGCATGACGTTTCTGGAGGTCACCCTGACCGACGCCCGCGGCGATGTCCTCTGGTTCGCGCTCAAGTGGAATGCCGGCGATTACGACCTGCGCGATTCCGAGGAGGCCATCCGCTTCGTGCGCGATACGTTCGAGGACTTCGAGGAGGGTGAGTCATGATTCCCAGGACCATCGCGCTGCTACTGGCGGCCGCCCTGCTCGCCGGTTGCGCTTCGACGAATATTCAGCCGGTCACCTCGGGTGCCTACGAGCAGCTTCCGGAGGAAAAACGGATCAACCGCGCCTGTGAGCGCGAGCAGCAGCGTCTGGCCGACAGCGAGATGATCTATGACAATGCAAAGCTGACGCGCTATCTGAACGCCGTCGCCATGAAGGTTCTGCCGGAAGAGGCCAAGCGTGAAGTCGACATCAGAATAATCGTCATCAACAATCCCTACTGCAACGCCTTCGCCTACCCCAACGCCAAGGTGTACGTCCACACCGGCATCCTGGCGCGGATGGAAAACGAGGCCCAGCTGGCCACCCTCCTGGGCCACGAGATGGCCCACGTGACGCACCGCCACCTGCTGCGGGAGCGGCTCAACATGCGCAACAAGGCCGCCGGGCTGGCCTCTTTCAAGGCTACCCTGGGCAGCGTGCCCTTGGTGGGCGAACTCTCCACCGCCCTGGGCGAGCTTGGCACCATGGCGTCCGTCTCGGGCTATTCGCGGGATCTCGAAACCGAGGCCGACAACGTCGGCTTCGAATGGATGGCGGCCGCCGGCTACGACCCCCGGGAAGCGCCCAAGCTGTTCGCGCATCTCATGGCGGAAATGGAAGCGGAAAATCACGAGGAGCCTTTCTTTTTCGGCAGTCACCCCAAACTGGCGGACCGGCAGGCCAACTATCAAGCCTGTATCGCCGCCAGGGGCGATGTGACCGGCGGTGTCACCAATCGCAAGGGGTATGAAAAGGCGGTGGCGTCGGCCATCTACGAAACCGCACGCCTGGACCTGAAGGCGGGCCGTTACGCCAAGGCCGCAAAAGGCATTCAGCGTTATCTGCAAATTTACCCCCGCAGCGGCCGGGCGCATTACCTGCTGGGAGAAGTCTACCGCCAGCGCAACGACGGAAACGATCTCAGGAAAGCGCTCGATCTTTTTAACCGGGCGACCAAACTCGACCGGCGGCACGCTGAAACCTACCGTTCCATGGGCATTGTCTACATGAGCGCGAGAGACAGCAAGGCGGCCCGCCGGGCTTTTGAGTCCTATCTCAAGTGGGCGCCGCATGCCATGGATCGGGAGTTCATCCTGGAATATATCCGCCAATTAAAATAGGGGAAAAACCATGCGCAAAATAGTTTTGGTTATCGCTGTTATGCTGCTGTTGTCCGGGTGCATCAAACGCCCCTGGTCACCGGCCCCGACGGCCGAACATTTCTCGCCCTCGCAGAATGTCCGGCTGACCCTGCCCGAGGGCTGGATGCTCAACAGCCGGGAAGATGTTCTGCTCGTGACGCGCGACGGCGTTCTGCTCCAGAATGTCATCGTGGCCGCGGTCCACGTCGATGATGAGCTCACATACACCAAGAAGAAGTTCAAACCGGGGATGCTGCCCATCGAGCAGGCGGGCGTGATTCACGACAACATGGCCTCAAACCCCAACCGCGCCGCTTTCAAAGTTCTCAGCAAGAAACCGGCCCAGGTCGCCGGGCATCAGGCCTTCCGCTCCGAGGTGAGGTTCAAGGATGACGACGGGCTGCGCTACCGGGCTATACTCTACGGCTTCATGCAAAACGACTGGTTTTATTTGGTGCGCTACATGGCGCCCGAGCGCCACTACTTCGCGCGCGACAAGGACCAGTTCGAGAATATCGTCCGCAGCATGCGGCTCGTGGTGTAACACCTCGCCGCGAGCCTGAAAAACCGGGTGGCGGGTTTTCCACTATCGAAGCGAGGAACCACCGGGCGTCCATCCCGTTGAATGGAGCAGGCGGGGTAGACATTCGACGCCTTTCCCAAGCGTCGGTGCGCCCGTAGGATATTCCGGCGCGCCTTGCCTGCATCCGACTTTCTTCAGGACCGCCAGGCTGGACCACCATCGGAACCGTTTCTTCTCCCGGGGAGTTCCCCGATTAACCCTGAGGCGCAACGACAATCTCTGGCGTGGCGTTGATACGCCATGCGCTGACGCCCAACGGTCCGTAAAGGACGACTTTCCGGCAATTAATATCGCGCCTCATGCCCTTGACCGGGCCACTGCGCTTTTCACTGATTGCGGTCTTGCCAAGCGCTCGCTTCGGAAGACAAAAGTATTGCAAATTTTTAATTTTTAGCCTAAATTTAAGCCTGTTCGCGAAGAACATACCGCACCGTATTAAAAAACAGCAGATTTCTACCACGATTGGTTTGATTCAAGATTCCGGAAAGTTCAACTGCGATCGAAAGGCAAGCTATGATAGGTGCGGTAGCCACGATTCATCGTATTGGGCGTGTTGTTCTCATCTCCCTTTTTTTGACACTCGCGATTTTCTTGTCCCAAGGCTGCTCAGCGACCACAGCCGACAACCGCGAAAAAACATCAACCGAACCTGTCGCTACCAAACCCTTTCGGGTCGAAAGCGAATGGATTCTCCACGCGATCCTCACGGATATTGCCAACATGGTATGTTATTCTCGATATCCGTACCAGTTCGATGTGGATGATGTCAGCGTAGCGATCGAACCCTCGACCCCCACCGATATCTTCCCTGTCCGGGTGACCACCCAACTTCCCATGATTCCCGCCCGTTTTCAAACGACGCTCAAGCTCGATAGCGGGCAGCACATCTGGTCGCCCGAAGTCTATGTTCAATATGCGCTCCATGCGCTGAGGGCTGTGAGCGCCGACCCGAAACCGACGTCATCGACCGCTGATACCGAAAACGCTATTTTGGAGACCCTCCTGCGGCCAGATCTCGAAACGATTCAAAAAGAGAACTTGCGTATTTCTAGTCGCCTCGAGGCGAATATGCTTGATGGGTCCAACCATAGTGACGCCGCGATGCTATTAGGTACGCTATCCTTGCGTGAATCAGCAGGTCTTTTTTCCGATACGCGCCCCATTCTCAATAGAATGACAGCCCATATGGCCCTGGCGAAAACCATCGATAGCGCCGATCACGAACGATTGACTTATCGTCTGGCGTTGGCAATTCAAAACTTGATACTTGGCAATCAAAATGCAGCCCTGACGAATTTAGATGTAATCGACCAAATTTCCTCCCGCAAAACCGGTCAGCGTTCACTTGCATCGTGGTCGAATGCCCTCAAGACAAGAGCCACTTTGGATTGGCGGTATCTATCCCAAGAAACAGAAATGAGCCTCCTGGAAAAGATGATGTACTACCGATCGCTATGTGCCTCGATCTCGGTCGATCATGCTTTGGAATGGGTTACAGCCAAAGGGGCCCATCAAATTCCATATGTGGAAGCAGCGCGCATCGCGACAGAATACGTCTACAGTGTCGGGAGCGGTCATCGGTTCGCCAAAAACGCCATCCCAGTCGAAATTCATGCCATGCAGACGGTTTTCAAGAACAGCGAAATCCTCAACAGCCATGAGCGTTTGATCCGGTTTCTGAACCGAACACCAGGGGGGTGTTTTAACTCCAATGCTTACGGTGTGTGGTCCATCGATGTCATCGGCGATGGCGAATGGGCTGGGTATTTTCAGAGACACCTCATGCATCGCATATCGGACGAAAGGCACTTCTACGATAGATATCTGGGGATGCCGAAGAAGGCTGATGCATTCTTTCAAGAAGTGCAAACCTATTTTGGCGACCTGCACCTTTTTCCGGTGCTTGTTAGGATTTATACCCGCAATGCATCCGCGTATACAAAGGCTATGGATGAATGCCGCTTGCTTCTGGTAGAACGACCGCAGACCTACAACGTCTGGGCCTGGAGTTGGATTAATCATCGCTCCGATCTGGCATCCTACCCATCCGGGATACCCAATTTGAACCATTGGTTCAAACCCGGATTACCGCAAGGCACGTTATTTAATCTTTACCGTCGATGCCACGGCGTTAGGAATCTGCGGGCCAAAGCTGGGCAACTATACCGTGAAGGCCATCAGCAGGCGCCTTACGACTGGCCCATTGCCTATGAATATGCCGAGCATGTTGAACTTAAGCGAAGGCTTAATGGTGACGAGCTAGCAGACATTTTTGATCCCCTTCCGGCCTACAATCTTAAAGCCATGAAAAAAGTGGCCAAGCGCTACAAAAATAAGGCGCCAAAAAAGTACATCGCATTAGCACGCAAGATTAGCACAAAGGACCCAGATTACTATTTCGATCTGGGGGATCATTTTGTCGAGTTGGGAAGAGAAACTGAAGCTGTAGCGGCCTACGAAAACGGCGTTGCGCTCTCGAAGGACACCGTTGGAATTTCAAACAGTTGTAAATGGCTGGTTAATTACTACTACGACAATGGACGTGAACAGGAGGCGTTCGCCTTGGCCCAGAGGGCCGCGAAAGTCTATTCGGCCGCAGGTCTCAAGACCCTGGCCGGACTTCTTGAAAAATCCGGCGACCTTTCCGGGGCCGAAGAGTATTTTAGTCGCAACAGTGAACGCTACGACCAGGTTGGCCCCCTCTTTCACTTTTACGAACGCAATTCCCAAAAGCCTGAATACCAAACCAAACTCGAAAAACTGACGGCACAACTCTTCCCGGAAGGAATGCGCCAGGCCGCTCTTGACGATTTCAGTCAAAAGCCCGAGAAGGGCGTCATCATTCTGTCTTCGAGTTCGAAATTGCGCGAATATGGTTTGGCACATGGCGACATTGTCGTGGCCATTGACGGCTACCGGGTAGACAACCTCCAACAATACGAAGTCTTCAGGGATCGAAGCAGCGATCCTCAGGTTCGTTTTATCGTCTGGCACAAGAATCGCTACCTCAACGTCGATGCCCAATTGAAAAACCGCAAATTCGGCGTCGATATCGAAACCTATCCGCGCTCATGATGCGGCTTCGTATCTCCCCGGGAAGAGAAGCACCCGGAGCCCAAGAAAGGGGCGTGCATTCATCTAGCGCTTGACGATGGGTCCGCTGGCAATCGTGGCGGTGTTTTTAAACTCCGGATGGCCATGCAGGGTCGCCGATGTCTGCATGCGCCTGCGGTCTTCTCTGCGCAAAGAAAAAAGCGTTTGTTCGGCGCGACATGGATTAACCCTCACCCGGCCCAAACCGCCCCCCGCAGCCGGCTCCTCCGATCCACAGGCAGAAGAAAGCGTCGTCAGGGATAAAACGCACTTCACCGCGCGCTAAACCCGAGTTGGGCAACCCGATCGAAAGTCACCGGATCATCAGGAAGGCAAAGCGGTCCATCTTCTGGTCGTAGTCCGTGCGCACGCTGATATCGAAACCGAACATGCACTTCATACGCACCCATTGGGCTACGATGAATTTTGGGGGATCGATCCACTTGTAGTCGAGATCGCCGTGGATCTTCAGAATCGCGTCGATGGATTGACGTTGCTCAGGTTGCAGGATTGAATTGACGGCATTCATTTTCCTTTTTGCTCCCTTAGTCAGGACGAACCGCCTTGGTTGGTGATCGCGCGCCGACTATTCGGTTTCCTGCAGGTTTTTCTGCTGCAGCCTGGCGGTTCGCAACGCCGCCCTGATTTCGGCGTTCTGGGGATCGAGGACCAGAAGGTCTTCCCACAGGGCAATCGAACGGCTGAGATCACCCTGGCGGTAGGCCTGGAATCCTTGCTTGAACAGCGTCTTTTTGCAGGTTTCCAGTTTTGCTTCCAGGTCGCTGCGGGAAAAGGGTAGCTTCGGCTCGAACCCCTCGAAGCGCAAGAAGTTTTTCAAGAGGGTAGCGTAGGTCTTGCCCGCATCACCAGCCGCCCCCCGCTCCAGTGCCTGGTCGGCGGCGGCGGCCATCTGCGTCACGCTCTGCGTGTAGGACGCCACCAATCCTGTATCGCGGGGGGTGCGCTGGTAGCCGGCATGGTAGGCGTCGATGGCCTTCTGGTAATCGCCGGCCTGCATGTAGCGCTGGGCCCGATCGATGGTTTGGCGCGCGTCAGGCGGCTTCTTTGCGGCCGGGGGGGGCGGCCCGTCACGGGGTCGGGACGAGATCCGTTGCGGCGTATCCGCGCAGGCCGCCAGCGTGGTCAGAATCAAGGCAAGCGCGGCGGCCTTTAGTCTGCCGCGATCCATCATCCGGCGGCTCCGGCGGCCGCCAGCGGTGCCGTCCGATCGCGTTCCGCTTCCAGCGCGTCCTTGAAAACCGCCACCAGATCCGGCCGGAACTGGGTTCCGGCCATGCGCTCGATGCGGCGCAGGGCTTCCTCCTTGAAGATGGCTTTGCGGTAGGGCCGGTCCGAGGTCATGGCGTCGTAGGCATCGGCAATCGATATAATCGCGGCAAAAAGCGGAATATCGTCCCCCACCAGACCGTCGGGATAGCCTTTACCATTGTGCCATTCGTGATGATGGCGGGTGGATGGGATGTATTTGGCCAGCGAGGGTGCCCAGCTGAGTATGGATGCGCCGTACTCCACATGGTGCATCATTTCCTTGAACTCCTCCGGATTGAGTTTGGCGGCTTTGAGCAGGATGACGTCCGGGGTCTTGATCTTGCCGACATCGTGGAGCAGGCAAGCCACTTCAAGATCTTTCGACTCGGAATCGGACAGGCCCAGTCGCCTGCCCATACCCAGCGATAGCCGTGCAACCCGGGCCGAGTGTCCATGGGTATAGGAATCGCGTGCATCGATGGCCGCCGCCACGACCTTGACCATGGAAACGTAGGCTTCCTCCAGATCGTGGGCATAACAGGTGAGTTTGCCTCGCTGTTCGGTAATCAAAGCCGTCATTTCATTGAAGCGTCGCGTCAGCCGGCCCAGTTCGTCCTGCGAATAGACCTTGAGGGGATTCTTGGCGCTCCCGTGCTTCAATTCCTCAACCCCGGCCGACAGTTCTTTTATGGGCTTGATCAGAAACGAAGCCAGAAACGAGCTGATAAAGATCCCCAGAATCACGATGCTGCCGAAGACGACCAGCACCATGTGCCTGACCTTGTCCTGGGCTTCCAGCAGGATGGACTTGTCCATCCCGATGACCACACGCCCCAGGGGTTTGTTCATAAAGACAATGGGACACAGGATTTCGAAGATACTCCCCGATGCACTGGTCAGCTCGGTAATCAGGGTACCGTCGGCCGCTTCACTCAACAGCCGGCCCCGGGCAAAGGGCTGGGTCTCCCCGATCATTTCGGCGGCGCTGTGGACGATGGTTTTCATTTCCGGGTCGACAATGGCCACATAGAGCATGTCGCTGTTGGCGGATTTGGCCTGGTAGACCAGATTGTCCAGGCCCAGAAGATCCTTGGCCAGGAGATTATAGCCGGCTGAGGCCGCAATGCTCTTGCCTACGGATTCCCCTCTTTTGGTGATTTCCTTAAGGATGTAGTTGTTCATGATTTGAACGGTCATGATCGAGAGGACAAAAGAGGTGCTCGTCAGGAGAATGACCACGCAAAAAGTGATCTTGAAGCGCAGGCTGGCCGACCGGTAGCGCTGCTGAAACCGTTGCAGCCCGTCCATGGCAGCCGCATTGACCGACTGCAGACCGGAGGCGATCTTGATTTTGACATGGCGCAAGCGCGCTGGCATGTTGCCCTCCCGTCGCGGGTGGCGGGCGCTGTTACCTTGCCGCTCGGTCGCGGCGAATCTTTCACTGGGGCCAAGCCGGCATCGCCATTTCGACCCATTTTGATTTTTTATCAGGAAAACGCATTGGTGACAAGGACATGCCCGATCAAGGCCGGAAACCAAAGGGGAAATCGGCTGACCCAACAGCGCGGGGGGCCGCCTGCCGGGAGGTGAGGCAATAAATGACAACCATCTTTACAGAGATGACGCACTAATAATGACAAAATTTGTCACACAACTGACAAAATTTGTCATGTATGCCCTTTTGCATACACTCGGTGTTACCTATAAGTCACCAATGATGTTCATCATTTCCTTCAAGACTTAAATGGCACCGTTATTGCTGGTCGATTGTATGATTGCGACTCCGGTTATCGGTGTGTGCCCATTTTTGTCAGCTATTCTGATCGATTCACAAGGAAAAGAACATGAACATCAAATCAGTTTCTCTTGGCCTCCTGCTCCTGTTTCTGATTGCCGCACCACCTTCATGGGCCTCCCCTTTTGTGCTCAGCCCGGAGAGTGCTGAACTATTAAGTGGCAGCAGTATGATGGGGGGCTATGACATCGGCAACACGATTAATCAAAGCGGCATTACAGGCGGGAACTGGAGCACCGACGAAGCAAATCTCACCCCCTGGGATGCGGTCTTCCAAACAAAAAATGAAAGACAATATACTGCCGGCGGGCCATCGCACAGTAACAGTATTGCCGATCAGTGGCTTTCAGGTGGTGGGACGCTAGCCACTATAAGATATGACCTTGGAGACCATTATCATATCAATCGGATTGCGCTCTGGGATGAGAATATGGTTGGCATCTCGAATTTCACGGTCTGGTTTGGCAACGATCCCACGACGACCTGGAATTTCACCCCGAGCGATACAACCGATCAAGCTGAAATTTTTAACTTAACGTTTGATCAGCCAGGCACTTACGGGGGGCAATTTGTCTATTTAGATGTCACCGGGAAAGGTGGGGGAATTTGGGGTGCATCCATGGGTGAAATCGCATTTTCGGCCACACCCGCGCCGCTGCCGCCGGCGGCTTTCCTGCTCTTCTCTGGTCTCCTGGGGATTGCATCC
>JASJBQ010000080.1 GCA_030066455.1 Desulfobacterales bacterium
CAGGATGGATTTGTAACGGTTTTGGAAAAGGTGGCCATGGCGGCGGTGGCGGCGGTTGAAACGCGTGGCATGCCCGGTCAGCAGGCGGCGCATCACGGTGGCAATCGGGGCGTTGCCGGTTCGCAGCAACAGGTGGAAGTGATTGGGGATCAGGGCCCAGGCGTAGCAGGCAGTGGCGGTTTCTTCCAGAATGCCGCCCAGGCGCTTGATTAAATCGCGGCGATCGTCATCATCGCGAAAGATTTTGCAGCGTTCAATGCCACGGACGATGATATGATGCAAGGCCCCGGGAGCGTCTATGCGGGACTGGCGCGGCATGCATCATCGTGTATCAAGATGGCTTCGTCGCGTCGAGTTAATTAATTAAGGGCGTTATTACTTCTCGCGTCAACATCACCAGCCGCCTTCCGCCCCATCGCCCTCCGCAAGGAACACACCTACGCGGAGAGCTTTTCCGCCGGCCTTGCGCTTCGATTCATGATTGAGCGGAAACAATAGGGATCGGCATGAAAATGGTCGGTTTCGGAAAGGGACATGGCTGAACACCCGCCTTTGCAGAGCTCTCCCTTTTCGCAACCGTAACAATTACCCTTGAGGTCTTTGTTGCTGAAATACCGGGTTTGAGAAAACGCATCCGGGTTGAACCAGATATCCCACAGATCCTCTTTTCGCAGGTCGCCAGTTACCAAATCATCCGGCCAGGAAAGGCAGCCCTTTATCCTCCCGTCGCTCATGATGCCACAAGTCGTAATACCTGCGCTGCAACCTCTCCACGTCGGACCATCGACATCCAATTCGGAAAAATAGCCAACGCCATCTGCCGGAAGGATCTCCAACTGCCCCCGACCATCCAATTTTGCCGATTGAATGAATTTCCCAAGTTCGATGTAGTCCGTCTCACTCAAGAGGAACGCTTTGCATTCTTGCATGCGCCCAAAACCGAATACCGGTTGAAGCTGCCAGCGCCTGACTCCCATAGACATCAGGCGCTGGCGGATCGCATGCAGTTCTCCGACGGTGCGCTTGTTGACCGTGGTGATTACCGTCACAATCAGCCCGGCTTCCAAAGCGAGTTCAATGCCTGTCAATACGCGTTTGTGTAATCCTTTGATGTCGCGCATGAAGTCGTGCGTATCCGCTTCGCCATCCAAACTGATAGCCAGGGCTTTCACCCCGGAATCCGTCAACCGGGTTATCGTCTTCTCATTGAGCAGTGTGGCATTGGTAACCATGCCAACGCGGATACCCAGCTTGGCCAGATGCTTCGCAATGGCTTCCCAATGGGCGCTGACGAGCGGTTCTCCACCCGTAAAGACGACTTCTGCAACAAGCAGGGCGGGGAATTGATCACAGATTGCCAGGGATTCGGACAATGTCAGCTCATTGGCACGGGGAGTGCCGGCAGACGACGCACAGTGCCGGCAACGAAGGTTGCATTCCAGTGTCAACTCCCAACCGATGATTAAGGGAAAGCTTTCAAACGGTTTTGTCATGGTGCCCCTTGCTTTTCATCAATTTGAAACGGTTTATCATTGGACTGCTGTTACCCTAGCATGCCTTGCAGATGAAAGTCTCCGAGGCGTGCAAGATACAAGGTATTAAACACCCGCTTTTCCCTGTTCACGCAGAAAATTGTTAATTGCAATGTAATCACCTGCCCTGACCACAACCTCACGTCCGCAGGCGATATCATCGGCAAAATTCTTGATGGCGCCCGCAATGGCCACGGGCGGCTCTTTTCCTTCAACCATGTATGCTTTTGTATATTCCTCTATAGCCGAGGAAACCGGATTCATCCGTCCTCCGGCCAGCAGCTCTTTCATTTCTCTGAGATCGAAAGACGGTGGGTAAAGATACATGACCCAATGTTTGCGGTCTAATATTTCATGCCAAAATTCATAACGAAGCGCTAAATATTTCTGTTCCATGATCCAATCTCCTTATGGCTTGCACTGCACGATGATCGATTCCAATGGCCCCTGCGGATCGCCTTTGTGGCACAGCCATTTTTCTGAATTTCGGTCGGAAACGATCGGGGGCGGATATAGGGGCATCCGCACACGTGGTCTTGCTTTCTCCCGAAACATCACCTCCTTCCAATCATCCAGAATGGTTATAGACATTTGTCGTCTTCAGGCTTATTTGGACAGACGCAACAAAGGCAGTAGAGAGAGATGCAACGGTGAACGTCAACTCAGTCGAAAATGTGCGATCGATACATCAGGAAGGCAGGCTTCGCGCAGCGGATTAAAGCGGACAAATCGCGTCAGCAGTCGAACAGATGATGAAACAGTAAAAAAGGGAATTCGAAAGTTAAATTGTAGAATCGGATGTTTATTGAAATTGTAGATCGGATGTTTATTGAAACAGATACAAAAAACCGGGATGCGATGTCAAGAGAAATAAAATCCCTTTAAACACAAGAGGGGAAACACAAGAGGGGTCAAACCTTCACTATTGACTTTAACACAAGAGGGGTCAAACCTTCACTATTGACTTTCGTTTAGTACACTCTCCGCCCGCTCGTACCGGTTTATTGAATGCAGGTCTGTTTCCATCTGCGCCCCAGGTCGTCTAAGGCTCTGGGAAAAGGCGGACACACCGATGCCAAGGTCGGCGGCTAATGATGACATGGAACGCCTGCCAGATAGATTCCGGCGGCAACGCTCCAAGAAGATGGGGAATAACAGGTACGTTCTCAAGATTTCAATTATTAGCCTGGCCCCAGAATGAAATTATTCTCCCGGCCGATCGTTTCGCCTCTCACGACTGATTGGCTGACAGCCGCTGAGGATATGCCCAAATTGTGTGACAGGTAGACCATGGTCATGCCGTATTCGCTGACCGCTCGGTAACATAGCAGACTTTGGGCGCGAACCGTCTGGCGGTTCTCTCCTGAAGCCATGACCGGCGTGACGGGCATCTGCAACAATTGCCCTACCCGGTAGGCGACGCGGGCGATAATTCAGCGACGCGCGTGATGATTTTATCCCGATCGTAACAGAGACGATTGAATAGGAAATTCCCAATAATTACGCATATTTTCATGGGCGTCTCCTCAATTCCCGATACAGACATTCCCGCTGCAGGCAGCACGGCCGGGAGGACGCCCAAAGCCCTGCCGATTTTGCATCGCATGGGTTTTTCCTTATTTCAAATTTTTCATCAAATGGCTTAACTCGACGATATAAGACTTCTCCACTTTTATGATTCCTTCGAGAAGCTCTCTGCTGTAGCCAAATGTTTCATGGGACAGGATATCCATGAAAAAGAGAACCGTGTTCTTTTCCGCTTCGATGGCAAATTGGAGAATATCCTTGATTTCATGTGGTTGAGCAAACCACTTTTTTGCCGCTTCTCCGCGGGGAAATTTCATTCCATCCGAAATAACCTTGAGATACCCGGTCAGGGAATCGTCGAAAAGATAGCCCGGGTTGATGGCGTCGCCGCCGGTTCTCTCGTTGATCTCATTAAACATGCGGAGATAGGTATTTGAATGTTCGATCTCTTTCTGGGCCAAGTCATTGAAAAGCTTTTTGGCTTTATCGTCTTGGGTGGCTTCAGCCGCCGCCCGGTAAAAATCGGAGCCATCATTTTCGATGTTACAGGCAATCTTCGCTATTTCGAGTGCTGTCAATTTTTCCTTGGTCGTCATCGTATTCGGTCTCCAATGCTAACGTTTGTTTCATTACGCGTCCTCTTTACCCCCTAAAATATAGCTGACAAGGCTCAAAACATCACTAAAAGGAATAACAGGGACATTCTCAAAATTTCAATATTTATTATGGTGCCAGAATGAAATTATTTTTCCCGGGCAATCTTTTCGCCTCTCACGACTGATTGGCTGACAGCCGCTGACGATCTGCCCAACTTGCCTGATAAATGGTCCGTGATCAGACCGTATTCCCAAACCGCCCAGCAACTCGACAGTCTTCGGGCGCGAACTGCTTGGTGGTTCTTTCCGGAAGCCATGTCCGGCGTGACGGGCATCTGCAACAACTCGGCCCGGCGGGCTGAAACCATCAGACAGGAGATTGAAGAACGTCTCGGCCCGGCGGCCAGATTCCAACTGGATGAAATCACCGACGCCGAGGCCATGCGGATGAGGGCTGAAAATGCTCCGGCCGATGGAAACGACCTGATGGAAAACCCGGCGGTGCGGCATCATCTCGAGCAAATGCTGCGGGCGCACTGGCACGATTGGATCGATACGGCGATACCGGCCCTTGGCGGGCAAACGCCCCAGCGGGCGGCTCGAACCGTTGATGGACGTCAAGCCGTGGAAGCCCTGCTGCTGGATGCCGAAAGAACGGCGGCCTACGATCCGGAGCGCGCGGGCATTGAAAAGGCGATGATTGCCGACGTGCGCCGCCGGCTGAAACTTGACCGCCCCCTGCGCAGGAGGGGCACAGGGCTAACTGCCGAGGAACGGGACCAACGGATTGCGCAGATCAAAATGCGCAACACCGCATTCGGGGATAAACGGCTCCACGACCTTTACACCGGATTGGCCCTGCGTCTGTGTGAAATGATCGCCGCTTCGGAAGGGTTGAACATCCACCGCGGCCGCATCGAAATATGGGCAGCCGCCATTGTCTATGCCATCGCCCAGCTGAATTTTCTGTATTGACGCTCTCGTAAACGTCCGCTGTAAGCGCTACGCTTCAGCCCTCGTCATTGCAGCGTACCGTCAGTACGCTGCAATGCTTGAGAATCGCACGCCGTATCTCGAATTTTTTTGAAAACCGTCTCAAAGAAAACTTTTTACGACTTCATCTTAAAACTTGCCAAAGTTTTTCATATGCGCCTATTAAAAAACAACACAACAGCGGTTCTCTCGGCACCTCATCCTTTTGCCACCCCGGTTTCTTGATGCGGTCCACCGCCTACGGGCAGCTTGCACACGCGAATTTGTTCGGCCTCGAAACGCAGACGCATGGTTCAACATCCACCCCAACGTTTGATCTGAAGGAGGCGCCCATGCTGACCATCTCCCAACTGGTGGCATTCCCGATCTTTGACGGCATCCCCCGCGACATCATGGATCACATCGGCCAAGCGGCGCAGGCGCTGGATTATGAAAAGCAGGCGGTCATTTTCAGGGAGGGCCAGGATGCCTCGCACCTCTATGGCGTGATGAAGGGCGAAGTCGAGTTGAGCATCCTGTTCCACGACCGTGTCATGCGGACCGAGGTCCAGTACGAGGACTATGTCCGCAAACACGTGGATATCATCGAGAAGGAAATCGTGATCGAGAGTCTCGGTCCCGGGGATATATTCTCCTGGTCGGCGCTCAGCGCCCCCCACCGCCTGACGTCGACAGCCACCTGCAGCCAGCCGACAACCGTGTTCGCCCTCGAGGCCAGCAGGCTGAAGGCCGTTCTGGCTCAGGCGCCCGAGGTGGGCTACCTGTTCATGCAACGGGTTTCCGAGATTATTGCCCGGCGCCTGCGCAATCGCACTGATAAACTGCTCGAGAGCTGGTATGAGGCCTTCGAAGTGGAAAACGTCTGAAACGGGCGGTGGAAAACCGTTTTAAAAACAACCAGTACCGATCATCGGTATCCACCGTCGGCCTTTGCGATTCGCTGTCCCGGCCGTTGTGCCCCTGAGGTTAACGCCCTCCCGGACAGCGACCCTGGTTAGTTGGTGGCGTAACGGGCCTGCATGCTCTCCAGCCAGCGCAAACGTCTCTCCTGGTCGGCGATCTGCGCCCTGTCCAGAATTTCGAGTTCAACCCACTTGGTATTCCACGCCCGCTGTTTGTGAATCCGAATCAAGCCATTGTACCTCAGGCCGTAGAAGGCTTCCTCGATGGACAGCTCCGGGAACCGCGGATCGACCGGGACATTAAATTTCCCCAGACCCGCGGTGAGGGCCTCGTGGGGCACCCTGTCCTCTCCCCGGGCACACTCCCGAAGCATCTCGATGGACCGTAGGGTAATATGGTCGCCGACCCCCTCGATCTCTTCCATCGCGGCATAGGTGGCAGGGTCCAGGACCGATCGCAGCACGCCCGGGTCGAGCTCGAATTGAATCCGGATGGGGCCGATCAGGTAATCGTCGCCGATCGCCCGTCGACGCAGGTCGCGGGACAATGCCGGGTTGAATCGCCAGGCAAGCAGCGTCTGGTCGTAGTCGTACCCCATGTCTTCGACGACCTCCTTGGCGACGCCGATCTGCGTTATCGCGCGCGACCGTCCGATGTCGACGTCGAGAAGCCCGGTTTTGTAGGCGGATGTGAAACGTTCCAGGGTGGTGGCATCGGTGGGCATCGGCCCGCCGCCATGCCAGGGAACGGCAAAACCCACCGCGACCAGAATCGC
Source organism: Desulfobacterales bacterium (assembly GCA_030066455.1). The sequence goes on from JASJBQ010000080.1 coordinate 6,327, forward strand.
GAGGGCCACAAGCAGCACCTGAAAGACACGCATGCGCCCCGGCCCGCGCTTAAGGACTTTGGCGCGCTCGGCCTTGCCCGTTGCCCCCCCCTTGGCCCGAGGACGCAGCGCGTCTCCCGGTGGGGGGGAGACTTGTCTTCCGGAGCCCGTTTCCGATCCATCGGAGTTGGACTTCGTTTCACGGTCACCCGTTTGCCCGGTGGCAGCCGGCGGCGGATCAGGGGGATCCGTCAGGATGACATCCTGGGGCACCACCCGGCAGGCGGCACCGGCCTTGCGCAAGAGGTTCTTGAACCGGTGCGCCTCCGGCAGTTCGACGCCTTTTTTGATGACGAACCTGCGACCGGAGAACAGCCGCCGGGAATCTTCCCGGCCGACCTTGAAAATTTCGCTGATGAGCGCTCTGACCCGCGCGGGGTCAGCTCCCTCGACGTAGCGTCCCTCGAAAACGATGTCGTATTTGGGATTCGGCATGGGTCACCTGCCTGCTGGCCAATAAAATAAACGATTATCCCTATTCGTTTGCACGATTAGATACAGCCGCCCTCCTGCGCCGGCATTGCCCGTCTACCCGGTTTCGTCAACTAATCTGTTGATATTAATATTATTTACTTCAAACACGCCGCCAAAGTGTACCTGGCGGTGACCGTCGAATCCACGTCGTGTCCGTATTAGGGCTGCAAGATGTTTACCAGGCTGAACGACCCTCGGGGGTTTGCATTATACCGGAAGCCCCTCGGGACCGGCTGCGGAGGCCCCCGCCGTCAATACGATGGAGAGGGCCCGGCAGGGCCTTTACGCAGGTGTCCCGGGATGAAAATCGGGTGACGGACGGAGGGGAGGGCGTTGCCGCCATTCAGGGAGGGGGCGGTCAGTCCCAGGAAAACAGATAGGCCCCGGCCAAAAGAAAAAGGAGCGTCATCCCGGCCAGGATACCGATCTCCGGCAGCACGCCAGTCAAGGTGGCCCCGTCGTTGGCGATCTTGCGCACGCCCTGAAGCAGTTGGGTCAGTGGGAAACCCTGGGCCACCTGGCGCACCCATTCGGGGGCGCCTTCCAATGAGAACCACACCTCGGAGAGGAACATCATGGGCCAGGAGATGAAATTGAGAATCCCGGTGGTGAACTCTTCGCTCACCCCCCGGGCGGCCAGCACGAGGCCCAGGGCGGCCAGGCTCAGGCTGCCAACGAAAAACATCAGGAAGATGTCCACCAGCGAGCCGGCCACGTTGAACTTGAAAATCAGATCACATCCGAACCAGACCACCGCCAGGGTGAACATGAGCAGGAAAAGCCTCGAGAGCATCTGGGCCGTCAGGTATTCGAACGCCGTCAGCGGGGTGGCCTTGAGCCGCCGCAGGGTGCCGTTCTTGCGGTAGCGCACCACCACGTAGCCCACGCCCCACAGGGCGCTGAACATCATGTTCATGGCCAGGATGCCCGGGAAGAGCCAGTCGATATAGCGGATGGGGTTACTTGCCACACGGCCCTTGAGAACCGAGCGCAGGGCTTCCGGTGGCAGCTGGCCGGCCTGGAAGATCTTCTCCACCAGATAACCCTTGGGGGAACCGTCGCTGATCCAGTAGTGGTGCGGGGGCGGACCGGACTGGATGACAAAATCGATTTTATGGTGCCGCAGCTTGGCCAAGGCCTCTTCCCGTGAAGCAAACCCGACGTAATGCAGATAACGGGTGTCGCGCAGGCCTTTGGGAATATCGACGGCAGAAGCCTCCAGGGTGCCGGCCGGCGCCGGAAAGACCCCGACCTTGTATTCGGCGATCTCGCGCCCCCCGAAGAGGATGCCGAAGCCGGCCACGAGTAAAAACGGAAACAGGAAATTCCAGCCAAAGGAGGCCTTGTCCCTGAAAAATTCGTAATTGCGGGCCTTGAACATGACCCAGATGCGTTTGATGGGCATTTCAGTCTCTCAGCTGCCGGCCGGTCAGGTTAAGGAAGACGTGCTCCAGATTGGGCGATTGGACCACCATCTCCGTCAGATCGACCTGGTGGGCCATCAGCTCGCGCAGGCAGTCGTCGATGTTGGCGGCCTGGATGCGGACCACCTCCCCTTCGGCCTGCAGGGGCAGGGAGAGTTTTTCCACCGCCTCCGCCACGCTGCGGCGCGGCAGCACCACGGACGCCCCCTCGCAATGGGTGCGGATCAATTCTTCCGGCGTTCCCTGGGCGATGATGCGGCCGTGATCCATGATAGCCACCGTATCGCAGAGTTGCTGGGCCTCTTCCATGTAGTGGGTGGTCAGGATGATGGTTTTACCGGCGGCCTTGACCGTGTTGACGATATGCCAGAGGTTGTGGCGGGCCTGGGGGTCGAGCCCGGTGGACGGCTCGTCCAGGAACAGCAATTGGGGCCTGTTGACCAGCGCCAATGCCAGCAGAAACCGCTGGCGCTGGCCGCCGGAAATATTCTCGTGCCGTTGATGCCGGAACTCCCCGAGCTGGCACTCTTCCACCAGGCGCTCCAGGTCCTCGGGGGCCTGGTAAAGGGACTGAAAAACCCTGAGAGTTTCCTCCACCGTCAGCATGCCCAGCAGTGCGGTGTGCTGGAACTGAATGCCGATGTCGTTTTTAAAGCGCTGGTCTCGCGGCCGTCCTCTGTAGAGGATCTCACCGGACGTCGGTAGAATAATATCTTCGATCACCTCGAGGGTTGTGGTCTTGCCGGCCCCGTTCGGCCCGAGCAGACCGAAGCAGACCCCGGCCGGGATGGTGAAGCTGACATCGTCCACCGCCGCGAGATCGGCATATGTCTTCCTGAGGTGGCGAACCTCCAGGATTGGCGTCATGGCCCCATCGCCCCCTTCCTGCCGCTGCAGTCGCGCCCGTGTGCATCGGGCGGTCATGGCCGGCAATCTGTATCATTTTATCCGGTTTGACAACCCCGGTGGCCTGCGCTGCAGGTCCGGCGTGCTTGACATCCGAAGCCCCCACGCTTAACACAGGGGCTCAATGAACGCGACACCCATCCGCACGGACACCACCGGACAGGACGGCTTGAGCTGGCCGCCTCTTGTCGCCGGCACCCTCGTGAAGCGCTATAAACGGTTTTTGGCCGACGTTACGCTGGACGACGGCCGCACGGTTACAGCCCATTGCCCCAACACCGGCAGCATGCAAGCCTGCAGTGAGCCGGGCCGGCGCGTCTACCTATCGGCGCATGACAACCCCAAGCGTAAATACCGCTACACCTGGGAGCTGATCGTCATGCCGGATTCGCTGGTGGGCGTCAACACCCTGATCCCGAATCGCCTGGTCAAACACGCTGTCTCCCGCAACGCCATCCCCGAACTGCGCGGCTACGAGGTGGTGCGCAGCGAAGTGCGCCTGGGAACCAATACCCGGGTGGACCTGATGCTCTCCGGGCCGGAGGAGGCCCGCTGCTATGTCGAAATCAAGAATTGCACACTGGTCAGGGACCAAACCGCCCTTTTCCCGGACGCCGTGACCGCCCGCGGGCTCAAGCACCTGCAGGAACTCGCCCGCCACGTCGGCCCCCAATCCCGCAGCGTCATCTTCATCTTCGTCCAACGCATGGACGCCGAAGGTTTCCAGCCGGCCGACGCCATCGACCCGGCGTACGGACGCGGACTGCGCCGCGCCGTGGCCGCCGGGGTCGAGCTCATGGCTTACGACGTGCGCATCGATACGCGGAGGATACGGCTGAACCGTGCGTTGCCCTGCCGGCTGTGACCGGCCGGCGATACGCCCCGGAAGAAACCCGGCACTGTAACTTGTTGATCTGATTTTGGTTCTCGTTTGACTTTGCATCTAGGATGCGCTAACCCTATCCGCAATTCGTGACCCTCGCGCACTGGACCGAAAAAGCCCATGGCAGCCATCGACCTGAACCAGATTCTGGCCCCCAAGGAGAACCTGGCCCGCATCCTCGACAACCTCAAGGAGGGGGTGATCGCCCACGATCTGCAGCGGCGCATCTTCTTTTTCAACCGCCAGGCCGAGATGATCACCGGCTACAAGCGGGAAGAGATTCTGGGCCGCGACTGCCACGAGGCCTTCGGGATCCCCTTCTGCGGCGAGCGCTGCTCGTTCTGCGACAACAGCCCCCCGGCGCCCGGCGCCCCCGACGTGAAGGAATACACCCTCAACATCACCACCAAAACCTGTGAGTCACGCCGCCTGGAAATGACCGTGACGCTCATGCGGAATCGCAAGGGGGATTTCGTGGGCGTGCTGGCGTCTTTCAAAGATATCACCGACGAGCTGCGCCTCATGATGCAGACCGGCAACCTGACGCGCTTCTCCAATATCGTCGGCCGCGACGCCAAGATGCTGCAGGTCTTTCAGCAGATCAGCGACGTGGCCGCCTACGACTACCCGGTGCACATCTTCGGCGACACCGGCACCGGCAAGGAGCTCGTGGCCACGGCCATCCACAACGAGAGCCACCGGGCCGGCACCCCGTTCGTTCCCATCAACTGCGGGGCCCTGCCCGAGGGCCTGATCGAAAGCGAACTCTTCGGTCACGTCAAGGGGGCCTTCTCCGGCGCCATCCGCGACAAGAAAGGCCGCTTCGAGCTGGCCGACGGCGGCACGATTTTTCTGGACGAAGTCGCCGAGCTGTCCAAAAACATGCAAGTCAAACTGCTGCGTTTTCTTCAGGAGGGCGAATTTGAAAGGGTGGGGGGCGAGAAGACGCTGACGGTCAGCGTCAAGGTGATCAGCGCCACCAACAAGGATCTCAAGGAAGAAGTCCGTCGCGGCCGCTTCCGCGAAGACCTCTACTACCGCCTGAGTGTGATTCCGATCTTCATCCCGCCGCTGCGCGAACGCAAGACCGACATTCCCCTGCTGGCCAATCACTTCATGCAGGAAGCGGCCATGAAGCACGGCCAGAGCCCGTTCCGTATCGCCAAGGAAGCCCTGGCCCTGCTGATGGATTACTCCTGGCCCGGAAACGTGCGGGAGCTGCAGAATGCCATCCAGTTCGCCTTTGTCAAGTCCAATGGCCGGCTGCTGGCCGTGGACGACCTCCCTATGGAAATCAAGGGTCAGCTCGAGAATCTTCCGCGCAAGGGGCCGGTACGCAAGCTCGAAGTCCGAACGGTGAAGGCTGCGCTGAAGAAAGCCGGCGGAAACAAATCCCGTGCCGCCCGCCTCCTGGGTGTCGGTCGGGCAACGCTCTACCGTTTCCTGAATGCCCACCCCGAGGCCCTGCCGGCGGATTGACCATGGAGACCGCCGGGTCTCCCCCTGGGAACCCATCTTTCGGCCCCCGACGAGCGCTCTCGCGCTGGGAAATGCCGATATCGCGCCGGGCATCGCTTCATGACGACGGCTGTGCCGCTGTTATGAAAAACGGGGCTGGACATGGAGGGATTCGGAATCTCTCATTCCGGTCGGGCACTAATTCGCCACCCCCAGCTCTTTCTTAAGCCAAGCCTTGATGTCATCGTCCAGGGCGTAGACGCCTTTGAGTTCGCACACATCCCGCTCGAACTGCTCCGGCAGTTCAAACTGGGCCAGTTCGACGGCCTCGTCCGAATTGCGCCGGATCAGATAGATGTAATAGGGTTTGCTCCAGCAGTTGACCACGAAGTAAGTGGTGTAGTCGGATTTGGAGGCGATCACATAGCCGTCCCCACGGGCCCAGTTGTTGCCCCACTCCAGATAGAGCCGGACCGCCTCCTCGGGGGTCATGTTCCAGTCGATGACGTCGATCACGTCGTGGTTGCTGCGCAGTTCCTCCAAAGTCATCATGGTTTCACCTGTTCGTCTGGGGTTTGAAAAAACAGTTTTGTAATCAATATGAACCTTATTCCGTGAAAATCAATCGGTGCCAAACACGGCCATAAAAAAAGGCGGAGCGCTCGAAAGCGGCTCCGCCTGATTGTGTTCGACGATGAGTAACGCGGGTTAGGCCGAGAGTTTCTGCCGGTCGGCCATGTCCATGAGGACACGTTCACGCGCCTTGTCGATCCCCAGTGCCTTGCGCTTGGCATCGATGTGGTCGATCATCATCTTGGCCATTTCGTACGGATCCGGGGTGAAGCCCCACTTGCCCATACCCTCGTCTTCCAGGCCCTGGAAGAGATGCTTGTGGAACTTGGTTCCCTCGACGATGGGGAAGCTCACGCCGAAGACGGTGAACACGCCGGATGCCACGAAGTACTGGCCGATGCAGATGGCTTTCTCGCTCATGTACTCGGGCGCGGCCCCGGCCACCGGCAGATCGGCAATGCTCTCCCCCAGACCGCCCGTCTTGACCATTTCGGCACAGGCGATCAGGATTCGGCTGTTGTCCACGCAGGCCCCCAACCCCAGCACCGGCGGCATGCCCACGGTTTCGCAGACTTCCTTGAGCCCGCTGCCCGCCAGGTGCGCGGCCTCGGGCGTGGTCAGCCCGGCCTTGGCCAGGGCGATCTGGGAGCAGCCCGTCTGGACCACGAGGATGTCGTTGCGGATCAGTTCCTTGACCAGTTCGACGTGGACCCAGTCCTGCTTCACGCGCGGGTTGGTGCAGCCCACCACACCGGCCACGCCGCGGATGCGGCCGTTGATGATGTTGTCGTTCAGGGGCACGTAGGAACTGCGGAAAGTCCCGCCCAGCATATAGTTGATGTATTCGTGCGAGAAGCCGTGAACGCCGGAGCCGGTGTTCTTGGGGATTTCGATCTTGGCGGTGCGGTTCTGGAATCGGTTAATCGCCTTGATGATCATGGCATCCGTGCACTCGCGCGGATCGTGCTCATGGAACTCGACATGCTCGGCGCCCTCGATTTTGCAGCGCGGGTTGGTGGTGAACAGCGGGGTGTCATAGCACTCCGCCACGGCCACCAGGCCCTGCTTGATGCACTGGACATCGACACAGAAGGCGTCGATGGCGCCGGTGACCAGCACGGTCTCGGTGGACATGAAGTTGCCGGCGTGGGGAATGCCGTGGCGTACCAGCATTTCGGCCCCGGAGCAGCACATGCCGACCAGGTTGATCCCTTTGGCGCCGGCCGCCTTGGCCTTATCGACCAGAGCCGGGTCCTGGGAAGATACCAGCATGGATTCAAACAGGTTGGGTTCATGGCCGTGTACGATGATGTTGACCTGGTCTTCCTTGAGAACGCCCATGTCGACATCGACGGCCACCGGGGTGGGCGTGCCGAAAAGGATGTCGGCGATTTCGGTGGCGACCATGGAGCCACCCCAGCCGTCGGCCAGAGCCGTGCGGCTGCACTGTTTGGTGATGTTCTCATAGTGCTGGTCCACACCCATGTGGGAGCGGTGCATCAGTTCCATGATTTCGCGCATGGCCCCGCGAGGTACGATGCCCTCTTTGCGCCAGACTTCGAGGGTCTTCTCGGGCACGCGTTTGGCAAAGGGAATCTCGCCCTCCACCTGGGTGTAAGTGCGCTCGAGTTCCTCGTAGAGCGCGGTGGCGATTTCCTTGACACTGCGGCCTTCGGTCTCGATCCCGATTTCCTGGGCCACGCTCTCGAGTTTCTGGGTATCCTTGATCTCGTAATCCAGAATCTTGCCGTTGACCACTTCGCGGAAGAGGTCCAGCATGCTCATGCCGTGGTCGGTGTGGGCGGCGCCGCCGGCGGCAACCATGCGGGCGAAGTTGCGGGCCATGATCGTATCGATGGTCGCCCCGCAGACCCCCACCTTGTCGTAGGGCGCTTTGGCGTTCAGCCGGCAGGGCCCCAT
>JASJBQ010000076.1 GCA_030066455.1 Desulfobacterales bacterium
ATCTTGAGCCCGGGCCAGTCTTCCTCGTACTCCTCGGCCATCCACTCGCAGGTGTCGACCCAGTCCTCGGTGGTCACGTTCATCTGGGCGCGGTAGATGCGGTGCATGCCCGAGCCGATCTTGAGTTCCCAGGGCACGAAACCCTGCGAGAAGCACAACCCGCGGGTATAGCTGAACATGATGCCCATATCGATGCCGAAGGGGCAATACATGCCGCAGCGGTTGCAGCAGGTACACTTGGACCAGGCCGTATCCATGACCATCTGCATGAAGGCGTTGTCCACCTTACCCTTGCGCTTGACCAGCTCACCCAGGGTGTTGATGATCTTGTAGGAGGGCACCTGCTCAGGGTCTTTCTTGTTGGCCAGGTAGAAGAAACAGCTGTCGGCACACATGCCGCAGTGGGCGCAGATCTCCAGCCAGGTCTTCAGACGCGACTTCATGGTTTTCTGCATCGTGGCCCAGAGTGCGTCACTGTTGACCTCGAGATGGTTCATCTCCTGGTAGTACTGCTTGCCGCTCTTGTCATTGAGCAGGGCCTGCAGCTGTTCTTCCGTATCCACCGTTTGGGTATTGCAGAGTTTTCCTTCCGGCATGACTCGAATTCCTTATGGAAATAATGGTTATGGGTTACCAGGACAATCCCTTGCTCTTCATACCGCCGCGCTTGATGCCGTAATCCATCCCGATCTGGGCCCGGGTCAGGAAGAAGCCGATGAAATGGGACAGCTTGGTCAATGGAATCGACACCAGAAAAAGCTCACCGCTCAAAATATGGGTGATCAGCCAGAAATTGTAGTTGCCCACCTGGTGACGCGCCAGCAGGCCGGTCACGAACGGGGCCACGGCGATCGCGATCACCAGGTAATCATAGGGTTTGGTGATGATGCGCACCTCCGGCAGGGCGTTGCGGCGCAGAATGATAAACACCGCCGCGACGAGCACCATGCAGGTCATGAAATCGGCGGCACCATCGGACATGCTCCACAGGCTGAAGCCGAAACGCTCCTGCAGCAGAACATTGTGACCGTAGATGAAGAAGGGCGTAAACAGCAGTCCGATATGGAACGCGAAGAAACAGATGGTGAAAAACGGATAAAACCGCCAGCTGTGGGTCCCGAAGGGAATCAGCCAGAAAACGATCGAGCGCAGCGCGCCCTTGATGCCGTGGGACATATGCTCTTTATAGGCGACCCGGTCGAGCTGCCAGTTCAACCCCCGAAAATACCAGACGGCCCGGTAGGTGATTCCGGTAAAGAAAATGATGAACGTAAGCCATGCCAGCGGTCCGGTGACAAATGCGTACATGGGTGACTCCTTGCACGAAAAATGGTTCGTTGACGCTGGCGGCGCCGAGCGGCGGAAACGCCGGCCCCGCCAGTGAAAATTATTCGTCCCTGTCGGTCAGAAAAAGCCAGAAAGCGGGAAAGGCGATCAGGGCCGCCACGATAACCAGATAGGTAATGGCCTTGGTAAAATACATGAAATCCTGCAACGTGAATATGCTACCGTCCATGGTCTAACCTCTTTCTATGGATATCAGTGGGCATCCTTGTAGTCCGGGTGTTCGTAAAGAATCGGCATCCGGGTGACGACAAACCGGAACACCAGCACGCCGATGGTGACGATGAACAGCGAGATGACGATCTCCATCCAGTGCGGGAAGTAGCGCTCACTGGACGGCAAGTGGTAGTTGAAGGCCACCATCGACACGTTGAAACGGTTGAGCACGATGCCCAGAACGGCCAGAAGCGAGGTGCGCCGGATCAGCTTGATGTTCTTGTCCCGCGCGCCTACCGCGTAGAGGTAGCAGGGCAGCAGCACGAAACCAAGCATTTCCACCAGGAACCAGAGCCCCCAGCCGGTGGCCAGGTGGTGCCAGTTGTTGTCCACGGACACGCCCACGAGCTTGATGACAAAATAGCCGAAAAGGACAAAGGCCGCGGCTTTGCCGAAGCCCAGGACCACGCCGTCGGCTTCCTTCAAATGGGTCGCGTCCATCTTGTCGTGAAAATTCTTGTGGGACAGCGACCCCTCGAAAATCACCATCGAGAGCCCGGCGATGACGCTGGAAATAAAGAAGTAGACCGGCAGGTAGCTCGAGTACCAGAGCGGATGCAGCTTGGAGGGGGCGATCACGTACAGCGCGCCCAGCGAAGACTGGTGCAGGGTCGAGAGCACGACACCGAAGATGGTCAGCACGAGGGTCAGCTTGACCACGAGATTGCGCGCCCGTTTGAAACCGAGCCATTCCAAGGGGGCTGTGGAGTATTCGACGAAGAGCACGGTCAGATAGAGGGCCACGCAGGCGCCCACTTCAAAGAGCAGCGAGGTCGTACCCGGCTGGACGATGAAGGGATACGGCAGCCGCCAGGGGCGCCCCACGTCGTAGTGCAGCGCAAAGACGACCAGGGCGTAGCCCAAAAAGGCGGTCAGGATGGCCGGCCGCACGGCCGAGTGAAACCGTTTCAGGCCGAAGATGTAGCAGGCGGCCGAGGTGACGTAACCGCCGGCGGCCAGGGCGACGCCGACCAGAAGATCGAAACCGATCCACAGGCCCCACGGGTTGTTATCCGACAGGTTGGTGACCGCCTCAAGCCCCCCGGTGAACCGGAGTACGGTGACGATGCCGCCGACCAGCAGAATCAACCCGGCGACCATGTTGAACGGGGTGAACAAGCTGCCGCCGGTTGTGGTTTTTGTATCGGACATCAGGAATCCTCCTCCGTTTGCTTCGGTTCAGAATCGTCTTGGGGCTCGGCCGCCGCTTCTTCCTGCGCCGTGGCTGCCGCTTCCTCCTGTTCCTTGGCCGCTTCCTCCAGCGCCTTCTTGACCGCCATGTTGATGGCCGTCTCCTTCTCCTTTTCCTTCATGGCCAGGACCTTCTCAAGCTCGCTCTTGGCCTCCTCCTTGCTCGCGGCGACCGCGTCGGCCACCGCGTCGACCTGTTCTTCCTGAGCGATTTTGTCCTTGCGTTTGGAGACGGCGTAAATGCCGGTCAGCAGCACGGGCCAAAGCCCGACGACGATGGGTACGGCGCCCAGGGCACCGGCCGTCAGCGCCGGCGCCGGCGTCACCCCCAGGTCCTCGCGCATGCCGAGTTCGCTGAACGGGGCGCCGGCAATATAGAGCCAGCTGGTGCCGCCCATTTCGTTTTCGCCGTAAATGTGGTCGATATAACGATCCGGCTGACGCCGGATGCGTTCCCGCGCAATATGGAGCAGGTCGTCGCGTTTGCCGAAGGACAGCGCTTCGGTGGGGCAAACCTCCACGCAGCCCGGCAGTTTGCCTTCCACCAGGCGCGGGTGGCACAGGGTGCATTTCATCACCCGCGGGGTCAGCACCTTGTCGTATTCGTAGGTGGGGATATCGAACGGGCAGGCGATCATGCAGTAGCGGCAGCCGACGCAGACCGATTCGTCGTAGATCACCGCGCCTTCCTTGGTCTTGGAGAAGGCCTTGACGAAACAGGCCGAGGCGCAGGCCGGCTCCAGGCAGTGCTTGCATTGATTTTTGACGTAAACGGGCACCTTGCCCTGGGCTTCGGTTTCGAAGCGGTTGACCACGGTATAGGTCTTGGCGTCGGTCCGCCGCTTCTGGTCCAGCACCGTCAGATCCTTGAAGGGTTCCTCCGGGGGTGGCAGTTGGTTGACGCTGTTGCAGGCCGCTTCGCATGAGCGGCAGCCCACACAGCGCACCACGTCGTGTAGCACCCCCATACTGTCCGGGTAGCCCTCAAAATGTTTGTTCGATGCAGCATGCGCGGATTTGCCGACCGTGGCTCCCAGGCCTGCTGCGCCCATCCATCCTAAAAATTTTCTGCGTGATATGGCCATGTTTATTCCTTAAGCAGTTGCACCGGGTTTAAATTATTTCTCCTTGTGGCATTCCGTGCAGCCCGCAAGCTTTTCGAGCCCCATTTCCGCGTGGCAACCCATGCACTGGATATGATAGGCGCCGAGCAGCCCGGGAGAATGCGGCTGGTTTTCCATGAAGGGCTTGCCGTGGCAGCTGGCACACTGCGGCGGTTTCTTGGAAGGGATGCTGTGGTGATGGCAGCCCTGGCAGATCGTGTTCTGGTCCGCGTGATAGTAGGCCGCGATCTTGTTGTCGCCGATACCCTTGACCAGGGCCTTGACCATTTTGCGATGCGGCATTTCCACCGCCTGATATTCCTTCTGCAGCTTGTTGATGATCACCTTTTCGGGGATATCCTCATCCGCATAGGTTCCCTGCACCGGAACGCGCGCTTCCAGCAGCGCGGCGGCCATGGCGTTCTCCTCGGGGGTCCCTTTGATATCGGCACCCGACGGCGCGCCATCCATGTGACAGGCCTTGCAGGAGGCCGTGTCCTGCTTGAGCCCCTTGGAGAGGAAGACATGGCAGCCGGCACAATTCTTGTCTTCCTGGGCCTGGGTGTGGCAGCCGATGCAGCTGGACTCCGCACCGACCTGATGCATGGACGTACTCAGCTTGATGTAATTGCCCTCCTTGGCGCCGTTGACGGTGTGGCACTCGGCGCAGGACCCCAAGCTGGCGTGATGACACACACGGCAGGAGTTGTTGGCCGCTTCGTGCACCTTGTGATTGAAAGGCACCGCCTTGGAGCGGAGAGCGCCCTCGGGTGTCATGGCGGATTTGACACCGGTCTTGACAAACAGGGTGTCGGCCTGGCCGCGCTTCATGCGCGGGACATCCTCCACCACCGCGATCTCGAGCTGCTTGTCGGGGTCGTGGCAGTTGCTGCATTGGACGGGACCGGCCTCGGCTTTCGGGTTCTTGGCCTTGGTCTCCTGATGGCAGCTGATACAGGCGGCATGGGAGGCTTCCCGATTGGAGATGCGGTTCTCCTCGGTTTGATCCTTGTGACAGTAGACGCACGCGCCCTCTTTGCCCTCCACATAAACCAGCTTTTTGGCTTTTTCATCGTATTCGTGATGGCAAAGCTTGCATTCTTTGTTGAGTTTTTTGCTGTGGCGGTAATGCAGGGATTTGTCCAGGCCGATGTCCTTCCAGTTGGAAGCCGCCGTCGGCACCTTAGCGTGGCATCCCCCACAGGTCACCGGACCGCTTTTTTCACCGGCGGACATGGTTTCGTTGTGACAGGCGATGCAGTTGTCGTGGTAGACGAGCATGGTGCTGTTGCGGTCCACATCCTTGAGCCGCATGTATTTGGGCGACATCCGCCCTTTCTCGTCTTTCAAGTGACAGGCGGAACAGTCTTTCCCCTGCTTCATGAGCGCCTCGGTGTGCTGATCGTGGCGGTAGACAACCGTGGGCCGCTCCGTGCGGCCGAATTGTTCGAGCGCGTCGATGGCGATCAGATCGGCCCGCAGTTCGGTCCCTGCCGTCGTGCTCCGTTCAACGGCCCAGCCAACGGCGCCGGAAATCAGAACAGCGATTATAACAGCAAGAATCCCGGTTCCTTTCAGAAGCCTCTTTCCCTTCTCCATGTTCCGTTTCCTTATCCATGTTCCCTGATATTTATAAAATGACATCAGGACGGGCGGCGGACTCGTCCGGCACCAGATCCTTGATGGTCGTCTCATCGTAAATGTCGAACACCGCGGTGTTGATCCGACTCCAGAGGGAGGCAAAGGCGCAGTTCTTTTGAAAGGGGCACTGCATCTTGGATATGCAACTCTGGCATTCTTTGGGGTCCGGTTCGCCCTGGAGGAATCGGACCACGCTGCCGACGGTGATTTCCTCCGGCTGGCGCAGCAGAAAGTAGCCGCCGTGATAGCCACGTTTGGCATCGACCAGACCGCTGCCTTTTAATTGACCGAGGATGACTTCCAGAAACCTGAGGGGAATCGCCTGCGCCTTGGCGATTTCAGAGACCTTGACCGGCCCCATCCCGACCCGTCTAGCAAGTTCAACAATGGCGCGGAGGGCGTATTGATTTCGCTGGGTTAGATACATCCACCTGCTTTCTTGACTTATTTGGTCGGGAATATTCTCGACTCTTTTAGTCGAGAAAGCAAAAACTTGTCAAGACTAATTTTTGCAGGCGGGAAAATTTCTTATATTTTTAATGTTTTCTTATAGTTATTTTTTTACGCACAACCGAATGCGGAAAACAGTCAACCGTAGGGGGAAAGGCGGGGGGAAAACATCTGAAGGGATGGGGGAGTGGAAAGGGGCGCCGCGGTCGGCACCATATAAAAGTAAGGGAGGGAGACCGCAAGGCCCCCTCCCCCTCGAAAGCAAAGGAATACGCGTCGATTAACGCTTGGAGAACTGAAAACGGGCCCGCGCGCCGCGCTGGCCGTATTTTTTGCGCTCTTTGGCCCGGGCATCGCGTTTGACGAAACCGGCCTTCTTCAGCGGTCCGCGCAGATCGGCGTTGGCCTCGATAAGGGCGCGGGTAATACCGTGACGGATGGCGCCGGCCTGCCCGGAGATGCCACCCCCCACCACCCGCACACGGATGTCGTAGGTGGTCGTGGAGTTGGTCAGCACGAGGGGTTGGTACATGTCCGCCTTGGCCGTTTCGACCCGAAAATACTCATCCACCGGCCGGCCGTTGATAACGATGTTGCCGCTGCCGGGCTTCATCCAGGTGCGGGCGACCGCGGTCTTGCGTCTTCCCGTGGCGTAGAATGTGTTTTCCATGTGTTTCAAGTTCCCTGATTGCACGTTGAAGATTTAGGGTGACGATCAGACGGCCACCTGTACCGGCTGCTGGGCTTCGTGGGGATGCGCGCTGCCACTGTAGACCTTGAGTTTCTTGAACATCTTGCGGCCCAGCCGGTTTTTGGGCAACATGCCCTTGACCGCGAACCGCACGAGGTCCTCCGGGCGCTTTTCCCAGAGTTTGCGAGCGGTGATCGACTTCAGGCCGCCGATGTAGCCGCTGTGGCGATAATAGGTTTTCTGTTCCCACTTGCGGCCGGTGAGCATGATTTTGTCGGCATTGATGACGACCACCCAGTCCCCCGTATCCACATGGGGGGTAAATGCCGGATTGTATTTGCCCCGCAGGTGACTGGCCACTTTGGTCGCCAGCCGCCCCAGCACGACGCCTTCGGCGTCGATAACAAACCACTTGCCTTGGTTGTCGGCGTCTTTGGCCATGACGGTGTATTTTTTCACGGTTTCGCTCCTGTCGGTAATAGAATCTGAGACTATTAATGGATTCCCGCGGAGCTGTCAATAAAAAAATGCCATCGCCCCGCCGCCACTTTGAGGGACACCGCGACGCGCTTCACGGGGTGAATGCCGCCCCCCGGATTGACTTGAACCGCTGTTTTGCCTATAGCCGAGTCAACCCCCGAACGAAAGGCCCCGCAACATGTCCACCGACCCGGTCGAGATCGAAGTCAAATTCCACGTGGATGACATGTCGCGGGTGCGCGCCCGGCTTGAGGCCCTGGGCGCTTCCTCCGACGGGGAGCGATTCGAAACCAACTTCCGCTATGACGACAAGGCCGGCCGCCTGTTGGCCGCCCAATGCCTTTTGCGCCTGCGCCGCGATCGCCAGGTGCGCTTGACCTTCAAACGCCCCCGGCCGGATCACGGCCGCGAATTCAAAGTCTACGACGAATACGAAGTGTGCGTGGAAGATTTCGACGGCATGCACCGCATCCTCACCGCCCTTGGGTTTGAGCGCGTTCAGACCTACGAGAAGCGGCGGGAAGTCTTTCCGCTGGAAGATGTCCTGGTTTGTGTCGACCGACTGCCCTACGGCGACTTTATCGAAATCGAAGGCGCGCCGGCACGCATCCGTGAAACCGCCCGAAGGCTTGAATTCCCGTGGGAGCGGCGCATCCTCGCCAACTACCTGCACATTTTCGAAACGCTGCGCCGATGCTGTGGTTTGAATTTCAACGACGTGACCTTTGCCAATCTGCCTGAAGCCCCGCCCGGGGCCCGTGCTGTCATCCAGCAATTCCAAGCGGCCGCGGCCCCCTAAGCAGCACAGCGCCGAACCGGCCCCAATCGCCTGGCTTGGCAACGCATGTCCAGAGAAGTGGCCCCCGGGATCTATGGTGCGTGGATTGCCCCTTCGTTTTTAACGGCGGGCGTTGCGTTTGGTGCCGACGCGCTGACGGGACCGGCGATGGGGATCACGGTCGGCAAAACCCGGCATGCGGGCCATGCTCACAGGTCGATGACTTTCTTGGCGGGAGCGGAGATTTTTTTTTGGTGATACTCACCCGGGCTGCCCAACTGGTTGACATCGGCATTGAGGATACCGCCGGCCTGAACCACGAGGTGCTTGCAGATCACCTTGCCGCGGCATTCGCCGCCGGGCAGGATGATCAATTCCTCCGCGGCCCGGACTTCGCCGTCGAAAAGCCCTCCCACGGTCATGCGTTCGATCTTCATATCGGCACGAACCCGGCCCTCCTCGGCGATGGTGACCGTCGCGCCGGTCACCTTGCCGCTCAGGCGCCCCCGGATCAGCAGTTCGCCGATGAATTCGATGCTGCCCTCGACGGAAATACCGTCGTCGATAATCGATAAACTATTCTTTTTGGCCACCCTGAGGCTCCTGTTCGCTGTTCGATGGTATGGCTAAAATGGAATTGCCCGTCTCTGCGGCCGATGGCGCAGGTGCCGCCGGCTGGACCGACGGGACGGCTGCCGCGGGCGGTGCCGGTGGCGCGGTAGCCGCAGGCGGGTCCTGTGGCGGGGGTGCCGGGGGTGGGGGCGCGGCCGCCGGTATGCTCACCGCGACCTCGAAGGTCTTCTCCTGCAGGAGCTTGCCCTGCATGTCGAAGACAAAGACATTGGCCGTGTCAAAACGCAGCCCCGGCTCGGCGACTTTGCGCTTCAGGTTGAGGCGCATGAAACGTGTGATGGAAAACCGTCTGCCGCGGTTGCCGCGCGGGCGGTCATTGTCCAGAGGGACCGGTGGCAGACTCAAGCGCGGGGTGTCATCGCCCTCCGACGAGGAGAGCACGACCACCGCACGTCCCTGGGCCTGGGTGTCGCCGGCGTTGCGGATAACGAACCCGGCGGTCAGGGCCTTTGCGGCCCGATCATAGTCCACCTTCAGCTTTTCCACGGCGACGCGGACCACCGGCGGCGGCTTGGCCGCCGGCGGCGGGGGCGGGGCCGCCTTTTTCTTCTGAGCCTTCACCGCGGAGGCGGCCTCGGTCTTAGGCGCCGGGGTCGGTTCGACCGCAGCGGTCGAAGATGACGAGCGGGGCAAGGTCTGAGCGGTGGC
The DNA here is from genome assembly GCA_030066455.1 of Desulfobacterales bacterium. The sequence goes on from JASJBQ010000076.1 coordinate 9,176, forward strand.
CGGGGCCGGGGCTGCTTCGCCGGATGCGGTCCGCGATTCGGCCTTGACCGCCCGGGCCAGCAGAAGCTCTTTCTGATGCTCGACCTTCGCCAATTGGGTTCGCAGGCTATCGATCTGTGCCCGCAGCTCCTGCTGGGTTTGAAGACCGCCGACATAGAGCCAGCCGGCCGCCACGGCAAGCAGCACGCAACAGGTCAAGACCGCCATACCGATCCACAGCTTCTGGTGGAATTTGCGGATCGTGCGGATATGCCCATGGCCGTCGACCATCAGGACGGTGCGATTGGAATCGCTGGTGGGTGCTGTGGAATTCGGTTTCATCGTTTACGGGGCGAATCCCCCTCATCCATACCGTTTGGGTTGCAAGCCGTCCGATGCCCGCCGCGTGCGGGCCTCAAACCCGCATCACGTTCCATCCGTCAGCCGCCGGACGGTCACGGGCCTTCCGATGGCCGTCGGAAAACGATCGCGGGCACGGCCCCGATTGACGGCGATCTCAAGCGTTTGGCGACTGCCGATGATGGCGAGGGCCGCCCCCGGCGAGGCTTCTTCATAGGCATCGTGAAGGTGTGTTGTCAATTCCCAGCCGGCATCAATCCGAAATCGTTGTTTCGGGTTGTCCGCCAACAACGCGCCGAGCGGTTCGGTGCCGATATCGGTGATCAGACTGCCAAAACGGTCGATCGACACAATCTGCCCGGTCAGTCCACCGTCCGCGCCGACATGGGGCTCATCCGCACTCAGACGCACGATTCCGGCGGGAGGTATTTCGTTGCCGAGAGTTGTGGCGTCGCCGCCCCGGGCAATGAATGCGGCCACGGGGGCCATGATGTCGCGGCCGTGAAACGTGGCGCTCGGGTGCGGATGGAACAGACGCCGGTTGGTCACCGCGCGCACCCGCGTCAGCCCGCGGGATCTTGCGACCCATGTCAGCAGGCCGTTGTCCGGACACAGAAAGCGATGGCCGTCGGCTTCCGCGCAGATGATCCGGCGCTCCCCCCCCACACCGGGATCCACTACCAGCATGTGGAGCGTTCCCGGCGGAAAATGGCGGTAGGCCGTCGCAATCATGAAGGCCGCTTGCACCACGTTCTGCGGCTCGATGCCGTGGCAGAGATCGACGATCCGGGCACGGGGCGCCGCGGCCAGGATGACCCCCTTCATGACGCCGACATATTCGTCCTGCTGTCCGAAATCCGTTGTCAGGCTGATGACCGTCATGGCGGCCCTCCGCAATCGTTGGCATGCTCGCAGGGGAGGGTTGGGGTTAGAAAAGCCCCTTCTGCCGCGCCGCGATGCCAAGATGCCGGTAGGCGGATTCCGAAGTCCGTCGGCCGGCCGACGTTCGCATGAGAAACCCCGTTTTGAGCAGATAGGGCTCCACCACATCCACGAGCGTGTCCGTCTCCTCCTGGAGGGTCGCCGCCAGCGCTTCGATGCCCACCGGCCCGCCGTCGTAAAACGTGATGATCGTTTGCAGATAGCGCCGGTCGAGTTTGGTCAGTCCCTGGTCGTCCACCCCTTCCAATTTAAGGGCGGCATCGACGGTTGCCGACGTGATCCGCCCATCCGCGCGGACCTGGCTGTAGTCGCGCACCCGCTTCAGAAGCCGGTTGACGATGCGGGGGGTCCCGCGGCAGCGACGCGCCAATTCACCGGCGGCCTCGGTGTCGATGGGCACGTCCAGCAGGGCCGCCGACCGGAGGGTGATTCCGACCAGGTCATCGAGTTCGTAGAAATCGAGGCTGCGGACGATGCCGAAACGGTCGCGCAGGGGGGCGGAAAGCAGTCCCACCCGTGTGGTGGCGCCCACGAGGCAGAAATGCCGCAGCCGGTAGCGGTGGCTGCGGGCATGCACGCCCTTGTCGAATACGAAATCGATGGCAAAGTCTTCCATGGCCGGATAGAGCAGTTCCTCGACCGTTTTGGGTGTCCGGTGGATTTCGTCGATAAAGAGGATATCCCCCTCTTTGAGATGGGTCAGCACCCCGATGAGATCACCGCCCTTTTCCAGCGCCGGTCCCGACGTCACCGTGAGCTTGCCGCCGGTTTCATTGGCAATGATATGCGCCAGGGTCGTCTTGCCCAGTCCGGGCGGACCGTGAAAGAGGACATGGTCGATGGGTTCTTGGCGCATGCGGGCCGCCTCGATGGCGATGCGCAGCGTTTCCACGGTCTCTTCCTGCCCGACGTAATCCGCGATGGACTCCGGCCGCAGCGACAGGATTTCACTCTCCCGGTCCTGCGGGGTTTCCTGCGGCGTCAAGACCCCTTTGCGGTCGGAAGAATAGGTCAGGACGTCATCACTCATGCGAATTCCTCGCCGCGATAAATTTCATCGAACAACTCTTCCGGGCTGGCAATCGCCGGATTGCGGTTCAGGGCATCGCCCACCATCCGTCTGGCATCCGCGGACTTGTGCCCCAATTGGTGTACCAGGACTTCCAGCACCATGGCGGTGAAATCTTCTTCCGGGGCCGCTGCCGGCGACGCCTCCTTGCGAATCAAAGCGAACTTGTCCATCTTGCCGGCCAAGGTCGCAATGATCTTCTGGGCCGTGCGGTTGCCGATGCCTTTGAGTCGCTGCAGCGCCTTGACGTCGCTTTTTTCGATCGCGCGCGCGATATCACGCACCGGCATACTCAGCGCCTTGACCGCTTTCAGCGGCCCGATGTCTTCCACGGAAATGAAACGCTGGAAGAATTCCTTCTCGACTTCGAGGTTGAAACCGATCAGCGTCGGTTTGGGCTGGCGTTCGGTCTGGTGGTAAAAAATGTGCAAAACCACCTCGTCGCCGGCATTTTTGTCGTGCAGGGTCTCCATGACCACCGCCGGCAGAAGAACCTCATAACCGATCTGGTTGGCCAGGACCAGAACGCGATCCTCCTCCTTCTTGATCAGCGACCCCTGAATATAGGCAATCATGCTTTCATTCCTGCCGGCCCGTCTTCAAGGCTTGTGCCGGTAAAGCCCGATGAGGGCCAGACCGAGGGCGTCCGAAGCGTGATCCGGACGGATGCGCTGATCATGCTTCAAGGTGTGACGCACGGCTTTTTCAAGCTGCTGTTTGCTGGCGTTGCCGTTTCCGGTGAGAACCTGCTTGGCCTCCCGGACCGGAATCTCCTTGACCGCCACGCCGACATGGCAGCCGGCCAGCAGAATGACCCCGGACACCTTGCCGAGCGTAATGCCGGACTGGGGAAATTTCTCCAGCGAGAAGACGTCCTCGACAATCATTTGATCGGGCATCTCCCGTCGCAGAATGTCATGCAGCTTGGTGTAGATCCGCTCCAGACGCTGCGCCTGGGGGTCGGCTTGCGAGGTGGTGATGCTGCCGAAGGCGTAACCATCGACGCACATGCCCTGCCCCCACACGATGCCTATGCCGGTATCGGCCAGGCCGGGATCGACGCCGATGATTTTCATGGCGGAAGATGTCTCGTCCTACAGCGGGATGCCGTCATCGGGCACCCCCAAACGGTTAACGGGCCCGCCGGCCGTTCCGGTCGACGCCACCGGGTTGACGGCAGCGACTACGGCTTCAATTTCTGAGCGGCGGCCTTGGCTTCGGTCGACTTGGGATAGCGCACCATCAACTCCTTGAAAATCAATTTGGCATTGTCCTTGTCGCCCAACTCGGTAAAGGCCATCCCCTGCTTCAGCAATGCCGCCGGCACTTTGTTGCCCTTGGGGTACAGTTCGATCACTTTCTGATATTCCAGAATGGCCTTCTCGTACCAGCTTTGCCGGTAGTAGGTTTCGCCGATCCAGAACTGGGCATTGTCGGCCTGGTCCGATTTGGGAAACTTCTTCAGCAGATTCGTGAACGCTGCCCGCGCGCCGTCATAGTCTTCGCGATCGAAGGCCTGCTTCCCCTGGGTGTAGAGGGCCACGTCCTCTGAGGCCGGCGGGGTAATTCCGATCCCGCCGGACGGACGCCTCCCGCCGGCGGCATCGCCGCGCACATCGAGGTAGGCTTCCATTTTGGCCAGCCGCTTCTCCTGAGCGAGCAGCCGTTTGTCCAGATCGGCAAAAGCCTTCTGGGACTGGTAGTCCGTCTCCTCCACACGCCCTTTGAGCGTCTGCACATCCTCGCGGATGCGGCGTACTTCGGCGCGGATCGTCGCACTTTGGTCCCGAAGATTCTGGCTCTTCTCGTTGCTGGTCTGTCCGACACTGGCGAGCTGTTCCTCCATGCCCGCATACCTCCGCTGAAGATCGTTGTACTTGCGTTCCAGCGAAACCGTACGGCTGTCAAGCGTGCGGACATCCTGTTGGGCGGCACAGCCGAAACATACGGCCATCAGCGTGCCAACGATAAGCTGTTGAATTTTCATGATGCTGTCCTGACCTGAAGATCCAAGCTGGCACGGCAGGCCGGCGGTGGGATCGTGATCGGCAATTGGCAGCGGGCACCATCAAAAAAATCTGCCCGCCGGTTGATGGCGGGCAGATTTTCGATTCCCACAATGTCTTCCATCCGCCGGCGCCGGTCGGCCATCACGAGACCGCGACCGGGCACGGACTGCCTGGATTTATTTGATGACAAACTGCGACCGTCGGTTCTTGGCCCAGGCTTCTTCAGTGCTGCTGGGATCGAGCGGTCTTTCTTCGCCGTAGCTGATCGTCGACAGGCGCGAGGAAGCAATTCCCAGGTCGATCAGGTAGGCGCGCGCACTTTCAGCCCGGCGCTCGCCCAGGGCGAGATTGTATTCCGCCGTACCGCGCTCGTCGCAATGACCCTGGATGACTGCCGCTTTCCCGGGATTGTCGTTCAGCCAGCCGGCTTTGCGTTTGAGGATGTTCTGCGCCATCGGAGACAATGCGGCACTGTCAAAAGCATAGGGAACATGTTCGTTCATAAACTGGTTGCGCGCCATGGTCATGGCCCGGTCGTCCCCGGAAGTATCGGCCGCAGGGGCTGCAGGTGTCTTTGGCGCTTCGGGCGGGGTCGTGGTCTCGGTCTGCTGCCCCCCGGACTGGGTGGCGCACGACACCATGGTCAGCAGGCCGGGCACCACCAGCATCAGTGCCAGGATTATCCACAATTTTCTCAGCATTTCTCCTCCTTTCAACAACCGAAGCA
>JASJBQ010000077.1 GCA_030066455.1 Desulfobacterales bacterium
GCTTGCGAATCCTGAGGAATGAGGCGTACTTACGGTACGCCGCAATGACGAAGGCTGAAGCGTAACGCCGATATCGGACTTTTTACGAGACCGTCAAGAAAGTAATCCAAAGAGGGCGCCCGTTCCCCGCTGAGCCCTGCGTGTCGCCATGGTGGACGTCGCGTGCGGAAATTTGCTGGCGCTCAAACAGTCCGCGCGCTTTTCCCTTTGCCGGGCCGATGCTCGGCGCGGGACAAAGGGAACTGAACACTGAACACGTTGTACTTTTCAGGGCTTTCGGAAGACGTTTATGGTTTTTGCTATCATAGGCGGGTTCCACCACCCCATAATGCCGTAAATAGAGTATGCTTACTGTCGATCTAACCCACCGTGCCATCAAACGGCGTATCCGCGAGATACTCCAAGGGGGCGATTTCACAGCGGCCATGGCCGCTTTGGAGGACTTTCCCGCCCGCCGGGCGGTCAACCCGCTGATCTCCTTTTTCTGCAGCGGCGACGCTCGTCTGCGCTGGCGGGCCGTCAGTGGGATGGGAAGGGTGGTCAGCCGGCTGGCGGAAGCCGACATGGAATCCTCCCGGGTAATTATGCGGCGCCTCATGTGGACGCTCAACGACGAATCCGGCGGTATCGGTTGGGGGGCCCCCGAGGCCATGGGGGAGATCACGGCCGCGCATGCCGGCCTCGCCCGCGAGTTCGCCTGTATCCTGGTCTCTTACATACGACCGGACTGCAATTTTCTGGAACACCCCGTTTTGCAGCGTGGTGTTTTGTGGGGGCTGGGACGCCTGGCCCATGCCCGCCCCGATCGGGCTGCAGATGCAGCCCCTTTTGTGGCCCCCTTTCTCGAATCGCCCGACGCGTTTCACCGTGGCCACGCCGTTTGGCTGCTGCGGGCCCTGAACCACCCGCTGGCCGACGATGTTATCGAGGTCCTGTCCGGAGACGAGGAACGTTTTGATTTCTACCTCGACGGCGATCTTTCCACCGTGACGGTGGCGGAGGCCCTCCAGGGTAAACGGCCGCCATTTTGAAGCGGGCCGGATCATTTTATCAAGGAGAATCAAACCCATGACCGAAGTACCCACGACCCGCCCGATAGCGACGGCAGATCTCTGTGATGCCCATGCCGATCAACTCCAGATTGCCCGGCCCGAGTTCAGAATTTACGGGGGATGCCGACAGTTCGGAGGGCGGATTCACACGGTCCAGGTTTTCAAGGATAACGTCTTGGTTCGCCGCCAGGTCGAAAAAACCGTCTCCGACGCTGTCCTCGTGGTCGACGGGGGCGGCTCGCTCGAATGCGCCCTGGTGGGGGATATCCTTGCCGGGCTGGCCGTGCGCAACGGCTGGCAGGGCATCGTGGTCAACGGCTGTGTTCGCGATGCGGCCGCCATTGCCGCCCTTCCCATCGGCATCCGGGCCCTGAATACCCATCCCCTCAAGAGCGGGAAGCGGGGTGCGGGGCAGGAGAACCTGCCCGTGACCTTTGCGGGAGTGACCTTTCGCCCCGGGGAATACCTTTACGCCGATGAGGATGGGATGGTGGTGTCGGCCACAAAGTTGGTATAGCCCCAAATCGCGATTCTGGCTTTCCGGTTTACCTTCGCTCTAAGCGCCTATAGAAGTTTCCCATCAGGGTCGGTATCGGCATCGGCATCGGATTTCGAGAAAGAAACACCGGCCGAAAATTTCGATTCCGATGCCGATAGCGATTCCGACTTCCGAACACCGCGCCCACCATTCTTGTATCAGGTCAATTTATTTCAAGGGCCTTTGGGTTAGCATTGTTCATGGTTACTGTAGAAAAACCTTAGAATTTTGAGGAACGTGACATGAAATGGACGCCCGAGGCCGAGAAAGCCGTCAGAAAAGTGCCTTTCTTCGTGCGCAAGCGCGTACGCTCGCGGGTGGAAAAGGAGGCCGTCGCCGAGGGCAAGCCCGTGGTGACCCTAGCTGAGGTCAAGACCACCCAGCGCCGCTACCTGAACAATATGGAGACCGAAATGCGCGGCTTCCAGCTCGACAGCTGCTTCGGGCCCAGCGGCTGTCCCCACCGCGCCGTGTCTTCCGAAAGCATTGTGCCGCGGATCCAGGCCCTGTTGGAGGAGGCCGACCTTCTGGCCTTTCTCAAACGGACCGTTTCCGGCAAGCTGCGTTTTCACCACGAGCTGCGGGTCAGCGTGGCGGACTGCCCCAACGCCTGCTCCCAGCCGCAGATCAAGGATATCGGCATCCTCGGGGCCTGCCGTCCGATCACGACGGAGAGCGAATGCACCCGGTGCGAGGCCTGCGTCGAGGCCTGCCCCGAAGCGGCCGTCCAACTGGGCGCGTCGGTGCCGACCGTCGATGGTGCCCGCTGCATCGCCTGCGGCAGATGCGTAGCCGTCTGCCCGACAGAAACGCTCGTGGCCGGTCAGATTGGCTACCGGGTCCAACTCGGGGGCAAACTCGGCCGGCATCCCCGCCTGGCCACCGAACTGCCCGGGATCCACGACGAGGACGGCGTCATCCGGATCGTCAGTGACTGTATCGATTACTACAAAGCCAGAAGCCGCAACGGCCGACGCTTGGCCGAGCTGCTGTCGGCGGCGGATATCGAGGCTTACGGAAGATCGGGAAGGTTCCCCGGACAGGGTGGCGAAGCACCGTAGTCTAAACACCCGCATTCCCTCAGGCCCGGCGGCATGTCGCGTTGACTTTCAGGCGGAGCGAATTATTCTCCTGAACGGGGAGGTGGAGCTGTTAAACCTGTACCCAGGAGGTGGCCCATGAAGAACCTCAGCGAGTTCGAAGCAAGCTGTTTGCAGGATGAGAAAGAACGGCTCATGGACGAGGTGCGGCACTGCGACGACTGCTCCACCAGCCTGGCGGAGCACATGCATTGCTACGAGGAAACCGCCCGGTCCAGCGGACGGCGGTCCAAAGCCTGTTTTGAATAATTTTATAACGCTGACTGCTATAAAGCCCGGGCCTTCCCCGGGCTTTATATGCTTCGGCTTGACCGCTAGCACCGTTTTCGAGGGGGAGAACTGTGATGACCCAACAGAGCTTTAACATTCCCAAGATTTCCTGTGGCCACTGTGTGATGGCCATCAAGGACGAGCTTTCCGAGATGCCCGGCGTGCATTCGGTCGAAGGCAATCCCGAAAGCAGGACCGTCGTGGTCGACTGGGACGCGCCCGCTTCTGAAGACGCGATCCGCGCCAAACTGCAGGAAATCAACTACCCGGCCGACTGACCATGGCAACCCGCACGATCACCCTGCCCATCAGCGGGATGACCTGCGCCAACTGCGCCATGAACATCGAGCGCAGTGTACGCAAGCTGCCCGGCGTTGAAGACGCCAGCGTCAATTTCGCGGCCGAACAGGCCGAGGTGGCTTACGACGACACTCGCATTCAGGTGGCCGATCTGGTGGCCGGCGTCCACAAAGCCGGTTTTAAGGTACCCACCGCCCGGGTGGAACTGGCCGTTACGGGAATGACCTGCGCCAACTGCGCCCTGAACATCGAGCGCGCGCTCTCCAAACGCACCCCGGGGGTGGCCCGGGCGACGGTCAATTTCGCCGCCGAATCCGCGGTTGTCGACTACTTTCCCTCGGACGTGGATGTCGGCGATATCGTTGCGGCCGTCACGAAAGCCGGTTTCGGTGCCATCGCGTCGGACGAAAACGCCCCGGAAGATGATGCCGATTCCCAAGCCCGCCGGGACGAGATCCGCGACCAGACGCGCAAATTCGTGGTGGGCCTGGTGTTTGCCCTGCCGCTCTTTCTTCTCAGCATGGCGCGCGATTTCGCCCTTGTAGGCGCCTGGAGCCATGCCCCCTGGGTCAACTGGTTTTTCGCCCTGCTGGCCACGCCGGTCCAGTTCTACACGGGCTGGGATTACTACGCCGGGGCTTTGCGCAGTCTTAAAAATCGTTCTGCCAACATGGATGTCCTCGTGGCTATGGGATCCTCGGTGGCCTATTTTTACTCGCTGGCCGTCCTGGTCTGGCCGGGCGCCGGCGACCACGTCTACTTCGAGACCGCGGCCGTCATCATCGCCCTGATCAAACTGGGCAAAATGCTCGAGGCCCGCACCAAGGGCAAGACCGGCGGCGCCATCCGCAAGTTGATCGGGTTGCGCCCCAAGACCGCTGCCCGCATCGAGGACGGCGAGGAAAAAGAGGTCCCGGTGGCTCACATCGTGGTGGGCGACATTCTGCTGGTTCGTCCGGGCGAGCGCATCCCCGTGGACGGCATCGTCATCGAGGGGCAGACCGCCGTGGATGAATCCATGCTTTCGGGCGAGCCCATACCGGTGGACAAATCGTCCAACGACCCGGTGGCGGCCGGTACCATCAACGGTCAGGGGCTGATCCGCTTTCGGGCCACCCGGGTCGGTCGGGACACCGCCCTGGCCCAGATCATTCGCCTGGTGCAGGAGGCCCAGGGCAGCAAAGCTCCCATCCAGGCCGTGGCCGATCGTGTGGCGGCTGTCTTCGTACCGGCCATCATCGCCGTGGCCCTGGTCACTTTCGGTATCTGGTGGGCGCTGAGCGGCGAATTTGTTCCGGCCATGATCCGGCTGGTGGCGGTGCTGGTGATCGCCTGCCCCTGCGCGCTGGGGCTGGCCACGCCCACGGCCATCATGGCCGGCACCGGTAAGGCCGCCGAGGGGGGCATTCTTTTCAAGAATAGCACGGCGCTCGAGCAGGCTACCCAAATCGATACCGTGGTCCTCGACAAGACCGGTACCATCACCGAGGGCAAGCCCCGGGTGACCGATTCGATCGCCCTGGAAGCATTTGAGGGTGACCGGCGGACCCTGCTGCGGCTGGCCGCCTCCGTCGAGAAGGGTTCCGAGCATCCTCTGGGCCGGGCCATCGTGGCCCAGGCCGAAACCGAAGGTCTGGCTCTGTGGCCGCTCAGCGAATTCCAGGCCACCGGCGGTGCCGGGGTCAGGGCCGCGATCGATGGCCGGCATGTCATGATCGGCAAGCCCGGTTGGTTTAAAGAACAAGCCTATCGTATGGATGAGGCCGAGGAGATGATCAAAATCCTGCAGGCCGAAGGCAAAACGGTATTGGTGGTTGCCCTGGAGGAGAGGATTTGCGGGCTGGTGGCTTTATCCGACTATCTCAAAACGGATTCGGCCGAAGCCATCGCCAATCTGAAAAAAATGGGACTCGACATTGTCATGCTCACTGGCGACAACCATGCGTCTGCAAGCGCCATTGCCGCCTATTTAGGGATCGAAACGATCGAGGCCGAGGTGCGCCCGAACGAAAAATCCCGGCGGGTAAAACACCTGCAAGACCAAGGCCGCAAAGTCGGGATGGTGGGAGACGGCATCAACGACGCCCCGGCCCTGGCCCAGGCCGATGTGGGCCTGGCCATCGGCACGGGCACCGACGTGGCCATCGAAACGGCCGATGTCATCCTTTCCAGCGGGAGCCTGCGCGGTATCGTGCGGGCCATCGGTTTGAGCCGGGCCACCATGCGTACCATCCGCCAGAATCTGTTCTGGGCCTTCGGCTACAATGTGATTCTCATCCCGGTGGCCGCCGGTATCCTCTATCCCTTCGAGATCCTGCCCATGATGCTGCGCCAGCTCCATCCCATCCTGGCCGCCTTGGCCATGGCGTTCAGCAGCATATCGGTGGTGACGAACAGCCTGCGGCTCTATCGATCGCCCCGTTAGGGTGGGCACTTTTCATCTCTTGCGGCGTTCTGAGTTTCAACCGGCCTCCGACGCGATGGGATGATGCCCAGCAGGTGGCCGCCAGCGGTCGTGTGCCGAATGCAAATGTACCGTTCTTGGCGAAGGCCGCCCCGCCCCTCGCGGTTTTTGGTCCTGTGTCGAAGATATTACGACCCGGCAGCCGATAGTGGTTTGTTCCGGCATGCTGTTGGCTGACTGGATCTCCTTGTATTGAATATTTTTTCCTGCTACTGAATCGGTTACTTATCCCCCTCCAGCCGGCACGCCCCGCAGCACCGCCCCAGCGGAAACATTGAATAGCCTTCTTGCGGATCGGTTGGTAGCCGCCAAGGCATGCATGCCGGGTGTGCAGCAGTGGACACCGCCTGATGGACCCTTCCACATCGATTCCTTCGCAACACGATCCGGATGCTATCCGTCGGGCATCAAAATTTACCGACCGCGATACGGGGCTATCGTTTTAGAGTTGTTTCAACGACCACCTGGCAGGGGGCATTGCGCCTTGAACCACTTGACGGGAAGTTTTCCGGAATGGTCCGGCAGGGGGCCGGGAGCAAAGCTACCGCCACCAATCAAAAGGGGGCAGGAAAGATGACCGAACTCAAAATCGCGACGTTTAACTGCCAATGGATGATTTCTATTTTCAACGGCGACTGGAACCAGTGGGATGGTACCATTCGACCAAGCTTCGATGGCAAGCGACTCGGCGTCATACGGCTGGAGGCCATCCCGGACGTCCCGGCGCTGTGTGAACGTATTGCCGGAACGATACAGGATATCCAGGCCGACATCATCGGTGTCCAGGAGGGGCCGCCGCTGCCAGCGCAAATGGCGTTTTTTGTCCAGCAGTTTTTAAATGACGATTATGCGGTGTACTCAAGCAACGCCCGATCGCAAACCATTCATGCCCTCGTCCGACGTGACATCGAGGACCGCGTGACTTCACAAGATCCATATGCCGCTGATACGCGCCGCCGTTGGAACGATATCCCCTTCCAACCCTGGGGTACCGTTTTGCGCGAGGAGCGTCGTTTGCAGGATTACTATCGACGGCCATTGATGCTCACCTACACTGCGCCTTCCGGGGCCCATCTCGATTTGTGGGTGCTCCATACCAAATCGAAGATATCGAGCCTTTCTGCCGCGGATTGGGAGGAACGGGAGGCGGCTGCCGTTTTGGATGCGGTGCTTTCCCGCCAAAAACTCTCGGCAGAGATCTATAGGCTCCGTGAACAGGCCGAGTTACTGCTTTCAGATCCAGAAGCGACCGACAACCTTGTCATCATGGGCGATTTCAACGACGGTCCTTTGGCCGAAGATCTCGAGCGCGAGTTCCTTATTCACAATATCATCGATGAATTGGTGGGTTCCATGCTGAGTCCGGGCATCGTTCTGCAACATGCGATGACGCCGGCACAAATTCTGGCGAGCCACACGACCGAGTTTCACAACCCCCTTCGCGGTGGTGCCCTCACGCAGGAGCTGATCGATCATATCGTGTTGGCGCCTGCGGTGGCCAATGGGGATGCCGGCATTGCCTACATCGCCGACAGCTGCATTGTAGAGGATTTGGCCTTCGATGCCCATTTCGATGAGGACGGCCATGACCAGCGCGGACTTCGGCCCAGCGATCATCGCCCGCTGTCGGCACGTTTGGATGTTTGAGACCCGCAGCCGGTCTCAAGGCAAGCCAAATCATGCAAGATAAGCGGGCATCCTTGTCACGCGGCGCTTTTCCTGATAATTTTTCGCGCTTAAAATCATTTTATCCCGGCTTCCCGCATGATGCCGCGGCGACAGGGCAATCTGGGCACCAATTTAGGCTTGCGGGATTTTTTTCAGGCCAGCGATCATGAAGATAGCATCCAAGGTTTTCCTGGAAGTAAGAGATACGGATGCCGAACTGATCCTTAGGGTTAAGAAAATGATCTATGCAAGGAAAAAGCGGCGACGAGACGATTACTGAGACGTCTTTAAACCGGTATCCGCCACGGAAGTTCTGCTAATAAAGCGCTTTTATGTCATGCGAACCTATTTGTGAGGAAGCCATGCGATATCAATTTCTTGTCGATACCTATGACAGCGAGCGGCTTAAGACGCTGAACGTTTGGGGCATGTTTAGGGATGAAGATCTTGCCGTTCGTCCTCATCCCACGCTCCACAGGGATCGCAACGCTCTCGAGCATATGATCCATCAGTGCCTGAGCGAAAACAAATGGTTTTGTACGATGTTCCGTATCGATGTGGACGCCCCTCCGCTTCCTGAACAGGAAACCCGGCTGGAATTTATCAAGCGTTATGCCGAAGATTCTGAAAAACGTCTGGCGGTTCTTCAAGATATGGATAGTGCCTGGTGGGCAGAGGAGGTCGATTTTTTTGATACGCGTCGCAGCAGGGCGTGGGTAATGGTTCGGAGGATCGCCCATACCGCTCATCATCGTGGGGAAATGACGACGCTCCTCAGATTGTTGAATCGAAAAGTCCACAGCGTTTACGGCCCATCCATCGATACGGGGGGGCTGCCACAAAACAAGGCCCTGACGATCTATGCCTACCCCGACATAGACGCCCTCATTAGAGGGGAGTCCAAAGGGGGCTTGAAAGCCGATCTGCCCGGGCCCGGAGATAAGCCCAGTACAGAAAGGCCGGATTCTTGAACTCGTCTGCAAGGCGGTTGGGGCGAGCGCCGGGGCGTTCTGGATTTAGAAACAAGCTTAAGTTGCGCGTGCTAGGGATTCACTTGCATTCAATTGTTGACCGTTGCCTGCAGGCGGATGGATCTGTGCCTCCGGAATATAGAGATTCATGGGGGAAGTTGTAGCGAGCCGGCAAGGCAGGCCGGACGACAAAGGCCCCTTTCTGCAGGAAGGCTGTTTAGGGGCTCGCCGGTCGGCTACCCAGGCATCGTCTGGGATGAACGCGGCGGCGAGGTTGAATGGTTCGTATTCAGCACCGAAGCGCTGGCTTCGCTAGTGGGCGCGGCTGGATGCCTTCGAGGGTGATAGTTATGAACGCGTGGTTACCACGGCCAGGCTTGGAGACGGTACGGTTGTCAAAGCCCACATCCTTGCGCTCAAAGCAGGCGGCCCGCCGCCAAGCCCAGCGGTGGCCAGCTGACGAATCTTCCGGCCCCTTTGCCCGGACGCCGATGCGCACTACTCTCTCAATGCATGCGATGAACGAACGGTATCCCAATGAATGTTTCCCCCCAAGTTTTCAGACGACTGATTAATCTATATCCCCCTTATATCGGCGCGGGCGTCAAAGTCGAGCACATCAGTGCGGATTGGCGGGAACTCCGCGTTTCCATGACCATGCGCTGGTACAACCGCAATTACGTGGGCACCCACTTCGGGGGCAGCCTGTATTCGATGGTCGACCCCCACCTGATGCTTCTCCTGTTGCGCCTGCTGGGCAAGGACTACCTGGTCTGGGACCAATCGGCCGCAATCGAATTCGTGAAGGCCAGCAAGACGAAGGTGACCTCCATCATCCGGATTACGGACGAAGACCTGGAAGCGATAAAGCGCCATACCCTAAACGGGGACAAACACCTGGCCAAGTTTTTCCTGGAAATAAGGGACGCGGATGCCGAACTGATCGCCAGGGTCGAGAAGGTCATCTACGTGCGCAAAAAGCGGCGGCGAGCCAACACCTAAGATTCCAAACCCGCAGACAGTGTCGACTTTAAATTGAGAATTTCATCACCGGGGCACCTCTGCGTGCCCCTATTTTAAATATTTTGAATTATTATATTTTTAGCTCGGAGGCCAGGATTGATTCGTATCGAGAGCGTCTACTTGGTAGGCCCATAATTTAGGCCTTGTATTAATAAGTTTTTATGGTAGTTTGGTCCCTGAGAACGCAACCCAAGCCGGCCGCCCCGCAACACCGCCCCCAGCGGATTCAACCGTTAGCTCGTCACGGCGTTTTAGTTTTTACAAAACTCCTGTGATGTCGGTCTAGGTGTCATTTTGTGCCGCCTAGCCAACTAACCCAAAGATGCGTTGTTTCGTATAAACAACGTGAATTCACTTCGAATATGAATAATCCGCAACGGTTGCGTAAAAAATGACTAGGCGTCAAAAGGTGACGCATTTCCAAAAAATCTAGGACACCTAATCTGGTTAACCATAGAAAAGCGATATGAAAATAGAAAATGGCATCATATCAAACTGGAATGAAGAAAAAGGTTTTGGTTTCATAACTCCCAAATCTGGTGGCAAGTCAATATTTTTCCACATCAATGATTACAGCTACCGGCATAAACGTCCGATACAGAACCTAAAAGTACAATACTACAAGTCAACCGATCAAAAAGGACGTTTATGTGCAATTGATGTCGTTCCATTAAAAGGGCATAAAAACAATGGCAGAGAACTGAGGCAAAAGTTCTTTTCTTTGGTTCTGCTCTGCGCTTTCTCACTCGTTTTATACAACCTCTTTGAATCAAGGCTAATTCCAGTCGAATTAGTTTGCCTATATGCAATAATGAGTGTTGCAGCATTTTTAATGTACGCAAAAGATAAGAATGCTGCCGAATGGGGGCGGTGGCGCACTGCTGAAAACACACTGCATGCCTTGTCATTGATAGGAGGCTGGCCAGGTGCAAAGATTGCACAAAGTTTTTTGCGGCATAAATCTAAAAAATTATCTTTTCGAATCACCTACTGGGTAACTGTCATAGCAAATTGCGGTACTCTATATTGGCTAATCACCCCAAAAGGTAGTATATGGTTAAAAAGTATATTGAAAAAAATAAGCTTTGGCTAACTGATCGTTCCAGCAGACGCGGTGATCCGCGCCGCTGAACTCCACGTTGGGGATCAAAAACGATAATAAAGGTGGTCGCAATTTGTGACCACCTCGAAAAACTGAAATTTTCTCCCGTTAATCCGCGCGTGTTCACCGAGCACGGTGCTATCATGGCGGCAAGTGTCCTGAACTCGCCAAGGGCCATCGAGGTGAGCGTGTTCGTTGTCCGCGCCTTCGTCCAACTAAGAGAGACTCTCGCACAGCACAAGGAGATATCCCGCAAGATCGAACAGATAGAGCGACGCTTGTCGGAACACGACGAACAAATCACCGCCTTGGTTGGCGCAATCAAGCAGCTGATGAGCCCGAAGCTGCCTCCCCAAAAAAGGCGTATCGGGTTCACGGAAGGCTGACCCCAATCATCGCCTGCACGAGGATCGCACGTATTAGCGGCCTGAGAGACGAATCGGTAGGAATATAATATGAAGAGGATCATTCTGCTGTTGCTGTTTTTTTTCATTACGCTGGTTTCGGCGTCATACGCGGAGTTAGATATCAGCGGAGAGACATCCGTAATATTCGCAACTGCGAATGAAGGGAGAGAAATCCTAACAAAAAGAGACGACTTTGTTCAACGCCTGAGCCCATTTGATCGTTCAGCAAGATTGAAGACACAAAGGGAAATTTCAGAAAGCGAGTTCCTTGAATTTGTGGGACGGAATGTTCTCGAATGGAATAATAATGAGATCCAAAAGGTCCAATCCGCCTTTCAAGGAATACGCTCTGAGTTAAAGGCCCTGAGTTTGCCACTTCCGGAGAAGGTATACATTGTCAAAACGACGGGAAATGAGGAGGGTGGGGCTGCATATACTCGCTCCAACGCCATCGTTTTGCCAGAACGGTATTTAAATAAATCCGCAGCCAAGATTCAAAAAACAATCTGCCATGAACTGTTCCACATAATGTCCCGTGCCAACCCGGTATTGAGGGATAGATTCTATAAGGCTATCGGTTTTGTTAAATGTAACGAAATTATTTTCCCGCCAGCATTAAAGCCGCAGAAAATTACAAATCCGGATGCACCTATGAATGACCATTATATAAAGCTCGAAATCAAGGGTGATGAGGCTCTGGCTGTTCCCATCCTTTTTTCGAAAGTCAAGCAATACGACGAAGAGCGGGGAGGAGATTTTTTTGACTATATCCAGCTCCGGTTTATCGAAGTCGAAAGACACGATAACTCATCGATTGTCACCCCCGTATATGATGATAACCGACCCATATTTATTGATATGCGGAAGCAATCCGGATTTTTTGAACAGGTTGGTAAAAACACCCAATATATTATCCATCCCGAGGAGATTCTTGCTGATAACTTCGCCTTTCTCGTTACGAAGCAGCGGGGGTTACCATCACCTGGAATTTTAAAGAAAATGGAGAAAATATTAAAGGAAAATAAGGTCGCCGAAAAAGACACTTCAGCGGGCGGCTAAAAAGCTGCGTCTAAGCTTTGTCGTTGAATGATAAAAAGGGACTGTATATTGATGCGTCTGGCATACGAAAAGATAGTTCTAAGAAATTTAACCGAAACGATTGAGAATCCGGATAAAAAAGATTCCCAAATCAAGAAAGTATGTTGGGGAATTACCATCGTTTCCTGGTGCCTTCTTTTGGCTGCTTACCTGTTAGCATTCAGGGATCAAAATCCAACATTGATCGCTGTTCTTGCATCCTTTGCCGGAATTGCTTACGGGCGAACCATGTCTACGAATAGGGCCAACCATGTTCTTGAGCACACGGCGGGCAGGCGCGTTCTCATGAGGCCGTTAAGGGTCGATTCCCTTGGCGTGCTGAGTGCCGGTGGTTGGACCACCCCTTGACCGTGACGCCAACGCTAAAGGATATCGACCGTGGATTTGCATAAACGCGCGGCACTGATCGAAAAAATCAAATCAATTGCTTTGCCTGAAACCACAGACAAGACCCCGGTTGTAACTCTTGAGGATTTCTTTGAAGGCAATGACGATACAGGTTCCATATCCGCATTTTTTATTGTATTCGTCTGGTCCGCGATCTCAAAGACGCTCCCACCATTCATGTAAAAAGTCTTGCGTGGTGCCTCGCAGCCCCAACCATCGCAAGCGACCGGGGGCGTATTCAACCGCACATCCATATCTCGCAACCAAGCTGGCCACTGCCTGCGGCGGCTCGTAACGCATAGATATTCAATGACATCCACTAAGCCAGACCTGACAGGCACATCGGCACTGCACGTGCAATCTCGACTGCGATTATGGGGCTGAACCGGTACGGACGCTGCCACATGCAACCGAAGGCGTGTTGACAACACCAAGACGCATCTGATTTTCAGATTGATTCTTTACGCTATGAAAATGGCAGAGGATGGAGCCGCGGCATGAATGCCACCGCAGAATTTAAAAACCTTTTAGAATGTGCCTTTTACTGGGAATCGGCCGCTGCCGATCGCCTTTGGCTGACCCAACCCATGGGCGGCGGCGATAACAACATCAAGACCTGGACCTGGGCCGAGGCTGTCGGCGAAGCCCGTCGAATGGCTGCCTATCTGAAATCGCTCGATCTCCCCGCGCGAAGCAGCATCGCGCTTTGTTCCAAAAACTGCGCCCACTGGATATTGGCGGATTTGGCCATCTGGATGGCCGGCCATGTCACGGTCCCCCTCTTTCACGTCCTTACGGCGGAAAGCGTCGCCTACATCCTCGAACATTCCGAGGCCCGGCTGCTGTTCGTGGGAAAACTCGATCCCGCGTGGGATCAGATGAAACAGGGCTTGCCGGCCGAGCTGCCAACGGTAGCGCTGCCGCTGGCAACGGATACCGACCACCTGCAGTGGGACGCCATCGTCACCGGCCAAACCCCTCTGGAGCAAAGCGCGGCCTGCCCGCCCAACGAAACGGCCACGATCATCTATACGTCCGGTAGCATGGGCCGTCCCAAAGGCGTGATGATGTCCTTCGATGCCATGTATAACGGCGGCAGGTTATTCTGCAAAATCGCCGATGTTCGCACCAGCGACAGACAACTCTCCTATCTTCCGCTGGCACATGTCTTCGAAAGGTTGGTGATCGAGGCGGGTTCGCTCTGCGGCGGCAGTCAGGTTTTCTTTGCCGAAACATTGGATACCTTCGTGCAGGATCTGCGCCGGGCCCGCCCCACCCTGTTTGCCTCGGTGCCGCGGCTGTGGATGAAGTTTCAGCTCGGGGTGTTCCAGAAACTGCCCCCGCCAAAACTCGAGCGACTGCTCAAAATCCCAATTGTGAAGAGTATCGTCAAAAAGAAAATCCTGAAGGAACTGGGCTTGGATCAGGTCCGGATGGCCGTGTCCGGTGCGTCGCCCATCCCCAAGGAAGTGATCGAATGGTACCGCCATCTGGGACTGGAATTGCTGGAAGGCTACGGCATGACGGAAAACTTCAGTTACTCCCATATCAGCGCCGCAAGCGAGATGCGGCCGGGTTACGTGGGCAAACCCTGCCCGGGGGTGGTGCATAAGATCAGCACTGAGGGGGAAATCCTGGTTAAAAGCCCTTGCAATATGAAGGGCTATTTTAAAGCGCCGGAACTGAACGAAACGGCCTTCACCGCCGACGGTTTTCTACGAACCGGTGATCTTGGCGAGGTGGATGAGATGGGACGCCTCAAGATCACCGGCCGTGTCAAGGAACTGTTTAAAACCTCCAAGGGC
>JASJBQ010000078.1 GCA_030066455.1 Desulfobacterales bacterium
TCCTCGTCGTACCGGCGTCCCGATGACCAACCCCGGCCCCAGCGCCCCACAACACAACCCCCGACAAGGCCTTCCCAGCCCCTGCCGCCGTCTGAGCCACCGTCGCAAGAACAGCTGGAAAACCGCGCCGAACTGCGGGAAAAGCGCGACCAGCGAAGAGAAAAACAACGTGAAGACCGCAGGGAGGAATGGCGCCGCCGGCGCCACCGCGAAGCGCTGGGAACGACCTATTCATACGACTACTGGGACGACGATGCTTACGACTATTGGGACGACGACTATTGCGAAGCCGAGGTGGTCGTCGACGGGGTGACCTATTTCCAATGTGACGGGGTCTGGTATCGCCGTGCGTATTCCGGCGGCACGGTGGATTACGTGGTCGTCGAGGGCCCCCGGGCCGATTAGCGCGCGGCGGCATCTTAGGGCGGATTAGAGAGCGCCCACAAGCGCACCGCTCCGCCTTATGCCCGGCGTGTCCGTCGTCGGGCGCCCTTTTCCCTGAAATCCATATTCAGCGTGCCATCCAGCTTACGACATATTCTGCTCTTTTCGGCAGCGGTTCCGCCGGTGCGAAATCGATTTCAGCCCAATGGCCATCAAGCCCCAGTTCCCGTGCCGTCATTTCGAAGTGGCACATGGCAATTCCCATATCGATCCGTTGCAGATCGGCGGCACCTGTCATCATCTGATATCCCGGCGAACGCTGCAGGTAAAAGTGGAATACACTGCCCTGCTTGATAATCCGCCACGGTTGCTTGTTCGTGGCGGATGGCGCCCGCCGCAACATTCTAAGAGGGGTTTCATAGCGTCCCGCTGCTGATTTTACCAGCGGCGAATGCCAGGCCCCGTCGAAAAACATTGTTTTCCATGGCTTCCTTTTCGAAGCCCCCAAACTCGATCGCGTCAGCGTTTCGACGACGGAGCGGCGTTTGGCCGGATACCCCAATGCCGCTACGGCCGGAATGGTCTCATCCGGTAATAGATCTATTTTATCGGCCAATGGGCCTCTTGCGACCGTAAGCCCTATCCAGCATGTCGCCAGATCGAGGTCCGTGGCGCAAAGAACTATTTTTTCGAAGAGATATCCAAAATCTTCCATATCCCCGGGGCCACGTTTTACCGCCCCGACAATAAAAGCCCCCGCACCTCGGATCATGCCGTAGGTGCCGGTCATGCGACCCTTGCCTGGTGGGCCGATGTCCACGATTTGAAATCGGGGGGTATTCCCCCAGAAGGGTTTTTCGAATTCACCCCAGATCCGGCACAGGGCCTTCCTTTTTTCGAACGCGATCTGAGATTGGCCATAGTTGCGGCAGGATCTCCTGCTGATGATCAGATCCTGAATTGAGGAAGAATAGTCCAACCCTTATCTCCTATGATATGTCCGCCTTTTTTAAAGACATCGCCCTTAAAACGCTTCATACCGGTAAGTGAACACGATGGCGCCCCTTGCCAAAACCCGGCGCAACCATTTCAAAACAATTATCCCGATTTTTCAACGATAAGTGCCATCAGCTTTATCATCGTCTGGGGCAGCAACCGGGTCATCTTGTCAAAGACATGTGCATCCGGCCCTACCATCAGGCGTTTCTTGTTTCGCCTGAATCCAGCGATGATGATCCGGGCGGCTTTATCGGCGGATGTGAGCGTCAATTTGTCAAAATTCTTCACGGTCGCATCTTTGTCCTGTTTCGGATTAGCCGCTTTGTAAAACCGCGTATTCTTGACGATATTGGTTTTAATAAATCCCGGGTGGACACTTGTGACGGTGATATTGGTCTTTTTTAATTCCTGATGAAGCGTTTCGTTAAACCCCTTTACAGCGTATTTTGAGCAGTTGTAGGGCCCGTTGTTGGGAAAGGGAAGAAATCCGTTGATGCTGGATATATTTACGATATTGGCGGCCGGGCGCCTTTTCAAAAAGGGTAGGAATGCTTTTGTTCCGTATACGACACCCCAAAAATTGATATTCATGACATGTTCAAAATCTTCGTAGGGGATATCTTCTATGGTATCGGTAACCGTCAGGCCGGCATTATTGATAACGATATCCACCTTGCCATGGATTTTGACAACCTCTTGCGCATAAGCGTAGACTTTTCCTTTATTGGAAACATCGACCGTGTGTGTAGTGACATGGGTTCCGTTGGTTTTGATCAGTTCCCGGGTTTCCTGCAAACCCTTTCCATCTATATCCGCAAGGGAAAGATGGCAGCCCTCCGCTGAAAGGTTGACGGCCAGCATGCGCCCAATGCCTGAGGCGGCCCCCGTGACCACGGCTACTTTATTTCGAATGTTTTTCATAATGCCTCAATCAATCAGATTTGTTTGGCAAGCCGCCTCTCAACCGTTTCCCGCGCATGCGGATTGACGTTTGTGAGGAACCGCATGCGTGTCCCGGACGGTCAGTTTCACGCCCAGGAATTGTACCTTTGCCCTGGGCGCGGCCGGTTATGGCAGGGATCTAAACTGCATGGCTTCTAATTCCGCCCCCCGCTTTTTTTGTCTCGATTCATCCAATTGCCACCAGCGTGGATGGCATCCAATTCAGGCTGTCCCGCCGGCCCGATCCCCCTGCGCGCTGACTATGCGGACACGTAACCCCGTGCCGTCTTGCTGTGATTCAGAGCATGAACAAACAGGGCGGCGAACACCAGGTCCACCGTACCGGCAACGGCCGCAAGAAACGTCACGCTGCCGGTCAGCCACCCCGCCAGAATCAGGAAAAACACCCAGATTTTACCGATAGCGCCCATTTTGACGATATTGCGGTTCGCTCCCAGGTCTTTGGCCGCCCAGAAATACCCCAGCCCGAAGACGAAAACGACCCCGAAGAAGAGATTGAACCATAGGTGGCTCGCCGGCTTAATGATCAGAAAAAGGGAGAGGATCGGCAAGTCCAATACGGCCATTGCCATAAACAGAAGGGCGGCCATCCAATTCCACAGCGCGGCCATGGTAAACATGGTCTTGAAATTATTATCGGTTGGCATATTCTCCTCGCAATCCAGTCCCGCGTCCTTTTTAGGCTTTAAGCCCCAATCATACTCAGACCCTGCCGCCAACGCTCAAGTGGGGGCCATGGCCAACTTCCTGACAATCGTGCGCCTCACGGTCGGCAGAAGCCAGAAGATGGCGGACAGCACATAGGTCGGCAGCCCGATCTTCCAGTGCAGCTTTTTTTGATGAACGGCTTTCCAGACGGTGTGCGCGACGGTTACCGGTTCGATCTTGATCCCCATTTTCCGGATGGAATAGACTTCTTCCTGCCCGTCCAGAAACGGTGTGTTCACGTAAGGCACCAGGATGTCGCTGACAATGATGCCGTATTTTTCCAGTTCCAGATCCAGGGCTTCGGTCAACGCCAGCACGGCCCGCTTGGTGGCCGAATAGACGGACAGTTCAGGGACGCCGTAGACCGCCGAGGTGGAGGCCATGCTGATTATTCTGGCACCCGTCGTTGTTTTCAAATAAGGCAAGGCGTAGTGGGTGCAGTTGAGGATCCCCTTGAGGTTGACCTCGACAATCTGGTGGTAGACGGGCAGATCCACGTCTTCAAACCGACCGAATTTAACCATACCGGCGTTGTTGAAGAGCAGGTTCATGCGCCCTCCGGCTTGGCGGGCAAAAGCCTCCAGCGCCGCCCGGGTGTTCTCCGGATCGGTTACATCCAGTTGTTCGCGATGACAGTTTTCCGAACCGATTTCCGTTTCCAGTGTTGCCAGCCCTCCCGCATCGATATCCGTGATACCGACAAACCAGCCTTTCTGCGCAAACAGCAGGGCGGTTTCGCGCCCGATGCCTGAAGCAGCCCCTGTTACAAAGATACTCTTTCGATCCATTTTTCTCCCCATCGCCGTCAGCAGAGAACCGACGATTCTTCGCTCAGTAGGCTTTTTCCACTGGCTCGATATCACCGAACCAGCGCTCAAATGTCTCGTTGTACAGTGACCAGGTAGCGGCGTTGCCGATCCGCCAATCCACGTTTAGCGCCCGGCGGGGGCAGCCGGTGAGACAACGGTAACAGCGGATGCATGCTTTGCCGATACGGGGCGCAGGGTCGAGAATAATGCTGCCGGTCGGGCATTCTCGGACGCAGCATTCGCATTGATCGCAACGATGCGCTTCCGGAGCCGGCTTGGGCATGAGCAGACGTACCAGCGGATCCTTCAAAAGGTGCCCGACCAAATCGTAGAGACCCCAGCCCGGCGTCAGCAGATCGGTTCGATTTTCATCCGGCGATGAAGATGTTTCTCCTGCTGCCGCCAGGGCCACGACCGATCGGGCAAAACGTCGGGCCTTTTCCAGGTCATCTTCATTCGGTCGATCCGGGAAGCGGCCCTTCAGACAAGGCACCGGGTGATAGCAGGTGCCGCGGCAGAGAAAACCGCCCAGCACGCTGGCGCCTTTTCTCTTCAAAGGCCGCGCAATATCCTGGAGCACCCTTCCCGGAGCACCACCGGAGGTGGCAAAAACAAAGGCGCGCGTGTGTAAGAGCGAGGGCAGGCTTGCCAGGAACTGCCGTACGGGTGTCGGTGCCTGGCTTTCAAAACATGGCGCCCCCAGCCCGACGAGGTCAGCACGCCGGAAGTCATCCCGGGCGACCTTTTTGAAGGGTATGTGCCGGACTTCATGACCAAGCTCGCGCATGGCGCCAGCCATGGCTTTGGCCACCTTACGGGTGTTGCCGGTCTGTGAAAAGGTTATGATTCTTACGTTCATGCCGCCTGTTCCCCGGCCACTAAACCTTTTCCAAAATGTGAATGCACATGGCCGCTTCTTCCAGGCCGATGTTGCCGCCGCCGTTCTCGGCCAGGCCGATGCGGGCGCCCGTCACCTGCCGTTTGCCGGCTTCGCCGCGCAGCTGCTGTCCGATCTCGACGATCTGGGCCAGGCCGGAGGCGCCGATGGGATGGCCGCGGCACTCCAGCCCCCCGCTGGTATTCACCGGCTGCTTGCCGCCCAGCCGGGTGGCGCCGGATTCGGCATACGGGCCGCCCTCGCCCAGGGGGCAGAACCCCATGGCCTCGGTCTGGTGCAGCTCACCGTAGGCCGTGGCATCGTGCAGTTCGGCCAGGCAGATATCCTGAGGGCCCATGCCGGCGGCGTCATAGGCCCGTTTGACCAGGCGTTCACCGATATCCTTGCCGTCGAGATCCCGGTCCATGCCGGACCCCAGCACCGAGGCCCGAATCCTGATGGGGCGCGGCGCCGATCTTTTTTTCATATAATCCTCGGAGCAGATAATCGCGGCGGCGGCCCCGTCACCCACCGGGGCGCACATGGACCGGGTCAGCGGATAGGCGACCGGCTTGTCGGCCAGTACGGCCTCGGCACTCATATCCTCCTGGTACTGCGCCAGCGGGTTGAGGGAGCCGTGCCAGTGGTTCTTGGCGCAGATCAGGGCCAACTGTTTTTGGGTGGTCCCGAAGCGGTCCATGTGCCAGCGGGCCCCCATGGCGTAGGCGTCCATGAAAATGCTGCGGCCCTCGCCCGGAGGGGTCTGGTCGGCCGGGATATCGACTTTCAGGCTTTTGCTGATTTCCTCCATCTGCTTCATCTGCGCTTCGAAATTCTCCACATCCATGGCCGTGGCGTAAGCCCCCAGGGACAGCGCTTTGTTGGGATGGGTGATTTTCTCCGATCCCAGCGCCAGGGCGACATCGCAGGCGCCGGCCTTGACGCTCTGCCAGGCCAGGTGCAGGGCCGTGGAGGCCCCGGCACAGGCGTTTTCCACGTTGACCACGGGAATCTGGTCGACACCCATGGCGCGCATGACCACCTGTCCGCGGATGGAATGCTGGTTGGCGAACATGCCCCAGAAACTGTTGGAAAAATAGGCGGCCTGCAGATCCTTTTTCTCCAGGCCGGCATCCTCCAGGGCCAGGTCGGTGGCCTCGGCGGCCATCTGGCGGACATTGCCGTCCGGGTATTTGTTGAACCGGATCATGCCCAGACCGATAATGTACACATGCGACATTGCGATACTCCTTTGGTGGCTAACCTCCGTAGACATTCGATCTTCTGATTGCGACCTTATTTCCGATTCAAGACCGATTAGAACGTCTCTCAAAATTAAGATTAGGGTTCCTGGCAAGGCGTGAGACGGCGAGAAAGCGGAGCATACACGCAGTATGTATGCAGGTTCATAGGGCAGGGACCCTATGGTTCTGCTCAGAGCCAGCTCACAACACCGCCAGGGGCACTTAGATTATTTTTGTGAGACGTTCTAGTCGCGCCGCGGATAGCTGCCGATCAGCTTGTGCCCGGCGGCAATCGCCAGGATATCGTTGGCGCCGTCCTCGATCATCATGGCACGGGCATCCCGAAATAGTTTTTCGACGATATACTCCCGGGTAACCCCGTTGCCGCCGAAGATCTGAATCGCCTCGCTCGTCACCTCGAAGGCGCTCTGGGTGCCGTAGACTTTGCAGAGCACCGAATACTCCTCCGCCGGCGTGGATGTATTCTGATTGTAAACGTGCGCGGCGCGGCTCATCTGACGGGTAAGCTCGACCTTGCCGAACATGTTGAAAAGCTTCTTCTGCACGTCCTGGTGCTCGATCAGGGCCTTGCCCCCCTGGACCCGGTTCTTGGCATAGGCCAGGGCCTCCTCGAAAGCGGCCCGTGCCACCCCCACGGCCCCCATGCCCATCAGGGCCGTGGTCATCGACAGGGTGATGTCCAGCATGGCCTCGTAGGCCTCCGGACCCACGATCAGGTATTTTTTGGGCACGCGCACATTGTCGAAAAAGAGCTCGCCCTGGGGATCGTCGCGCTGGCCCATTTTCTCCAGCGGAGCCCCCCGTTTGACCCCCGGCAGATCCAAAGGCACGATCATGATGCCGCTGCCATTATGCCCCATGTCGCCATTCATGCGGGTGAACAGGGCCGCGTGGGTCGCATAGGGCGCGCCGGATACCCAGGCCGCCTTCTGTCCGCTGACCACGTAGCAATCCCCGTCATCGGAGATGTTACAGTCCGATGGGATACTGGGGTCGTTGAAGCTGGGATAACCGGGAATAACGGTATCGGAACCATGCATGGGTTCGGTAATCGCCCAGCAGCCCGCGATTTTTCCGTCACGGCACTCACAAAAGGGCACGATGATCTCGTCGATAAGTTCTTCGTCCGGCACCAGCGAGGCCAGATAGGCCGGGAAGGCCGCCACGGCCAGATCGACCAGCAGGCCCACGCTGCCCCAGGCCAGTTCTTCCGCCACCAGGGCCTGCTGCAGGGGAGAGAGCCCCATGCCGCCATAGCTGTCGGGGATCAGGATGGTATGGAAGTCCAGCTCGTAGGCCTTTTTCTTGAATTCCCAGAAAGGGGAATCCGGGGCCACGGTCTCGGCCGCCGTCATGCGATCCATTTCCTGGGCCACCGGCCGCATCACGTCGCGGGCGAACTCGTGGGCCGCCTCTTTCAACATGATATCTTCTTTGGTCAGTTCGATATTGAGATCGAGATAATGCATAAATGTCTATCCTTTGCTTGGATGGATCCCGTCGAAACGTCTCCTGGCGCAACGACATCGTTGCCGCCGGAAAGCGCTAGTTCGCGGCAATACCATGTTTGGCGCAATATTCCGGGTAGCTGTCGTGAACCGACTTCAGATAGGGTAGCATCTTCAGAACCTTGGGAATCGGGCCCTTGGTCTTGACCTTGCGCGTGGCCAGGGCCACGGGCAACTTGAGCTGCTTGAGCCAGAACTGGTGCACCGTATCCCCGGAAAGCTCCATGGTGATAACGGCATCCCGGTTGGCCTCGGCCCCGGTGAGCACCTGGTCGGCATCGACATAGACGTATCCCGTGGGCTCATTGATCACGAATTTGTAGTTCACGTCGTATTCTTTGAGTTTGGGGCCCACATCGGTCTTCTTGATCACATGGGTCCACAAGTCCTTGAGCATCGCCTGCATTTGTTCGGAATCTTTGAATACGGTCATTGTTTTCCTCCCTCCAGGAATTATGAAAAACGGCGAAGATTGATTGACTTCACCATCACCCCATACGGGCTACGCGATCCACTCCACCGGAACGGGTCCCCGTGGAACGGGTTTGTCCTGTTGTTTCACCTTGGGGTATCCCACACAGATGCTGGTCACCAGTTCGTAGGGGTAATCAAATCCCAGCATCTTGCGGATTGCCGGGGCGTATTTGACGGTGCTGGCGATAAACCCGATGTAGCAGGTGCCCAGTCCCAGGGCGTGCGCCGCCAGCACCAGGTTCTGGGCGGCAATGGCCACATCGATATCCGGGTGGCTGATCCCGCGTTTGTCTTTGAGAAGATGGATGACCACCGGGGCGTTGAAGGTGATGCACCCGTTGGTCTGCTTGATTTTCTGCATGGCTGAAATGGGACGCTGGTCCCATTTACTGGCCTGGAGAAGGCTGAGCAGGGTGACCGACAAGCGTCGCCAGCGCTGTTTGCCGTTGTAAAGCCAGTGGATCTTGTTGGTTACTTCGGCGCAGGCCTGATCGATCTTGTCGCTCAGCTCGCGGTTGGTCACCACGATGAACTTCCAGGGCTGCCCGTTGCCGGCCGAGGGGGCGAAGCGCGCGGCCTCAAGCAGCCGGTGGATGACCTCCCGGGATACCGGCTTGTTTTTGTAAAGCCGAATGCTCCGGCGGCGGTAGATGACCTGCTCCGTTTCGGTGAGCCCATCGAGGGGGGTAACCGCATCTTCAGCCGGGCCCGAGCCGTTGAGCGGGGCCAGCGGACGCATCGGACCGAAGCGTTCTTCCGGTGTCTTGTAGCGTCCCTCCAATACCCGGTATTCGCCCCGCACGCGGATACATTCTGCCGGGCAGATGGCCTCGCAGTTGTTGCAGCCGATGCAGGCCAGTTCCAGGTCTCGTAGGCCGGTGCCGTATGGTTGTTTCTTTGCATCATCCCACTGGAGGCATGATGTCGGGCAGGTCTCGGTGCACAGCCGGCACTGGGTGCAGCGCTCGGCATCAAACTCAAGCCGGTAGGATTGGGTCAGGGGGAAATGCGCTCCCCTCACTTTCGCGGCAATGCTCTGATTCATGACGGGCCTCTCTTCGCTTACGCCTTATAATCCGACAGGCAGAAGACGTTGGACGCATCCTTGCGAAACGCATCTTTCAATAAACGCGACAGATTCTTTTCCGACGGGGTTTTGGGGATTTGCTCCACCACCTGCAGGTAGGACGGCACGGCGGTGCTCTCCAGATGCTGCCGGCACAGATCGAAAATGCTCTGCGGTGAAGGCTGATCACCGTTCACCAGTTCGATCGCGGCGACAATATCGCTTTCACCCGGGGCATTGGATGCCGCTGGAATGCCGTAGACACAGATATCGGTGACCTCCGGATGCCGGGCGATAACGGCTTCGACATGCTCCGGCATGATGAAATCGCCGGCCCGGCGAAGCCCGCCGCCCTTGCGGAAATCGAAGAACAACCACCCGGCCTCGTCCGTGTGGCACATGTCGCCCGAGCGCAGCCACCCACCGCGGGTTTTGGCTTCCGATGCTTTCTTCTGACCGAGATATTCCACCTCGGTCTTCTGACCCCTGATCCGGGAGATAAGTTCCCCGATCTCCCCGGATGCACACTCGCTGTCGTCCTCCCGCACCACTTTGACCTCCATGCCGTCCAGCGGCTTGCCAAACGATCCGATGGGCCCGACCCCCGGCGGCTTGTGGCAGAAGCCACCCTCGGCGGAACTGTACCACTCGTGTATCAGTACCCCGAAACGCCGTTCGAAGGTCTGCCAGATGGGGCGCGGGGTACCGGCACTGAGAATCAGGCGCACGGGGTTGTCGGCATCTTCGGGTTTTTCAGGTTCGCTGAAAATGCCCATCATCATCCCTCCCAGCAGCGAGAAGCTGGTGCAGCCGTATTGTCGACAGACATCCCAGATCCGGCTTTTGGTAAATTTCCGGCTGATCACCGAAGGTATCCCCAGAAGCAGCGAGGGTATCAAGGTGACGGCCTGGGCGTTGCCATGGGTCAGGGAGAGCCCGGTATACAATTTGTCCTCTCGGTTGTACTGGAAAACGAACTGCGCAATCATCGGAAACATCGACAGGCGTGTGCCTTTGATGACGATGCCTTTGGGGTTGCCGGTCGTTCCGGAGGTATAGATGATCTCCAGCGGGACGGTCAGGTCCTCGTTCATGGGATCCGGCAGCGCCGCGTCCGGGCCGGCGAGAATGGCGTTCAGGCTCGGGTAGGCGTCGAGCGGCTGGATACCGAAGTCGTCTTTGGTGCTGACACCGATGACCTTGAGATCCGGCAGACGGGGAAGGACTTCGGCGACGCTGTCGGCAAATTCGGCGGCAAAAATGATGCCGGCCGCTTTGGCGTCGCTCAGCACGAATTGGAGACGTTCGCCCCTGGTCCGGGGATCGATGGGCAAAAGGACGGCGCCCAGGGCGGAAGCGGCGTACATGGCATAAATGAATTCCGGTTGGTTGCGCATCACGAGGGCAAAGACATCGCCTTTGCCGATGTCTTGTTTGAGCAGTTCGCCGGCAACCTTGCGACCGCCCATGACGATATCTCTGTAGGTCAGAACCTCGTTGGCATGGGCTGGATGCTCAAAGGTGACGATCTCGAAATCCGGCATTGCCTCGGCTTTGCTTTCAAGTTCATAGGCAAAGTGTCCGGGTACTTTACTCGCTGTCATGATCTCCTCCCTGAATACGATTCAGTGCTTTGGGTTTCCAATATGGATTTATGACTTACGCAATCGGTGTGCCAGTTTCAGTCAATTTTTAACCAATTGAAATCATTATCAACATTTAAAACGTCGCCCAAGAAACGTCATTATTCGGACACCTTACCGTCCAAATACGGACGTTTTATATTGACAGCATGTCATCCGCATGGCTAACTGGCGCCCGAGTTGCCCGAAAGGGAAGATGGAGGTGCCGCCATGAATACCGATCGTACGCGTGCGGATGAATCCGCCTCACGCCTGGAACGCAACCTTGCGGACAATGCCCTTGAAAACGGTGATTATGAAACCGCCTGGACCCACTTGAACCGGGTCCTGGCCAGGGTCACCCAGCACCCCGCATCCCCGGATCGGGACCCCCTGCTGGTCGATACCAGTCTTGAGCTGGCCCGCGTGAGTTTTGTGGTGGGTAAAGGCTTTGGCGCGCTGGTGACCTATTTAAAGGATGCGCTGAAGGCCGCGGATCGTATCGGGGATCGTCGTTCGGCAGCCATGATCAACCTGCACCTGGGGCGCCTCTATTATTTTGCCGAACAGCGCCATCTGGCCATGGAGGTTTTCGCCCGGGGCAAGGCCGAGGTCGAGGCGCTGGGGGACGAGGACATCCTGGACAAAGCCTCGGAATTGATTGGCTTGTATTATTTTATCCAGGGCCTTTTTCCCAAGGCCATCGTCTATTTCGAACAGGCTGCCAAGCGGTTCGAATTCGGCGGGGAGGGCCACTCCGGCCCCATGTGGCTGAGTTACTGTGCGGCTTTTTTGGGCCAATTCCACCGTGCCATTGGCACCCTTGATTTCTACCGACGTCTGGCATTGGAACGCTCCGACCATAACATCGCGATGACGTTGCGGGCGGTGTTGGGCATCATCCTGATGGGCATACGCAAAACCAAGGATGCCGCCTTTCACCTGTCCGGTGCCCTCCAGGAAAGTGCCCAGGCTCAGAACGCCCTGGCCCACTACTTTGCCATGGGAGGCCTCAGCATTCACCACATGATGGAAGGCCGCCTGGAGGAATCCCGCGAGTGGATGGTCCGGGTCATTTCCGAAGGCGCCCGGGCCGGGCTCGTCCACCAGTACGCTTCCCCCATCGTCCTGGAAACCCTGTTCGAATTTCAGCGCAACAGGATCGCTCCCATTTCCGGACTTACCTTTGACGGGGAATGTCGACGGATTCAGCAGGAGCCCAATGTTCATCTGCAAGGTGTGGCCCTGAGACTCAAGGCGGCCCAAGCCATGGCCGCAGACCAAACGGATGATGCCGCGATTGAAGCCTTGCTGCTAAAAAGCGAGACACTTCTGAGGCGTTCCGGGGATCCGGTTCAATTGGGAAAGACCCGCCTTGAAATGGCGCGGCTCAAGCTCAATGCGGGCGAAATGGCGTCCGCACGTCAATTGGCCCAGAAGGCCTGGAAAGGCTTTTGCGGTTACGGGGATGTTTTTTATCCGGACGACTTACGACCCTTGCTCACGACGAGGAGCGATCGCGAGCCCGATCAGGACGGACGTGAAGAGCTGCTGGAGATGTTCAGCGACATGATCCAGGATTTAGTGCCCAGCGACGATCCGGATGAGCTCCTGCAACGCACGGTGAGCGCCACCAACCGTTTCTTTGGCGCAGAACGCGGCGGTATCTTCTGGTTTCAGGGCGAAAAACAGGCCCAGGCCCCCAGACTGCGAGCGGCCTGCAATCTGGTCGACTCCGATCTGGGAACGGATGCTTTTCGCGCCTGTCTGACCCTGATATTCAAAGCTTACCGCGAAAATCAGCCCCAGGTGTTCCGCCATACGGCCGGCACCCCCATGCCGAGTCAGGTGCGGGCCATGATGGCGGTGCCGTTTCAAGTCGAGGGCCGTATCCGGGGGGTGCTCTACCACGACACTGCCTATGTGAACGATTGCTTTGACCGGTTTGCCCCCTTTCATCTGGCGCGCATGGCCCGGTCCCTGTCACGCTATATCGAACATGTGATGCAGTTTACCCGCAAGATAGAGGCCAGGACATCGATCCAGCTGAAGCGGATGGGGGAACTGGGCGACCGCGAAATGGTGGGTGGGAGCCCCGCCCTGCGGACCGTCCTGGATCAGGCGGATCGTATTGCCGCCACGGACAGCTCGGTGCTGATTCTCGGTGAAACCGGTGTCGGCAAAGAGTTGCTGGCCCGCCGGATTCACGCCCAGAGCCTTCGCCAAGATCATCCCATGGTCGTGGTGGATCCCACGGCAATCCCGGAAACCCTGGTGGAAAGCGAATTGTTCGGACACGAAAAGGGCGCCTTTACCGGGGCCGACCGGCAGAAGGCGGGCCGGTTGGAACTGGCCCACAACGGCACGCTGTTCATCGACGAAGTCGGCGAGATCCCGATGACGATCCAGGTGAAACTACTGCGGGCCCTCCAGGAAAAGACCATGGTCCGCGTCGGCGGCACAAGGACCTTGTCCACCAATTTCCGCCTCATCGCCGCCACCAACCGGAATCTGGCCGCAGAAGTCGAGGCGGGCCGATTTCGAGAGGATCTTTACTACCGGCTGAACGTGATTCCGATTGTTTTGCCGCCCTTGCGGGATCGCGGGGATGACGTGCTGTTTCTGGCGCAGACGTTCATCGATCGGTTCCGTGGCAAATACAACCGGCCGACCCTGCAGCTCACCCGGGAGACCGAAACGCTTCTGCTAACCTACGATTGGCCGGGAAACGTCCGCGAACTCGAAAATATCATCGAGCGCTCGGTATTGCTCTCCTCCGGGCCTAGGCTGGAACTCAGCCTGCCTGCCGCCCGGAAAAACGCACGCGGCGGGGACCACCCTTTTGAAGACCTGCCCAGCATGGATGAAATGCAGCGGCGCTACATCGCCTTTGTGCTCGGGAAGACGAACGGAAAAATCGCGGGGGATAATGGCGCCGCGGCCCTGCTGGGAATGAAACGGACAAGCCTCTACAACCGCATGAACAAGCTGGGTATGCGCTGACAAGCGACGGGATGGATGCGCCCCCATGCAGCGGTTAAGCTTTCTCGGCTTGACTTTAGGGCGGGGTGGCCCATTTTGTTTTTATCCCGATAACATCAATATGGCGCCCACTACGGCGTTAAAAAAATCACGCCCAACCGTAAAGACAGGCCCCCTGTCGATGATAATGAAGGGAGGCGAATGATGCGTACAGCTCAACCCATGATGGGTATAATGGCCTGTTCGATCCTGACCCTTTTCTTTATGATGGTTAGCACCGAAGCCATGGCGCGCAGTGGTGGACCCGGCGGCGGAGGAGGCTACGGCGGTGGCCGTAGCGGCGGCATACGCAGTGCCCCCCCGGGTAACTACCGAACGCGGCGGGCCTACGAAGGCTATACCCGGCCGGCCAGGGAGAGCGGCCTGCCACCCAGGCCTGTATCACAACCCCCCGATTCCCGTTCGAAATCGTCCAGGCCTCAAATCGACGGCTCTGCATCATCCCCGACCGGTAGAAACCCATC
>JASJBQ010000074.1 GCA_030066455.1 Desulfobacterales bacterium
CAGTTGTGGCTGGCCGCGCCCGTGGCCGTCGCCACCGCCATTGCGCTCATGCACGCCACCAAGACCCTTCACCCGCCCGGAGGGGCGACAGCGCTGATCGCGGTGATCGGCAGCCCCAAAATTCACGCCTTGGGCTACCTCTACGCTTTCGTCCCGGTGGGGGCGGGGGCCGTTATCATGCTGCTGGTGGCCCTGCTGATCAACAACATCCCCCCCCACCGCCGCTATCCTGAATTCTGGCTCTGACCCGGTTGGGGCCCGAACGGTTATCAACTTGGACGCCGGGCTGGGGCACGCCGATCACGGGCATGGCCCTGGTTTCTAGGCGCCCATCCAGGGTTTTCAAATGGGACCAGACACCGGAACCTTCCGATGAAACGCGATTCGGGCGGGCCCGATGATAACCCCCTTTCCTTGCCTCCGGAAAAAAAGCCCTTAACTATTGGTCAGTTGTCAAGTGCGGAATCAACATGCGTTCCCTTCGGGAAATGAATCCGTTCAGGGTAATGGTCATGCAAAAACGTTACATTTTCATCCT
Source organism: Desulfobacterales bacterium (assembly GCA_030066455.1). The sequence goes on from JASJBQ010000074.1 coordinate 539, forward strand.
GTTCATGCTGGTGGTCTTGCTGCCGGGCGGGCTGGTGCTTAAAACACGCCTTTTTTCCGCGCCTGCCCCGGCCGCTAAAAAGCCCCCCGCAGCAGTGACGTCCGTATCCGTTTACGAGGTCCGGTCCGAGGCCGTCTTCGACCGGATCGAGGCCCTGGGCACCACGCTGGCCAACGAATCGGCCCGTATCACGGCCTCCGTCACGGAAAAGGTCGTCGCGGTGCATTTCGAGGACGGTCAACCGGTGCAGGCCGGTGCGCTCCTGGTCACCCTCAGGCAGGAAGAAGAGCGGGCCCAGCATGCGGCGGCACTGGAGCAGCTGGACGAACACAAACGCGAGCTCAAACGCCTGAAGACACTCCTTGAGGAAAAAGTGATCCCCCAGCGCGATTACGACGAGCGGCTGACCCTGCGCAACATCACCCGGCAGCGGATCAGAGAAGCCAAGGCCCGGATCAGCGATCGCACCATCCGCGCACCGTTCGACGGTGTACTGGGATTGCGCCAGGTCAGTGTGGGCGCCCTGGTGGAGCCCGGCGACCTCATCACGACCATCGACGACCTCTCGCGCATCAAGCTGGACTTCAACGTACCGGCCACCTTCCTGGGCAATCTCGAGCCGGGCGCCGTCATCCACGCCTTCAGCTCCGGCTGGGGGGATGAACGTTTCGAGGGCACGGTCGCCACCATCGGCACGCGCATCGATCCGGAAACCCGTTCCGTCTTGATTCGGGCCGTCATCCCCAACCGCGAGATGCGCCTCAGGCCCGGCCTGCTGATGACGGTCGAACTGCTCAATCGCCAGCGCCAGGCGCTCATGGTTCCCGAGGAGGCGCTCGTTCCGGTTAAACGTCGCCATTATGTGTTGACCGTCGGCGCGGACCGCATCGTCCAGCGCAAACCGGTCGTCATCGGCCAGCGGCAGCCGGGCATGGTGGAGATCGCCGAGGGGCTGGCGCCCGGGGAGCGTGTCATCATTCGCGGCACGACACGCGTGCGCCCCGGTCAGCAGGTCACGATCGACGGCGGCCAATCACCCGTGCCGCAAACAGGTTGAAGGCTTTCATGACGGCCAGCGGACATTGATACCCCCCAAAGAAAAAAATGCTGATATCCGATCTTTCCGTCAAAAGACCCGTATTTGCCACCGTGATCAGCCTGCTGCTGGTCGTCTTCGGGTTGGTGGCCTTCACCCGCCTGCCATTGCGCGAATACCCCAACATCGATCCGCCCGTCGTCTCGATTGAAACCAACTACACCGGTGCGGCCGCCAACGTCGTCGAAACCCGCATCACCGAATTGATCGAAGACAGCATTGCCGGGGTCGAGGGCATCAAGACCATCGCATCGTCCAGCATCGACGGCCGTTCGCGGATCACGGTGGAATTCAACATCGATCGCGATGTGGACGGGGCGGCCAACGATATCCGCGATCGCATTTCGGCCGTCCTCGACGACCTGCCCGACGAGGCGGATCCGCCCGAGATCCAGAAAGTGGATGCCGACGCCGACGTCATCATGTGGCTCAACCTGGTCAGCGACCAGATGAGCGTCATGGACCTGACCGACTATGCCCGCCGCTATATCGAGGATCGCTTCTCCACCCTGGAAGGCGTTGCGCGCGTGCGCATCGGCGGCGGTCTCGATACCGCCATGCGCATCTGGCTGGACCCGGACAAACTGGCGGCCCGCAATCTCACGATCACCGAAGTCGAGGATGCCCTGCGGGGTGAGAATGTCGAACTGCCGGCCGGCAACGTCGAATCGACCACACGCGATTTCACCGTGCGCGTCTCCCGCGGGTATCGAACCGTGCAGGACTTTGAACAGCTGGTCCTGCGCCGCGGCGAGGACGGGTACCTGGTGCGGCTCAGGGACGTTGCACGGGTGCAGATCGGCCCGGTGGAGAGCCGCAACCTGTTTCGCGGCAATGGCAAGGCCATGGTGGGCATCGGCATCATCAAGCAGTCCAAGGCCAATACCCTGGCCGTCGCTCAGCGCGCCAAGGCGCAGGCCAGGGTGATCAACGACAGCCTGCCGGCCGGCATGCGGCTGATTCAAAGCTACGACACCTCGGTTTTCATCCAGAGCGCCATCAACGAGGTCTATCAAACCCTGTTTATCGCCATCGGGCTGGTGACCCTGGTGATCTTTCTCTTTCTGGGAAGCGTCCGCGCCACCGTCGTACCCACGGTTACCGTGCCGGTGTCGTTGATCGCCACATTTATTCTGCTCTGGGTCTTCGGTTTTTCCATCAATCTGCTGACCCTGCTGGCGCTGGTGCTGGCCATCGGTCTGGTGGTCGACGACGCCATTGTCGTGCTCGAGAATATCTACCGCCGCATCGAGATGGGCGAAACCGCCTTGGTGGCCGCCTATCGCGGCGTGCGCCAGGTGGGTTTCGCCGTCATCGCCACGACCCTGGCGCTGATCGCCGTTTTCGTACCGATCGCTTTTCTGGAAGGCGATGTGGGGCGGCTTTTCAGCGAGTTCGCGCTGACCATGGCGGTGGCCGTGGCCTTTTCCAGCCTGGTGGCGCTGTCCATGTCGCCGATGCTCGCATCCAAGCTGCTGCGCGCAAGGACCCGACGGGGGCGGCTGGACCGCGCCATTGAAAAGGTTTTCGACCGTCTCCAGCAGATCTACCGGGCATCCCTGAAGCGTGTCTTGAAACACCCGTTCTGGATCGCCGGCGTGCTGATCGTCGTTGTGGGGGCCAACGTCTATCTCTACCGCCACGTACCCTCCGAGTTCGCCCCCAAAGAGGACCGCGGCGCGTTCTTTGTCATCGTCAACGGCCCGGAAGGGGCCTCCTTCGCGTACATGCAGGCGTATATGGATGAAATCGAGACGCGCCTGATGCCGTTCGTGGACAGCGGCGAGTTTCAGCGGCTGCTGGTCAGGGCCCCCCGGGCATTCGGCCGCACGGAAGTGTTCAACACCGGATTCGTCATCATGGTCCTGAGCCACTGGGACACGGGCCGGCGTTCGGCCTGGGAGCTGATGCGCGCGGTGCAGGGCAAGATCGCCGACCTGACCGGGGTGCGCGCCTTTGCGGTCATGCGCCAGGGCCTGGGCGGCGGTATCCGCAAGCCGGTGCAGTTCGTAATCGGCGGTTCGACCTATGCCGATCTGGTGCGCTGGCGTGACACGCTTCTGGCCAGGGCGGGGCAAAACCAGGGATTGGCAGGTCTGGATCACGACTACAAGGAAACCAAGCCCCAGCTCGAGATTGTCATCGACCGCGACCGTGCGGGCGATCTGGGCGTTTCGGTGGCGAATATCAGCCGGTCGCTGGAAAGCAAGCTCGGCTCCCGGCAGGTCACCACCTTCATCGACGACGGCGAGCAGTACGATGTCATTGTCGAGGGTGAGGACAATATGTTTCGCAGCCCCACCGATCTTACCAATATCTACGTCCGCTCCCAGCGCAGCGGCGAACTGATTCCCCTCTCGAATCTGGTCTCCGTCGAGGAATTTGCCGATTCGGCCTCCCGTAACCGCTTCAACCGCATTCGCAGCATCACCATCGAAGCCAATCTCGCCGACGGCTACAGTCTGGGTGAGGCCCTGGCTTATCTCGAAGAGCTGGTGCGCACCGAACTGCCGCCGGAGGTGATCATCGACTACAAGGGCCAATCCCTGGAATTCAAGGAATCGAGCGGCTCCCTGCTTTTTGTCTTTCTGCTGGCCCTGGTGGTCGTCTATCTGGTGCTGGCGGCCCAGTTCGAGAGCTTCGTGCACCCGCTGGTGATTATGCTGACCGTTCCCCTGGCGGTGGCCGGGGCGCTCCTGGGCCTCAAGCTGACCGGCCAGACATTGAATATCTACAGCCAGATCGGGCTGATCATGCTCATCGGGCTGGCCGCCAAAAACGGCATTCTGATCGTCGAGTTCATCAACCAGCGGCGGGATGCCGGCGTGGCCTTCGATGATGCGATACTGGAAGCCGCCGCCAAACGCCTGCGTCCCATCCTTATGACCGCGATTACCACGGCCATCGGTGCGCTGCCGCTGATCACGTTCGGCGGCGCGGGATCGGAAACCCGCCTGGTGATCGGGGTGGTGGTGCTGTTCGGGGTCGTGGTGGCCACCGTCCTGACGCTGTACATCATTCCCGTGGCCTACCAGCTGCTGGCGCGCGCAAGTGCAACCCCGCTCACCACCACCCGCAAACTGGCCCGCCAGCTTGAAGAAACCCCTGCCTCCCGTTGAGGCTCAATCATGGATCCGGCAGCGAACACGGACGGGTACGGACTGGATGGCCGGCAGTGCCATCAGCCAGGTCTTTCCAGCCCGCCGATCGGCAGACAAATCGATGATTGCTTAGGCTTCAGATCCCTTTGGCCACCGGACCCGATCGAGGGGGTTCCAAAGGCCCTGGCGAGGCGTGGAAGACCAAGCGGACGATCCATCCCTCTCATGCTCGACTTTCCTGTCCATGAATCGCCGTAGCGACGGTGAGATATTTATTATTAATATTTACGGAGGTTTAAAGTTTGATTTCGCGGGGGTGGCGATGGCCGGATGCAAGGTTGGGAACAACAGCCACCATCGAAAAAACAAGTTGACAACGCGCGCCACTCGGTAGACTATATCATTATTCGTTGGCATTGCTTACCGCGAAACAACTCCGACGGCGCCTCCTGTAACAACCTCTGATCCCGGTATGATGGGTCGCTGAAAAAGTGACCTTCTTGTACGCGTTTCGCCGGTGGCCTTCAAATCTTGCCTTCAACCGGTCGCATGCCGACCGAAGGGTGGCCCCGATGAATGACAGCCCGTCGCGAAATTCAGAAAAAAACGAAAGCATTGAAAGACGCAGTTGCAACGGCGACCGTCGCAAGACAACCGCCGAAGGCTATGCCTGCATCTCGGTGGTCGGATGGATTTGCCGGCGGGAACAGGCCCGCCGCAAGGACGATACGATGGAGTGCTTTCTCGCGGAGGAGTAAACGCCTCCGTTTCGATTGGCCGCGGATTACCGATAGACTTTAACCGCTCACGGCCATTTCTTGATCGAAGGTGGTTCGAGACGGACCCCTACAAGCCGTTGCCGCCGTAATCCTGGATGTCCTGCCGGGATCGACACCGCCTCCAAGAAGACCGGTGCATCCCAATCATTCCAATGCAAGCCCGGTTTTCCCGCGAAATGATAATCCCTGTGAAACCCCGACCCTGAAAGTCCGGATGCACCGCCACGGATAAGATGACCACCTGCCGGCCGTTCGAGTCGTGCCCCTCCAGATCCTTGAACGCCTCGCTGGCCAGGTCGACATGATCGGTGTTCAAGACGCTAAGCTTTCCGGTTAGCAAAGCGAAGTCAGCATTCCCGGCCATGTCGGCGCTCCGACCGTGGCTTAAATTCGCTTTCCCGCTTCGTTTGCATCGGCTTCCGAGGGTATTGACACAACCCTATCGATAAATATACTGTAATACACAGCTATAATCGATAGGAAATAGACATGCAAACGGTTACTGTTTCCCCCAAATACCAGGTCGTCATTCCCAAGTCCATTCGGGAGTCGCTGGGCTTGCAGCCAGGGCAGAAATTGAAGGTTGTCGAATACCGCGGACGCATCGAATTGATCCCCGATTGCGACATCGCGGAGCTCAAAGGATTTCTCAAAGGGATCGACACCCGTTTCGAGCGCGAGGGTGACCGCCTGTGAACATCGTCGATTCCTCCGGCTGGCTGGAATACTTTTCCGGTGGAGCGAATGCGGACCGCTTCGCCGTCCCCCTCCAGGAACCATCGGTATTGATCGTTCCGTTGATTACGGTCTATGAAGTTTTCAAGGTGGTCATGCGTGAAGCAGGTGAAAACGAGGCGCTCCAGGCCGCCGCCGCGATGCAGAAGGGAACGGTCGTCGATCTGTCATCCAGGCTGGCCATGGATGCCGCCCGACTGAGCTTGAAACATCAGCTTCCTATGGCCGACAGCATCATCCTGGCCACAGCCATCATTCACGAAGCCGTCATCTGGACCCAGGATGCCGACTTCAAAAATCTTTCCAAAGTCAACTACTTCCCCAAATAAACTTGACGGTTTCGTAAAAAATCCGATATCGGTGATACGCGTCACCCTTCGTCATGGCGGCGTACCGTAAGTACGCCTCTTTCCTCAGGATTCGCAAGCCGTATCGCGAACATTTTACGAAACCGCCTAAATCATGACCTTTTAGGAGCCTATAATACTTGGCGATTTCGTATACAGGTACTCCCGCAAAAGCGGTTTTAAAGCCGCGGATCGCAGACAAGGTCAAAGCGCTTCGTGAATTGCAGGCGGGGCGTACAAATTGGACCTGAGCACGGCAATTCGCGGCGCATCACTGCCATTTTTTTGACCGCCTGCTGCGTTTAATGATGCTGGTACGCAGATTACAGGCCTGTTTACCTATCCCCGGGGCCTGCCATTTGTCCGCCTATTCCGATGGCCATCAGGCTTGGTGGCAAGGCCTTAGCTTTGCAATGAGGGCCTAAAATGTTACGTTGCCGCCATCGATCATGAGATTGGCTTAATTACCATGGTCTGCAAGGTGTTGATGGGTTAGGGTTTCGTTATGAAAAGCAATTCTTCGATTCGGCGCGTCAACGTATTACCCCCGAAAGCAAAAGCGGATTGTGTCCGTTGGCGCCAATTGGTATCCGGCCTCAAGGTTTTCCTGTTCTTTTTGTTGCTGGTTTCTTCAGGGCCGGCTCACACCGATGCCGCCGAGGAGCCTCCGGCAACGCACGATGCCCGGTTTTTTATTCTGGAAAACGGTACGGACCTGCGCGAATTCGGCGACCGCAACATCGGCAAGATGTTGGTGCGCATCCAGGGACAGGGTGTCCTTTTCGGTGAAAAGCAGCGGCAACATTACTGCCGAATCAAGCATGACGACAACGTTCAATGGGCGCTCAACAACCTGGAGACAGGCGAGTTGATTGCCCGGAGCAACAATGCCGGCGAGGTTTTTTTCGGGGCCTCCGCCGCTAAAGTGTTCGTCGCGGCGGCCTTGCTATCCAAGCAGAAGGGCGAATTCACCAAAGCGCAGTTGGGTCTTCTGGTGCGGATGATCGTGGTTTCCTCCAACACGGCCTGGAGAGAACTGCAGCGCCAGGTCGGTGCCGACGGTACCGACGACGGCGGTCGCGCCGCCGTGGATGCCTTCATTCAATCGATGGGTTATTTCAACACCCGGGGTTTTCAGGGCTGGTGGCGCAAGCCAGACGGCACCCGCATCCACGGGAACGAACTGAACAGCCTGGAACTGGTCAAATTTGTATATGACACCTACAACGGCCTCTATGACGGGGCCGAAGTCCTGTGGCACATTATGCAGGCCACGGCCACGGGGCGCGGTCGCATCAACAAATACGCCCCCCGCGACGTTTATGTTGGCGGTAAAACCGGTACCTATGACGGGCCGAACGTAAGCCCGGAAACCGTAAAACTCAAAAACATCCGGGCCCGCAACCACGTGGCCAACCTGAAAATCGGCAATGACCTCTACGGCCTTGCGATTCTAACCAACACCGGCAGTAGTGAGGATGTCGCCGTCCTGGGTGGCGGCCTGATGCGCGAATACCTGGGGGTCGACCCCGAAATCAACTGTCAGGCACCGGGCGCAATCGCCCCCTGAAATGTCTTGGAAACCCTGCCCGTCCGGCGCCACCCCCAATACTCACCGCGTACCGGTTTCGAGCGGCTAGCGTCGTGTCACGCATCCAATGGCGCTGGATTGCACCGATATTTTTTCCGTCTGCCAGGCGCGCCTTCCGTCGCATAGTCCCGCTATGCAACTGAAGGCGCAACGCCGCAGAAAGGAAAAAAGACAAGCATGATACGCATGTTGGTGCGTGATACGGCACTAGAGCTTTTCCAGCAGCGCTTGAAACTCCTGGTCGAACCGGTTTTCGTAGCATTCAGACCATTCCGCCTTGAAAGGGCCGCAGCCGTTTATCCGACCGAAGACGCGCACCATCTGCTTGCCCACGCTCTTGTTGTTGTCCTTGATGGCGAGCTGTTTCTGAAATTGTTCCGGCAGGCGGTATATCTGGACCTTGTCTTGTTCGTAGGGTTGTTCGTATAGGGGAAAACGGCCCTGGAGCTGACGGCTGATGACCTCGCCCTGTTTGTTTTCGGGCTCGGCTTTGCGAAAGTAGGAAACATACGGATCCGCAAAAATATAAGTGTCGCCCTCGATGACGAACTGGTCTTGGGCGCCGTAGAGATTGGTATAAAACTCTTTTTTGTCGATATTGGTCGCCGAGAAATTCTTGCCCCGGCGCCGGGCATCGCCCGATGCGCCCTTGACCGAATAGGCGATGTAATACTGCGTGCCCATCACTTCGGCGCCACCGTTGCCATCGATATCAAATACATCATAGTCAGCGGAGTGGTTGCCGAAATAGAGCACGGATTTCAATTTTTCGGGGCTCGCCGGGAAGATATGACGAACCTCCCACAGGTGGCCCACCGGCAGGCGCACACAGCCATGGGAGACCGGACCACGGGATACGGCCCACACAAATTGATACTGCTCCGGAATGTCAAGTTCGGCGTACAAATGCTTCATGCTTGGCAAATGGTGGGATACCCCGGGGTTATGGATCCCGTTGCCGATACCCTGCCAGTCCATTTTGGGCACATAACCGTAGTAGCCTTCTTTGCGGATGTGATCCACATCGTGATAGGGCCGATCGAGGAACGTCATCAGGGCACTGTTGCGAATCATATGGATCTGGTTGCCGCTGCGATCCTTGGTTGAGCCAAACACGCTTCCGTTGGGATAGATGCCGGTAAATTCGGGGTACGCCAGCCGACAGTCTTCAGCGGCATCTTCACACCGCAGCGCGGGAACGAACTTTCTGCCGTCAACCGTGCTAAAATCGTACCTGCCGGCTGTAACGCTCTTGAAATAATCCAGCGCCATTTTCAGGAGGGCGGTATCGTCAGTCTGCTTCAGGATATGCGATATGATGACGGCCAGTTGGTCATTCTGCTCGTCGGTCAGATAAACGGCATTGACGCGGCCGGCCAGCATTTGGTTGGTCAGCACCAGCGTGTCATCGAGGTTCAGCAGGAAACGTTTGAGGGTTTCCATATCATCGGGATCGCCTTCGTATTTTTGGGCATACGCCTTGATTTTGCCTTTCCAGTCCTGCAACGCGCGTTTCAAGTCCAGCTCAATCGGAAATACCCGATGCGGGTTGAGGGCCATGAGGGTCTTTAAGCTGGCCTGGTAGAACTGTTCAGGGGAAATCTTCTTGGTTTCGAAATCTTTGATGGTACCCAGGATGTCGTAGGCTGGCGATTCGATGATGCGCCGGTAGGCGTCCAGTTGTTCGCTCGATTGGGTCACGAACATGCCCCTGTCCATTGCCGCGCCATAGACGTCATAACGTTTTTTTAAATGATACAGATAAGTCAGAACGGTATGTTCATCGAGAAGAGCGGTCAGTCGGACATGGTTGCCGCGGCCTGCACGGAAATGAATCCGCGATGGTTCTTCGACCCGCGGGGCAAACCCGGTGTAGAAGGAGGCCGGATATTGTTGATAAAACGGAACGCCGAACTTCACCAGCGACTTGTTGTAGTCATCGATGGTGAACGCCTGGTCTGCATGGGCGAACGCTATGGTCAGGAGCAGGGCCGATACGATGAATAGCAGGTTCTTCTTCATGGTTTATCTCCCTTTTGATGCTGCGCCACTAGATGCCTTTTACTGCGGGGGCTGTTTAACGACGTCCTTTAAGCCAATCGCCCCGCGCCGCGGCTTCCCGGTTTCATCGAGTACGGCCAGGGCAGGAATATTGCGAAGTTCATCATTGCCGATAAACGGCCGGCACTGAAAAAGCCAGAGCTGCCCCTTGGCAAAACCGAATTCGATGTCCCAGGGCTGCGGGTTACCGGATGGGTCCCGCGATGATTTGAAGGCTTTTTTAATTTTGCTTGCGGCCGCAACCAGTTGCTTGAGTTCCTGCTCGCTAAGAACGTGCTCGTTCCCTGTACTGGGGACGACCGTGCTGCCGCCCTCGGGCTTCAACATGAGCCGATACGGCGATTTGTAAAGGTTGATGAGTTCGATGCCCTTGGGCGACCACAACAGCGTTTCCGCGGGGGATCCGTCCACGGCGCCGCCTACGCCTTCGGAAGTGGCCACGAGCATCTTCTTTTGGTCGCCGTGAAAAATGTCGGCCGTCACCAGTACCCCGGATTTTTCCGAGGGCACCGATTCCAGAATGACGATCGAGGGCAGGACCCAGAAGGGCTTGTCGACGAGGGTCTGACGCCAGGAAAATGAGCGGTAGGTGAACGGGGAGGCCCACACCTCCTTGATGCCGGCATAGATGTCTGCCAGCGAGCGCAGGTTGAAAATCGTGAGATTCAGGCCCGCACCATTGAAGTTCTCCAGATCCTCCACATTGGTGTCGCTGCGCACGAAGCATCCTACCGTCTGCGATTTGTCGCCGCTTTGCAGCAATCCCTGTTCATCAAGCGCTTTCTGAACGGCCTGTTTGAATCCGGGAGCGATGGGGTGCGCGATGATGGAAGCACGGAAGATTTCCAGCCGGGGCCTGATCCATTCGGCCAGCGCCTTTTCACTGGCGCCGGCCGGCATCATCTCGGCAAAGAACTTGTTGTAGGTCCGTTTGACAAACGCCTCCAGGCTCTCGCCTTCCTGGGCGATGCGGCTGGCTTTCCGGTGACCCGGCAGCGTGACTTTCGCCTGCTGCAAGTGCTGGAAGTAGGCCCCGAAAGGCAGGACGATCCCCCGCGCCACATTCCGTGGAAAAAGGCGCTTCAACTCCCCCAGGTAGGCCGCCTTGGGCCCGCATTTTATACCGGAGTCTTTAAGACCCACTTGCGAAGGCTGTAATGGCATCTTGAGGTCGATGTCGAGTTTGGTGGGGTCGATGTGCAGTTTGCTGGCGCCGGCGCCGAGTTCCCCGTCGGCGGTGCGTTCGGTGTTGCGGTTGTACCGTTCATAGACGGCTTTGTCCTGATCCGTCATCTGGGCCGCTGTTTTCAGAAAGACCTTACCCCCGGGCGTCACCAGATAAAAAACGTCCTGATTGTCGTGTTTGGCAATCGTTGCGAACGGGTCGGGTCCGGTGACGATGTTGGGGATCCCGAGGGCCCGGGCCAGAAGCTGGACATGCGAGACCACGTTGCCTTCACCCTGGGTGACGATGCCGGCGGCCGGCTGCAGCTCGGCCGGGGTTTGTGCCAGCGCCACGATCTCTTCGCGGGAATAATCCTCCACCCTGGGGTTTACCCTCAGCTTGCCGCGTGAAAGCCCGGGGTTGAGGGCCCGAATCTGGGTGGTGGTTTCCATCCCGAAGACCTGGTGTCGCTGGCGTTGCTGCCCGGCGGCATGGTCCTTGAGCCGCGTCATGGCCTGGCCGAAGAGGAGCAGGGGCGAGCCCCGCAGAATATCGTCCGTGGCATGTGTGATTTCAGGCAGCACATAGGTCCATTCGGTCCATACCTCGGCAAAGGCCAGCATGGCGCCGGTCTGGGCCCACTCGACCACACGGTCGGCCCGTTCCAGTACCTGCATGAATTCAGCCTGATTCATTTCGGAGCGTTTCAGAGCTGCCTGCAGGTTGGCCACGGCTGTGCGGCGTTCGCGTTCGCTCAGTAGGCCTGTGCCATAGGCGGCATCGGTGAGTGCGGTCAGAAGCTTAAGATGCTGCTCGACGGTCTGCAACTTACCGCCCTCCAGTATGGCGTTGCCGCGGTTCTGAATAACGGAACTGGCGGTCACGTTGATGGCAATCAACCGGCGGGCTTCACCGGGCGAGACTTTGCGCTGGGCCACGCTTCGGCGTCCGCGCTTCATGATCTCCGCCAGCCCAGCGATCGTCTCAAGCCCGTCGTCTTTCTCTTCCGGCATCAGGGATGCAAGCTGGCCGCGCAGGGCCGCATCCTTGATGCCGTCCAACTGCGGGACCAGGGCACTTTCATCCAGCGAGGTCAGCTTTTCGATTTCAGCTATCAACTTGTCGAGGCGGCTGCGGGTTTTTCCGGCGGGCAACCGGTCGCGGTAGGCGGTAAGCTTGGGAATCAAGGCCGCCGATACCTGATTGTGAACCGCGTTGCGCAGCGGTCCGAAGTCCGGATCGTCGTTCTGCACCTGTGTCGCCATGTTGCGGACCTTGTCGACGCCGCCCTGCTCTTCGCCGATAAAGAATCGTTTCTGCAGTTCATAGGTCAGGAGGAAGTGCCGGAAATCATTGTAACCGTCCTGTCTAAAGTATTTTTCGAGGAAGGCGGTCATCGCCGGCTGCTCGTATTCCGAGCCCGAAACGCCGCTCAACGTTCGGGCCGTGGCCAGTCTGTGGTCGGGGTGGGTTTCGATGAAATATTTTTCCAGGATGTGCCCGCGGACCAGGTTGTGATGGTCGTCGAAGCGGTCCCATGCGTAAAGGTCGGTCGTGAAGAGGTTGCCGACATGAACCCCCTGCTTCCCGAGGGCTACGGCCCACGGGGCTCGGAAAGCCGAACAGAAGCGGGTTTCTTCGCCGCAAACGTTTTGAATCGATCCGTCCGGCCGCAGCACCGGCTCGATGCGGCCGTCCGTGCATACGCACACATTTTTACCAAAAGGGCCCTTGCGTTTGGCAGTGGTGGTCTGGAAATTTTTCTTGAGCTCCGTCTTCTGCTCTTCCGAAAGTTGCCGTAGCTGGGCGCCCGTCGGTGCAGCCAGAAACAGCAGTACGATTAGAGCACAGACGATTGCCGCCAAAGGCGGGATGGCCGGCTGTGCAGGTTCGAATGGTAAGGGTTTTTGTGATCCATCCTGCGGTACGGCACCGCGGCATAATTTCATGGCGTTATTTCTGGTGCTGTCGATGTTGCGCATATCGTCACATTTCCTTGCGACCCGGCAGCGAGTCATTTTTTGGGTAAAGATACGCGAAGTGATCTCAAAAACATGGCATATACTGGGGATGGATCGGACAAACGAGCAATGGCACCGGTTAGAGCCCTTGATTCCCTCCCCACGAAGTCAAACGGGTTGAATTGCCCAAAATCTCTGCGATTTCAGTCCATAAGGGGTTGGCTTTGAAGTTTGAACTAAATTTAGGGTAAACATTTGGTATTTAGGGGAGGGGCCGGTCGCTTCCCAGCAACGCCTCCACGAACGCCAGTGTATAATCAATGGCCCGGCCGGTGAGATCCTCGCAAAGCTGGGGCGGGTTGTCGGGGTGGAAGCCTTCGGGGTGCAACTCGCGGCAGAGGAGGCTGCCGAAGCGCTTTTCGAATGTTCCGCCAAACTGCCGGCAGGCGCCGACGACTTTTGGCTCGGAGATCCTCCGATCGTGGCCGATAATCCCAAGAAACATCAGCCCGCCCTCCACGAGGCCGCACTGGGCGCCGTATTCATGTGAGCATTGCCATTTGCGGGGGAACACCGCCATTGGACGTTAAACGCGGTATCAAAACCGCTTTTAGAGGATGCGGCCGATCGCGTCGATCTTCTTCTCCAACCGCTTGGCCGACACCGGCACGGCGGTTTTGAGTTCCTGGGCGAAGATCGAAACCTTGTACTCCTCGATCAGCCAGAAGAGTTCTTCCAGGGCCTCGCGTTTGGCCGCCGACGTGCGCGGCGTCAATTCTTCCAGGAGGCGCTGCAATCGGGCTTCGAACCGGCCGACGGCCTCGGCCTTGGGGCGGTCGCGGTCGAACTGCTGTAGTGCCCGGCGGGCCCGCAGCGCAACGGCCTGCAGGTAGCGCGGCAGGTGCGCCAGGCGCTCCCGGTCGTAGAGGGACACAAAATTCTCCGGCACCAGCTTGTGGATGTCCTCCCGCCGGTCCAGGAGAAATTC
>JASJBQ010000075.1 GCA_030066455.1 Desulfobacterales bacterium
GGGGCCAAGTACGGGATCCAGGTGAACACGATTGCGCCGCTGGCGGCCTCGCGGCTGACCGCGGACGTGATGCCCCCGGATCTCTTCGGGAAGATGAAACCCGAATTCGTCGTGCCCCTGGTGGTCTTTCTCTGCAGCGCGGAATGCACGGCCAGCGGCCAGGTGTTCAACGCCGGCATGGGCTACTTCAATCGCGCCGGCGTGCTGACCGGCCGGGGCGTTCAGCTGGGAGAGGGGGACCGGCCGCCGGATCTGGAGGCGATCCAGGCCAACTGGGACCGAATCAACGACCTGGAGGGGGGCGCCGAAATTGCGGATGCCTTTGCGGCCCTGATGGATCTGGTGGCCCCGCCGGCCGATGCCGGGGCGGAAGCGCTGGTCGCGGTCGAGGGGTCGGAGGTGGCCGCCGTTTTCGCGGCCATGCCGGACGCCTTCAACCCCGAGGCGGCCGCGGGCGTCGAGGCGGTCTTCCAGTATGCGATCAGCGGGCCCGGCGGCGGGGATTGGCAGGTGGCGGTGAGCGCGGGCACCTGCATGGTCAAACCCGGGCGGGCGGACAGTCCCACCTGCACCCTGATCATGGCTGCCCCCGATTTCCTGGAGATGATCGCCGGCCGGCTCGATCCCATGCAGGCCTTTACCACGGGCAAACTCAAGATCGAGGGCGATGTGATGAAATCACAGTTGATCGGCAAACTTTTTCGTCTCCAGCCTTAAAAGGCATCTTTTGGCCCCGGCCGGCGTTCTCGCGCTTTCGTAATCCTCGACGTAGCATAAGCTACGCGTCGCTTACGCGACGACGGCTGCGCCGTTGGTATAAAAAGCACGGCGGTTTGTTGAACACCGATCGACGATAGACATTCGATGGGAAATCCCGCCGTGAGGCGGGAGCCTGAACCAAAATCTACCCTTTAAGGATGGACACGCGTTACCATCGGTTGACCGGAGGAAGAACATGGCGACGGGCATCAAAGACAAAGTGGCGGTGATCGGCATGGGCTGCACCCGGTTCGGGGAGCGCTGGGACGTGGGCGCCGAAGAGCTCATGGTGGAAGCCTTTGAGGAGTGCCTTGCCGATGCCGGCATCGACAAGCAGGACATCGGGGCGGCCTGGCTGGGTACCTGCTTCGAAGAGATCAGCGTGGGCAAGAGCGCGCTGCCGCTGGCCATCAGCCTGCGCCTGCCCTTCATTCCCGTGACCCGGGTGGAGAACTTCTGCGCCACCGGCACCGAGGCCTTTCGCGGGGCAGTCTACGCCGTGGCCTCCGGGGCCTACGATTTCTGCCTGGCCATGGGGGTCGAGAAGCTCAAGGACACGGGCTACGGCGGGCTGCCGAGCTTCACGGGCTCCAATGCCGGCAGCCTCAACTGGCAGTGGTTCCCCAACATGACCGCGCCGGGCTGCTTTGCCCAGCTGGCTTCGGCCTACGCCGCCAAGTACGGGATTGCGGACCAGGATCTCAAACGGGCCATGGCCCACGTCTCCGCCAAGAGCCACGCCAACGGCGTCCTGAACCCCAAGGCCCACCTGCGCAAGGCCGTCACCGCCGAGCAGGTCATGGCCGCCCCCATCATCGCCCACCCGCTGGGGCTGTTTGACTGCTGCGGGGTGAGCGACGGGGCCGCCTGCGCCATCGTGACCACGCCGGAAAAGGCACGGGCGTTGGGCAAAGAAGACTTCGTGACCGTCAAAGCGCTTGAGCTGGCGCTGAGCAACGGCTCCGAGATGGGCTACGACGATTGGGACGGGGAACACTTCGTCACCACCCGCAAGGCCAGTGCCCGGGCCTACCGGGAAGCCGGCATTGCCCGCCCGCGGGATGAAGTCAGCATGATGGAGGTTCACGACTGCTTCTCGATCACCGAGCTGGTGACCATGGAAGACCTCCACATCTCCGCGCCCGGCCGGGCGGTTCATGACATCATGGACGGGTTTTTCGACCGCGACGGCCAGGTGCCCTGCCAGGTGGACGGCGGCCTCAAGTGCTTCGGCCACCCCATCGGCGCCTCGGGCCTGCGCATGCTCTACGAGATCTACCTCCAGTTTCACGGCCGGGCCGGCGAGCGGCAGCTGGACAACCCCCGTTTCGGACTGACCCACAACCTGGGCGGCTTTCCGCAGATGAACATCTGCTCGATCGCCATCCTCGGGCGCCACGGTGATTGATTGTCCGGGCCCCTACGGTAACCGCCTTCCCGGAACGCGCCGATGCTGACCATCACGCTCATACCGGAGTCCGCCGCCGCGGACGTTTTCGCCGTCAAATGCTGCGGCGGGGCGCTGCCCGACCAGAACCTGGAAATCCAGATCGAAAACCGGGGCGCGGCGGCGGTGGCCGTCGCCAATCGGGTCGTGCTGGAAAACGCCAGTGAAACGCGTATCATCGACGCGGTCTGTCCGATCGGCGGCCGGGAGCTGCCGCCGGGCGATATCGCCTCGCTCTACACCGCGCTGGCACCGGAGGTCCTGGCCGGCTACCGGCATATCGTCCTTTTCGACCGGGGAGGCCGACCGTTGCGGTTCCCGGTGCGACCCGGCATCAAGACCGGGCCCGTGGCGACCCGGAGCAAGTGAGACGCCCCTATGGATATCCTGAATTACAGCGACGCCCACCACGCCTTCCGTGAACGCCTGCGGACCTTCCTGGCGGCGGAGATCACCCCCTTTGCCGCGCAGTGGGAAGCCGAGCGCATCGTGCCGCGGGAGATCTGGCGCAAGATGGGACAGGCCGGTTTCCTGTGCATGGACCTGCCGCCCGCATACGGCGGCATCGGGGGGGATTTCCTCTACAGCTTCATCCTCACCGAGGAGATGTCGCGCACCGGCATCACCGGTGTGGCCGCCGCCCTGCACAGCGACATCGTGGTGCCGTACATCGCCGCTTACGGCAGCGAAGCCCAGAAGGCGCGCTACCTGCCGGGCTGCGCCGCGGGGGAGATCGTCACCGCCGTGGCCATGACCGAGCCGGATGCGGGCTCCGATCTGGCCGGGATGCGCACCCTGGCCGAAGCAGACGGCGATGCGATCGTGCTGAACGGTGCCAAGACCTTCATCTCCAACGGACTCCTCGCCGATCTCGTCATCGTGGCGGCCCGCGAGGCCGAGATCGACGACCCCTACCAGGGGATATCGCTCTACATCGTCGAGGACGGCACCCCCGGTTTCAAACGCGGGCGGCACCTCGCCAAGATGGGCTGGCACAGCCAGGACACGGCCGAGCTTTTTTTCACCAACTGCCGCATTCCCCGGGACAACCGGCTGGGCGTCAGGGGCCACGGATTCATCATGCTCATGGAGAAGCTCCAACAGGAGCGCATCGTGGCGGCCATGGGGGCGCAGGTCGCCGCCGAGCGCATCCTGGAGTGGACCGTTGCCTTCTGCGCCGGGCACAAGGAGAGCGGCAAACCGCTGAGCAAGCACCAGGCCGTGCAGTTCGCCATCGTGGAGATGAGTACCGAGGCCCGCCTGGGGCGCACGTTTATCGAAAAGCTCGTGGCCGATCACATGGAGGGCCGCGAGGTGATCGTGGACACGGCCATGGCCAAGTACTGGACCACCGAGATGGTCAAGCGCCTGGCCGACCGGTGCCTCGATCTGCTGGGCCCCTACGGCATGGTCGATGCCCACCCGATTGCGCGGGCCTTCCGCGACGTGCGCGTGATGTCGATTTTTGCCGGGACGAACGAGATTATGAAGACGATCGCTGCCAAATTCATGCAGTTATAGAGGACGGTTCCGTAAAAAGCCCGATAGCGGCGTTACACGAAACCTTCGTCATTGTGGCGTACGCAAGTGCGCCGCATTCCTCGGCCTTCGCAAGCCTTGCTCTCGAACGATTTACGAAACCGTCTGGATCGAATTTGGCTTGGGATCAACCCACTGCGCTCAGACAGTCCGCGCGCTTTCTCCGTCCGCCGCACCGGTGCTCGGCGCGGGACAAAGGGGTTTAAAACCGAAGTAAAACCGTAACCATCGATTGGAGAATACCATGGCTCAGCCGATCGCCGACCGGCGGGATGTCGATTTCGTGCTCTACGAGCAGTTCGACGCCGCGGCGCTTTGCCGCTATGCGCGCTACCGCGATTTCGACCGGCGCACGTTTGATCTCATTGTGGACGAGGCCCGCAACCTGGCCGTCAAGGAAATCCTGCCCACCCTGGCGGCGGGCGACCGCGAGGGTCTGACCCTCGTCAACGGCCAGGTCAAGGTACCGGCCTGCTTTCACCGGGCGTATAAACGCTTCTGCCAGGGGGAATGGACCGCCATGACGGCCGATCCCGAGGTGGGGGGGCAGGGTTTGCCCTATCTGGTGGCCCAGGCCGTGGCCGACTACCAGCTGGGGGCCAACTATGCCTTCACGCTGTTCGGCTGGAGCGGATTCGGCGCCGGCGAGATGATCGAGATCTTCGGCACCGAGACGCAGAAGCGCCTGTTCCTGGGGAAGATGTATGCGGGGCAGTGGGGCGGCACCATGGTGCTCACCGAGTCCCAGGCCGGATCGGACGTGGGGGCGCTGACCACCACGGCCCGCCGGCTTGACGACGGCACCTACGCCATCACCGGCAACAAGATTTTCATCACCGGCGGGGAACACGACCTGACCGCAAACATCATCCATCCGGTCCTGGCCCGCATCGAGGGGGCGCCCGCCGGGACCAAAGGCATCTCCCTCTTCATCGTGCCCAAGATCTGGGTCGAACCGGACGGTTCCCTGGGCGAACCCAACGACGTGGTCTGCACCGGCATCGAGGAGAAGATGGGGATTCACGCCAGCCCCACCTGCAGCCTGGCCTTCGGCAGCCGCGGACGCTGCCGCGGCCTGCTCCTGGGCGAGGCCGGCAAGGGCATGAAGGTCATGTTCCACATGATGAACTCCGCCCGCCTCCTGGTGGGGGCGATCGGGTTCACCAGTGCCTCGATGGCCTACCAGCACGCCCTGGGCTACGCCCGCGAGCGATTTCAGGGGCGCGACCTGGCGCAAACCTTCGAGCCCGAGGCGCCCCAGGTGGCCATCATTCGCCATCCGGACGTCCGCCGCATGCTCATGTGGATGAAGGCCCACGTGGCCGGGATGCGCAGCTTCGTCTACTATGGCGCGCGTCTCGTGGACCGCATCAAGGGCGACGCGGACGCGGCCGAGCGGGAGCGCTGCCAGGGGCTTCTGGACCTCCTGACCCCGGTGATCAAGGCCTACTGCTCGGACCGGGGCTTCGAGGTCTGCTCCCAAGCCGTTCAGATTTACGGGGGCTACGGCTACACCCGCGAATACCCGGTCGAGCAGCTCATGCGCGACGTGCGTATCGCCGCGATCTACGAAGGCACCAACGGGATCCAGGCCCTGGACCTGCTGGGCCGCAAGATGGGCCTCAAAAAGGGTCAGGTGTTTTTGAGCTTCATGGAAGAGATCAACCGGATCGTCGCGCAGGCCCGTGAGATCGAAGGGCTCGAAGACCTGGCCGCGCGGGTCGCCGAAGCCGTCGACAGTCTAGGGGCCACCGCCCTCGAACTGGGTCAGGCCGCCATGAGCGAGCGCTACCGGGCGGCCTTTGCCCAGGCCACGCCGTTTCTGGAGGTCATGGGCGACGTGGTCATGGCCTGGATGCTCCTCTGGCGGGCGGTGGCGGCCCAGCCGGGAATCGATCAGCACCTGGGTGGACTGGAAGGCGAGGTTCGCGCGCAGCAATGTGCGGACAGCCGCCAGGCCGCCTTTTACGACGGTCAGGTTCACACCGCCCGCTATTTCATCAACGCCATCCTGCCGGTGACCCTGGGAAAAATGGCGGCCATCCGGCGCCTCGAAGACGCGGCGGTCGCCATGCCGGAAACCGGCTTCGGGAGTTGAGTCCCCACCCCCGAAGCGTTCACGACCAGCCACACCGTCCGCCGCCGCCCCGCGGTCCTTTATCCTGAGACCGGCGCCCGCCGCTGTGCCGTGGCGGGCCGTCCTGCAGGCGCACTCAAGTCATTCCCACAACCAGCCGATAAAATTAAGGAAACGTTATGCATCCGGGCTTCGCTGGAATGCATACGGCAATCGACGTCATGGAAACGACATGTCTTTCTTGCTGAAATCAAAAGCATTTGCCGCCGGAATCCTTACCGCCGGCGCGATGCTTTGCGGCGCCTGGTGGCTGGTGGGGGCGCGGCCGTTCGATGGGGGCGTCCTCATGGCCTGCACCCTGGCGGCCGGCCTGGCCTGCGCCTGCATCATGCTCGGCCGACGGCTGGTCCACGCCCGTGTGCGCAACGACAGCCTGGCGGGGCGGACGGCCGCGTTGGAACGAACTGTCGACCGGCTCAAAGCGGAACTCAGCGAGAACCGCGAGGTGGAAACGGCGCTGCGGCGGCACAAGAACCTCCTCGAAATTCAGCTCCGGGCCGGCACCTGCGAGCTCCAGCGGGCCGAGGCCGACCAGCGCCAGACCGCCGACGTGCTCAACGAGTATCAGATGGCGCTGGAGGCGTCCGACGACATGGTGGCCGTACTGGACCGCACCTTTACCTATCGCATGGCCAACCTGGCCTTTCTGGAACAACGGAATGCCGTGCGCGAGGCGGTGATCGGCCGCACGGTGGCCGAAGTCATGGGCACCGAGGCCTTCCACGCCCTGCGGCCGCATCTGGAGGCGTGTTTTCAGGGCGAGTCCGTGGAATACGAGATGACACCGGATGACACCGGGCACGAAAGCCGGCAGATGCTGGCGCGCTATTATCCGGTCCGGTCGTCCTCCGGCCGGGTCGACCGCGTGGTCAGCGTGATCAAGAACATCACCGCCCTGAAAAAAGCCGAGCAGGACCGCGAGCGGGTTTTCAGCCTGTCTCTCGATCCCATCTGCATTGCCGGCTTCGACGGCTATTTCAAGGACCTCAACGCAGCCTGGAGCGACATCCTGGGCTGGTCCCGGGAGGAGTTGCTGAGCATTCCCTGGCTGTCCTTTGTTCATCCCGACGACGCCGACGAGGCCGTGGCCGCGGCCCAGAAGCTCATGCAGGGTCAGATGCTGCGGGATTTCCGCAACCGCTATGTCTGCAAGGACGGCCGCATCCGCTGGCTGGAATGGAATGCGATGCCGGCCGAGGAGGAAGGCCAGCTCTATGCCGTGGCCCGGGACGTTACCGATCAGATCGCGGCCCAGGAGCGCATCCGCTTGAACGAGGAGCGTCTGGATTCGCTTCTGAAACTGAGCCAGATGAGCGGGGTGAGCGCCGAGAAGATCCGGGCCTTCGCGCTGGAGGAAATCGTCCGGCTGACCCACAGCAAAGCCGGTTACCTGCACCTGTTCGAGGAGGACAGCGGCACGCTGGAGCTGGTGTCCTGGTCCGAGGGGTTGCTGAAGGTCTGCCGGGCCGCACCGACGGGTCACGGCCCCCTGGAGCGGGCCGGCGTCTGGGCCGACAGTGTCCGTCTGCGCCGCCCGGTGGTCCACAACGATTTTGAAAATCTGCCGGGTCGCAAAGGCCTGCCGGAAGGGCATTTCCCGATCAAACGCCACATGAGCGTCCCGGTTCTCGACAACGGGCGTATTGTGGCCGTGGCCGGCGTGGGCAACAAGGAGGAGGCCTACGACGAATCCGACATCAATCAATTGTCGCTTTTCATGCAGAGCATGTGGTCGATCCTCAAGGAAAAGCATGCCCGGCAGTTACTGCGCCAATATTCGATGGAAGATAGCCTCACGGGCCTGGCCAACCGGCGGCGGCTGGACGAGGTTCTGGAGAGCGAGTGGCACCGGGCCCGGCGCGAGCGGCAGCCGCTGGCGCTGGTCATCCTGGACATCGATCACTTCAAGGCCTTCAATGATTTCTACGGCCACCAGGCCGGGGACGGCTGCCTGTGCAAAGTCGCCACCAGTCTGCGGAAAAACGTCCGCCGGGCGGGCGATCTGGTGGCCCGCTACGGGGGCGAGGAGTTCATGGTGGTTCTGCCCAATACGGACGGACGCGGGGCGGTTGAGGTGGCCGAGGCCATGCGCCGCAGCGTGATGCACCTCAACCTGCGCCACAAGGGCGCACCCGGCACAAGGCAGGTCACGATCAGCGCTGGGGTTGCCGCGACGGTGCCCGGGCAGGGCGCCGCGGAGGGCGTCGCCGAGCTGATCGCCGCGGCGGACAGGGCCCTCTACCGGGCCAAGCACGAGGGGCGCAATACGGTCCGCGGTCAGGACGATGCCGTCCCGGCCGAGCGCGCAGCGCAACGCGCGCGGGGGGCCGGGGCCGGGGCGAAAGTCCTGGGGATGGACCGGGCGCGGCGCATGGGTTGAGCAGCCCGGTGTCACCCTCCCCGAACCCCATTCCAAAGCCGCCTTGTGTCGGGGCGTGGTGGATCAAGCATAATTGTAAGGTATGCGCCTTGGAAATGACGCTTTTGAAAGAATCGTGACGCCTGGACGGACGCCCCTTCTTCCTCGGGAAAGGGAAAAGCGATTGATTATCAACCAAATGGATCCAAAACCGGTTTTGGAATACTTCTTGCTTAATCTCAGAAGGCCATATCGGCCCTGAAAGGAAAACGCCATGCATCTCTCCGACATGGAACTGATGACCGCCTATGCCGAGGACGACAGCCCCAAGGGGCTGGGCACCCGGCTGAAAACCATTGAATCCTGGATCTCCGCCGGGCTGCTGACGCCCAAAGAAACAAGCGAGGCCCGCCGCGTGCTGCGTTTGCTGCGCCAGCGCCGCAGCGCCCGCTAGGCACGGAACGGATCGGCGCGCCCGCCAGCGCCAATGCCGCCCGCAAGGGGACGGCGCGGGCCGCAAGCCTTACCTCCACCGCCGGCATGCCGTGCGGCCCTTTGTCTTCCTGACCGTCGAAGGGTATCCCTTCGCCCTCGCATTGCAACCACCGGGCGGACTGCATGGCGTCCCGGCCATCGCCCGCTCGATTGTCCCCCCCCTTCCGCCGGGCGGACTTACCGGAATATGTTATCGGCGCCGAATCATGCCACCGGGGGTGAAGACCGGCGCGGCGTTTCCCCTGCCAGCTCCGGGGTTTTGACATTCCCCCGGGACTTGTTTATCGTGGCGCCCCAAACGGCCCTCCGCCGGTTGGCAACCATCCATTCGCCCGTATCGAGGAGACCGATTCCATGGCAACCCTGTTTGAAAGTTCCACCATCAATGGCATGCGTCTTAAAAACCGCCTGGTGCGCTCGGCCACCTGGGAGGGCATGTGCGCCGACGACGGTCGCCCCACCGCGAAGCTGGCGGCCTGCTATCGTGAGCTGGCCCGCGGGGGCGTCGGCCTGATCATTTCGGGATTTGCCTACGTACGCCCGGACGGCAAGCAGATGTCCGGGAAAATGGGCATCCATACGGACGCCTTCCAGGAAAGCTACGCAGCGTTGACCGCGGCGGTGCATGACGCCGACGGCAGGATCGCCGTTCAACTGGTCCACGCCGGGGGGCAGGCCGAAAGCGCTGTGGCCGGGCGCCAGCCTCTGGCGCCGTCCGCGGTTGAAGCCGCCCAGTTCCCCGCAAAACCGGCCGAGCTGACCACAGACGACATCGACGCTCTCGTGGCGGCCTTCGCCGCCGGCGCCCGCCGGGCCCGGGCCTGGGGATTCGATGCGGTTCAGCTCCACGGGGCCCACGGCTACCTGATCAACCAGTTTCTCTCCCCCCTCACCAATCGGCGCGCGGACGGCTACGGCGGGGGCATCGCGAACCGCTGCCGCTTTCTGCGCGAAGTCTATCAGGCCGTGCGGGATGTGGTGGGGGCGGATTTTCCGGTGATGATCAAGCTCAACGCCGCTGACAACCTCGAGGGGGGGCTTGAAGTCGAGGACGCCCTTGCCGCCGCGCGGATGCTGGACACCCTGGGCATCGACGCTATCGAGGTGTCGGCCGGAACGCCCGCCTCGGGCAGCCGCAGCCCGGCCCGCATGAAGATCAACGCGCCCGAGAAGGAGGCCTATCACCTGGACCTGGCCGGCCGCATCAAGGCAGCCGTAAGCTGTCCGGTGATGGTGGTGGGCGGGTTTCGCTCTTTTGAGGTGGCCGAGCAGGCGGTGAGCTCAAGCGGTATGGACTACGTGGCCCTCTCGCGTCCCCTGATCCGCGAGCCCGACCTGCCGGCGCGCTGGCAGGCCGGAGACCGTCAACCGGCTCGCTGCATCTCCTGCAACGGCTGTTTCAAGCCCGGCCTGGAAGAAGGCGGGATCTACTGTATCGTGGCCAAGAAGGAAGCGCAGAAGGCGGCCCGGGCCTAGGAGACGGAATAGGGAGGATCCAGGGCGGATTTTCCGACATCGTATCAGTGCACGTAGAATACGACGGTGGACGAGGCGTTATCACCGGCCGTGGCCGGCCCGGTGAGCGGCCCGGCCGCCAGCAGAACCACCAGCGCCAATTCCCAGCTCTTCATCATGCCCCCTCCTCTGCATCCGGCGGCGGGCTATTCGAACAGCCGCCGGTATTCGCCGTAGCCCTCAGTTTCAAGCTTTTGCGCCGGCACGAACCGCAGCGCGGCGGAGTTGATGCAGTAGCGCAGGCCGGTGGGCTTCGGTCCGTCGTCGAACAGGTGGCCCAGGTGCGAGTCGGCATGCCGGCTGCGGACCTCGGTGCGCACCATCAAAAAGCTGGTGTCTTTTTTTTCGACGATGTTGTCGGGCTCGAGCGGGCGCGTGAAGCTGGGCCAGCCGGTGCCCGAGTCGAACTTGTCCGTGGAGCTGAACAGCGGCTCGCCCGAGACCACGTCCACGTAGATGCCGGCTTCGTGGTGGTCCCAGTACGCGTTGCGGAACGGCGGTTCGGTGCCGTCCTGCTGCGTGATCTTGTACTGCATCGGCGTGAGCTGCTGCTGGAGGGTGGCGTCGTCGGGAATCGTGTAATCGCGCTTGGTTTCAGCGGATGTCTTCGTCGTCATGGTTTTCATGGTCTCCTTCCCGCCGGTGGCGTTCGCATTTTTCTCGTCACGCCAGGTGTTGGCCAGAAACTGGTCCCGCCCGGACCCGGAACGGTACCAATCATAGCGAATCGGGTTTTTCTTGTAGTAGTCCTGGTGGTATGCCTCGGCCCGGTAGAAAATTCCCAGGGGTACGATTTCGGTGACGATGGGCCGATCGAAACGCCCTGATGCCGCCAGGCGGTCCCGGGAGTCCTCGGCGAGCCGGCGCTCTTCTTCGTTGGCGTAGAAGATGGCACTGCGGTACTGATAGCCGCGATCGACGAACTGGCCGCCGTCATCGGTGGGATCCACGCTGCGCCAGAAGATTTCCAGCAGCTCGGCATAGGAAATCCGGTCCGGGTCGTAGACTACCTTGACGGCTTCCGCGTGGCGCGTGGCGCCGCCGGCGACCTGCTCGTAGGTCGGGTTGGGCTTTTTACCGCCGGTGTAGCCGGATACGGCTTCGGTCACGCCGTCGATTTTCTCGAAGTCGGATTCGGTGCACCAGAAGCAGCCGCCGGCAAAGACGGCCTCGGCCCGGGAGCCGTCCGGCATCTCTTTTTTATCGCTGGACGCAGCGTCCATACTTTGCACCTGGTGGTGGCCGATGACGACCACCGCCAGAATGATGATGACAGTCATTAGATTGCGCATCGTTTCACCTCCGGTCGTTGAATTACGGTAAACGATGGACCAATGATAAGACCGCTGCCACCCGACGCCATACAAACCGTGTAAAGATTGGGTAAAGATTCAGCCGGGGCGTTTCAGGACCGGGTGCGGGGCAGTTGCAGGCGGATCGCGAGCCGGTCGTCTAACCGGCGGGCCTCGACCCGGCCGCCGTGGGCTTCCACCAGCTCCTTGACGATGGCCAGCCCGATACCGGCCCCGCCGTGTTCGCGGGAACGGGACTTCTCCCCGCGGTAGAAGCGCTCGAAGAGCAACGGCAGGTCCCGGGCCACCAGGTGGGGCGCGGCGTTGGCAACGGTGATGCGGGCATGATCGGGCGTGGCGTCGAGCGAGACATCCACCACGCCCCCCGCCGGGCTGTAGCGGGCGGCATTGTCGGCCAGATTGCGCAGGACGCGGCTCATCTGGCGGCGGTCGAGCGCCACCATCAGCGGCGATTCCGGCATGTCCAGGGTGAGGGTGAGGGACCGGCGGTCGAACGCCGGCGCCAGGGTGGCGAAAGTCTCCCGGATCAGCGCGCCAAGGTCCAGGGTTTCCGGGGTCAGACGGTTGCGGGCGGCATCCGCCCGCGCCAGCTGCAGGACGTCCTCGACCAGCTGGGCCAGCCGCAGGGTTTCGTCCTGCAACAGGGCGATGATGTCGGTCGAGGGGGGGATCACGCCGTCGTTCAGGGCCTCCAGATAGCCCCGCATGTTGGTCAGCGGGGTGCGCAGCTCGTGGGCCACGTCGATCATCAGGTCCCGCCGCAGGCGCTCGATCTCCTCCAGGCTTGCAGCCATGCGGTTGAATGCCCGGGCCAGCTGGCCGACTTCGTCCCGGGTCTCGGCCGGCACCCGTACCCCGAAATTGCCGGCGGCGATTTCGCGGGTCGTCACGGTCATGCGGGAAAGCGGCGCCAGCACGCGGCGCATCATCACGAAGCTCAGCACCACGGCGAGGGCCACGGCTCCCAGGCTGGCCCAGAGCAGGTAGCGGTGAACGGCGTCCACGAACATGGCATGGGCCGGCTCCGGGGAGATGTTGTACTTCTCCATCAGGGTGACGAAGTATCCGGCGGCCAGGGTGTCGATGGCCAGCCAGACGATCGCCATGGCGAAGCCGATGACCACCAGGTGGATGGCCAGCAGTTTGACGATCAGGTAGCGCTTCATGCGACCGGCTCCGGGTCGGCAAAGCGGTAGCCCATGCCGCGCACCGTCAGGATGTGGCGCGGCCGGATCGGGTCGGGTTCGATTTTCTGGCGCAGCTTGCCGATGTGGACGTCGACCACCCGGGCGATCACCACGGTATCGCCGTCCGGGTAGAGATGGGCCAGCAGCTCGTCCCGGGTGAAGGTGCGGCCGGGCCTGGCCATCAGGGCTTGCAGCAGGGCGTACTCGCGGGGGGTCAGGTCGACGCTCCGGTCCCGGACCGTCAGGCGGCGCTTGTCGAGGTCCAGGCTTAATTCGGCCTGGGCCAAAACCCTGCCCGGCGCGGCCGCTGTCAAACGGCTGCGCCGCAGGACGGCCTTGACACGGGCCACGAGTTCCCGGGGGCTGAAGGGCTTGACCACGTAGTCATCAGCCCCCAGCGTCAAGCCGGCCACGCGGTCGGTCTCTTCGTCGCGGGCGGTGAGCATGATCACGGGTACATCGGCGTCCCGGCGCAGCCGCCGGCAGACTTCCCAGCCGTCCATGCGGGGCAGCATCAGGTCGAGGATCACGAGGTCGGGCCGGTGCGTGCGCGCCAGGGTCAGCCCGGACCGGCCGTCGGCAGCCACCAGGGGGGTGAAGCCGTCGCGTTCCAGATAGAGGGCCACCAGGGCGGCCGTATTGCGGTCGTCCTCGACGATCAATATGGTGCGGGCGCTTTCAACGGGCATCTGCGGCACGTTTCCTTCGCGGGTCATTCCGACATCAAGGTTGCCGTTGGTGTTTACATTAAGAAGAACTCGGGCGGGATGCAAACACGCCCGGGGGCCGACGGCTGTCGATCATGCGCCGGCGATCCTGCCCGACCGGACCCGCGGCGACGGGGCCGCGACGCAATCCGCAGGCGCTGGCTGACAAGCTGTCGCCGGACAGTCTTTCGGCGGGCCGACCGTTGTGCTATGTTGCGTTGCGAAGCGGCCGGCTCGATCTGTGGCCGCCTTTTAGCCCCCATAGGAAACGCCCATAGAAAGCCGCCTCTATGCTTCCCGAACGATCGTTTCGCGAGATGTTGCGCGAAGGCAAGATGCTTGTCGGCACGGTGCTCACCATGCCGAGTGCGGCCGTGGCCGAGGTGCTGTCCGACGTCGGTTTCGACTGGCTGTTCATCGACGGTGAGCACGGCCCCATGGGCATCGAGGCCATCACCACCATCCTGCGGGCGGCCCAGCACCGCTGTCCCTGCCTGGTGCGCATCCCGGCGCTGGAGGAGGTCTGGGTCAAAAGGGCGCTTGACGCCGGGGCGGACGGCATCATTGCGCCGCTGGTCAACTCGGCCGAAGCCGCCCGTCGGGTGGTGGCCTGGGCCAAGTACCCGCCCGAGGGGCGCCGCAGCGTCGGCGGCGGCCGCGCCCACGGCTATGGCCGCAGCTTCGAGCGCTATGTCCGGGGCGCCAACGAGCGGGTTGCCGTGGTGGTCCAGATCGAGCACGTCGAGGGGGCCGGCCGGATCGAATCCATCCTGGAAGTGGCGGGCATCGATGCCGTTTTCATCGGCCCCTATGATCTTTCCGGCAGCCTGGGCATCCCCGGCCG
>JASJBQ010000011.1 GCA_030066455.1 Desulfobacterales bacterium
TCGTCCAGCAGCAGCAGGTCGATCACCGTGTCGCGGGCGATGTAGGAGCGGTAGCGGCGGCGGTAGGTGATGATATTCTCGGTGGTGAGCAGGACCGATTCCATCATCATGCTCTCCACCACAGGCTCCTGATGTTTCTCCAGGCTGCGCCGGATGAAATCGCTGAGAATCAGGGCCCGTTCGATGCGACGACCGATATCCAGAAAAGTCCAGCCCAGTTCCCGGGACATGCTTTCCTGGCACAATCCAGCAAAGGCCTGCAGCGAGGTCACCAGTCGATCCAGGGCCGGTTGCATCGTCCGCAGCGCCGGGGACATGCGCTGCATGTTCAGGCGGTGCATCTCGAGATCGTTGACGATGCGCCATGAATCGGATGACCAGCGTTCACGAACCGCCTGGGCCGCGCTGAACATGAAGTCGAGGCTGGCGGCCAGGCTGCCTGCATTGCCGTCGTCCGTAATGATCTCGAAGATGGTTTTTTGCAGATCGTCGAAACTGATCGGCGAGGGTGCCGCTTCGAGGGCCGCCGGCAGGGAAGCCATTTTGCAGACGATGGCCACCAGGGTGACACTGGATTCGAGATCGCCTTCATCTTCTGTGCGCTCGCTGTCCTCTACCTGCCGCAATGCGGTGCGCAGGGTGCGGGCCAGCATTTCCGCGCGTTCGGCATAGCGGCCGACCCAGAACAGGTTCTCGGCGGTGCGACTGGGCAGGACCGCCTGGCGCTGCAGGATGCGGCCTTGCGATTCGGACTGCAGCCACAGGCTGGTGTGTTTCTGGGGCTGAGAGGCCACCACCCAGATGTCCTTCAGAATGCCGCCGGTCCGGTTGACCACCCAGTGGGTGTCCGGGTTGCCGCCGCTGCGGGCGATGCCGCCGGGCATCAGCGTGTATTCTCCCGAGGCCTGGGCCAGCGCAAACAGGCGCGCCAGGGTGGGTCGGGGCTGGAAGGTGTTATCCACCAGGGCCGGGGCCGTGGCCAGCGTCTGCGGGGTCTGCCCCACGTAGCAATGCGGACAGGCCGCGATGCGCCCACGCCATTCCCGGCGTTCGTCTTTAGTAAGCCGGGAGCCGATGACGCCCTTTTCACCGGCAAGCTTCGAAATTGGTTTGATGATCAGGTTCTGCAGGTTTTCGAGAACATAGCGTCGGTCCCCCTCGCGGCCGCACCACCAGGTGGGCACCGAAGGGATAAGCAGCTCCTGGTTGATAAAATAGCGTGCCACCGCCGGCAGAAACGCCATCAGGCCCGGGTTTTCCAGGACCCCCGTTCCCAGCGGATTGGCGACGGTCACCTGGTTGCGGCGGGCCGCTTCCAGGAGGCCGGCCAGGCCGTTGGGGCCCGTGGGGTCGAGTTCCAGGGGGTCGCAACCGCGATCGTCGGTCATCCGCAGGATCACGTCCACCGCCTCGAGCCCGTAAAGGGTTTTGAGCCACACCCGACCGTCGCGCATGGTCAGATCGTCGCCCTGGACCACCGGATAGTTCAGATAGGCGCCCAGGTAGCTCTGTTCGAAATAGGCGGGATGCTGGCGGTCCGCAGCATAAAGAATGATACGGGGCTGCTCGCGGGTGCGGGGGGCGTAACCGCGTAATTCGTCGCGCAGGAGGCGGAAGAAGGCCGATAGCCGCTGAATTTTGCAGGTGCGGAAGAAATCGGGCATGACCTTGGCCAGGGCCGTACGGTTTTCCAGGGTATGCCCCATGCCGAAAGGGCCCTGGGTGCGGTCGGCCAGCACCATATAGCTGCCGTCGCCGGTGCGGCCCAGGTCGGCCGAATAAAACAGCAGCTGATTGGCGGTCGGCAGGCGGAGGTCGTGGCAGGGGCGCAGGAAACCCGGATGGCCGTATATCAGTTCGGCCGGCAGGACACCGTCCGTGATCAGACGCCGGGGGCCGTATAGATCCTTTAAAACGAGATCCAGCAGGTGCGCCCGCTGCTTGAGTCCGGTGCCGATGGTTTCCCAGTCGTCGCGGCCGATGATGAGCGGCAGGATGTCCAGCTGCCAGTTGCGGTGGATGCCCTGGGGGTCGCCGTGGATGTTGTAGGCCACCCCGTTTTCCCGGAACATGCGGGTGACCTCCTGGTGGCAGCGCTCCAACTGGTCGCATCCCAGGCGGTCGATGGTCTGGATCAGCGGCTGCCAGGCCCGGCGGACGGTCTGGGTCGCGCTCCAGAGTTCGTCATAGGTTGACGGCGGCGGGGTGTAGCCGTAGCAGCGTTCGGTGCCGCTGTTGATCGCTGTCGGTCCGGTCGAAGAGACGTTCGTCATGGCGCCTTTTTAAATCTTTTGGGGGTAAAGCGCAAATCCAGGGTGTAGGGGTATTCCGGATTGGCTTCCAGGGCCGGGGTCGACATGGGACCGGGGGGGTGGCCCTGGGGCTCGAACCGCCCCTGGGAAAAAGGGGGCGGCGGTGGCGGCGCGGTGGATCCCGGGGTGTGGCCGAAACCCCAGAAGCGGGCCGTGCGGCGGGCCTCGGCCTCGAAGGCGTTGACCGGAAAAACCTCGTAGTGGCGCCCGCCGGGATGGGACACGTGATAGGTGCAGCCTCCCACGCTGCGGCCGGTCCAGGTGTCGATCAGGTCGAAGACCAGAGGCGAGTGGACCCCGATGGTGGGGTGCAGGGCCGACGGCGGCTGCCAGGCGCGGTAGCGCACGCCGGCCACGTATTCACCCTGGGTGCCGGTGGCGCGCAGGGGGATCCGCCGTCCGTTGCAGGCCAGCGCGTAGCGACCGTCGGTCAGCCCGAGGCAGCGGATCTGCAGACGCTCCAGGGAAGAATCCACGAAGCGGCTGGTGCCGACCGACGAAAGCTCCTCGCCCAGGACGTGCCAGGGTTCGATGGCCATACGCAGCTCGATCGCGATGTCCTTGATCTGTACGGTGCCGTAATGCGGGAAGCGGAACGCGAAGAAAGGGGCCAGCCATTCGACCGCAAACGGAAAGCCGGCAGCCTGGATCATGGCCGCCACCTCGCCCAGGTCGGCCTCCACGTAGTGGGGCAGCATCCAGCGGTCGTGCAGTTCCGTGCCCCAGCGCACCAGGGGCTGCCGGTAGGGCTGATTCCAGAAGATGGCGATCAGGGTCCGCAGCAGAAGCATCTGGACGATGCTCATGCGGGCGTGCGGCGGCATGTCGAAGGCCCTGAACTCCACCAGTCCCTGGCGTCCGGCCAGGCTGTCCGGGGAGTAGAGCTTGTCGATGCAGAACTCGGCCCGGTGGGTGTTGCCGGTGATGTCCACGAGCAGATGCCGCAGCAGGCGGTCCACCAGCCAGTAAGGCGCCTGCGCTTCGGCGGGTGGTATCTGGTCGAAGGCGATCTCCAGCTCGTAAAGCTGCTCGTCGCGGCCTTCGTCCACCCGCGGCGCCTGGCTGGTGGGTCCGATGAACGTGCCGGCGAAGAGATAGGACAGGCCCGGGTGGTGCTGCCAGAAGGTGATCAGGCTGCGCAGCAGGTCGGGGCGCCGCAGCATCGGGCTGTCCGCCGGCGTCACCCCGCCCAGGGTCACGTGGTTGCCGCCGCCGGTGCCGGTGTGGCGGCCGTCGAGCATGAACTTTTCGGTGCCCAGGCGGGCCAGGCGGGCCTCTTCGTAGAGCGTGACCGTGTTGGTGACCAGTTCGCGCCAGGAGGCGGCCGGGTGGATGTTGACCTCGATCACGCCGGGATCGGGCGTCACCCTGAAGTGGTGCAACCGCGGGTCGGCCGGCGGCGGGTAGCCCTCGAGAATGACCGGGTGGCCCAGTTCGGCGGCCGTGTCTTCGACCCGGGTGACGAGCTCGAGGTAGTGCTCCAGATGGCTGGCCGGGGGCATGAAAACATGGAGATGCCCGTCGCGGGGCTCCACGCACAGGGCGGTGTGGGGAATTTCCCGTGGCGGCTTCGGGGTTGCGCGTACGTTCGCGGAAGTCGGCCGCGGGGCTTGCGACGGTTCGTCGACCGGGTCGGCGGCCAACATCGCCTGGCCGTATTCCCCAAGGGGCGGTAACGCCTCCAGAGGGGATGGTTCGGGCCAGGGCTCGCGCTCGTCCTTCGCCACCCAGGGAAGCGACTCCAGCGGCAGGCGCAGCCCCATGGGCGAGGTGCCGGGGGTCAGGTACATGCGGGGGGTGCGGAACGTCCAGCGGGCTCCGGTCCAGCCGTCGATGCCGAAATCCCACTTCAGGGGCAGGGCATAACCCGCCGGCGCCCCCAGGTCGCCCCGCAACCGCTCGGCCAGGCGCTGCCGCTCCTGCGTGTCCTTGAGGTCGGCCTCGAGAGGGTCCACGTTGACGGGCAGGCGGCTTTCGGCCCACAGGTGGTAAAGGGGGTCCTCGTAGCCCGGCGTCACCCAGGACGGGTCCAGCCCCAGCCGCCGGGACAGGACCTGGATGAAATTCAGGGCCAGATCGAGATCGGCACCCCGAGGGGTGTTGTTAGCGGCCAGAAGCGAAGGATTCCGCCAGATGGGCCGCCCGTCACGGCGCCAGTAACTGGCCAGCGCCCAGCGCGGCAGTTCTTCGCCCGGATACCATTTGCCCTGGCTGGCGTGGCGCAGGCCGCCCGGGGCAAACACGGCATGCAGGCGCTGCCACAGGTTTTCCGCCAGGGCCCGCTTGTGCGCCCCCAGCGCGGTGGTGTTCCACTGGGCGGATTCCATGTCGTCGATGGAGACGAAGGTGGGCTCGCCGCCCATGGACAGGCGCACGTCCCCGGCCACCAGGGCGGCTTCGACCTGCTCGCCCAGGGCATCGATGGCCTGCCACTGGTCTTGGGTATAGGGCTTGGTCACCCGCGGTTCTTCGGCCACGCGCGCGACGTGGTTGGTGTAGCTGAAAGTCGTCTCGCACTTATCGGTGGCGCCGGTGACCGGTGCGGCACTGACCGGATCCGGTGTGCAGGCCAGCGGAATATGGCCCTCGCCGGCAAACAGGCCTGAGGTGGGATCCAGGCCCAGCCAGCCGGCGCCCGGTATATAGACCTCGGCCCAGGCGTGCAGGTCGGTGAAGTCGGCCTCGGGGCCGGAGGGGCCGTCCAGGGATTTTTCATCGGCCACCAGCTGCACCAGGTAGCCGGAGACAAATCGGGCGGCCAATCCCAGGTGCCGCAGGATCTGGACCAGGAGCCAGGCCGAGTCACGGCAGGAGCCGCTGGCTTTCGTCAGGGTTTCCTCACAGGTCTGGATTCCCGGCTCGAGGCGGACGGTGTAGGCGATCGCCTCCCAGAGCTTCCGGTTCAGCCCCACCAGGAAATCGTTCATGCGTTCACGGGAGCGCGCGATGCCGCGCATCCAAGCCTTGAGGCCGGGGCCGTTTTCCTCCACCTGCAGGTAGGGCCAGAGCTCCTTTTTGAGCTGTGCGGGATAGTCGAAGGGAAAATGCTGGGCATAGGACTCATGAAAAAAGTCGAACGGGTTGATGACGGTCATCCGGGCCACCAGGTCGACGTCGATCAGCATGCGATCCGTCTTCTCATTGAAGACCACCCGGGCCAGGTAGTTGCCGAAAGGGTCCTGCTGCCAGTTGATGAAGTGGTCGCCCGGCGTGATCTTGAGACTGTAGGCCTCGATCGGCGTACGGCAGTGCGGGGCCGGCCGCAGTCGGAAGACGTGCGGGCTCAGAGAAACGCGGCGATCATAACGGTATTCGGTCTTGTGGCAGATAGCAACATGAATGGTCATGATTTTCTTTCGAATGCATCGTCGGCTGACCGGCGATGACTTCTTTAGCGTACGGGACGATTTCCTTTTTTAGGCCAGGGGTTGCAGACCCCCCTGTCCATGCAAATTATTGGCCAGCTTGGGCGGGCGATATCCATTCGGATGGCCGCGACATCGTGGCGGTGCTTACGGGCCGCTGGCGTCGCTTGGGGCACCCGAAGGCAGGTAAAGCCCAGTCCACGCTAAGGTTTGATTTGCATTATTGCAAAATATTTTTAAATAAATTACGGATTTGTAAAAATATTTTGGCGTGGCGCGGCCATTTCCTGCCCGCGCGTGAGCCCCGATACGGTGTTGGCGCCAAGTTTGCCGCCCGATCGTATTGGTATTTATTTTGCTTATCAAGATCGAATCGCGGTGTTATCCACCGTTTGCGGATTCAAAAAACAGCCCCGGGACAACCCCATGGATTTCAGCCACTACGACATCGGACCTTTTTTCGACGAAATGTTCGTCGCCCCCGATCAGGTGCGGTCCGGCACCGATCTGCTGCGGCGCAAGATCGAGTCCCTGCCCCCCGGGGAGCTGAACCGCCGACAGGCGGCGGCCGAGAAAGCCCTCTACGACACGGGGATTACCTTCAACGTCTACGGCCACGACGAAGCCACCGAAAAGATCTGGCCTTTCGACCTGGTGCCCCGCATCGTCCCCATCGATGAGTGGCAGCACATCGAGGAAGGCCTGAAGCAGCGCATCCAGGCCCTCAACCTCTTTATCGACGATATCTACCACGACCAGAAAGTCGTCAAAGACGGCGTGGTTCCGGAAGAACTGATCGCCACGGCCGAGGGCTTTCTTAAACCCTGCGTGGGACTGGATCCGCCGCAGGGCGTCTGGTGCCACATCAGTGGGTCGGATCTGGTACGCGACGGGGACGGCCGGCTTTTCGTGCTCGAAGACAACCTGCGCTGCCCCTCGGGCGTCTCTTACGTGATCGCCAACCGTCGGCTGATGAAACGGACGTTTCCGGAAGTCTTTGCGGCATCCAGCGTGCGCGCCGTGGAGTCGTATCCCGCCCGGCTGCTGGACATGCTGCATGCCATTGCCCCCAGCAAGGGCCGACCCCCCCTGATCACGCTTCTCACGCCGGGGGCTTTCAATTCCGCTTATTTCGAGCATTCCTTTCTGGCCCACGAGACCGGCATCGAACTGGTGGAGGGACGCGACCTCGTGGTGCACGACGGCTACGTGTGCATGCGCACGACCAAAGGACTGCAACAAATAGACGTTATCTACCGCCGCTTGAACGACGACTTCCTCGACCCTAAAGCCTTTCGCCCGGACTCGCTGTTGGGCGTACCCGGCCTGATGGACGTCTACCGCGCCGGCCGGGTGGCGGTGGCCAATGCGCCGGGAACCGGGGTGGCGGACGACAAGGTGATCTACGCCTACGTGGAAGATATTATCAAGTACTACCTGGACCAGGATGCCCTGATCCCGAACGTGCCCACTTATCTGTGCTGGCGCCCGAAGGATCTGAGCTATGTGCTCGAGCACATCTCTGAACTGGTGGTCAAGGCGGCCAATGAATCCGGCGGTTACGGCATGCTGGTGGGGCCGGCGGCCACCCGGGCGGAATGTGAGGCCTTTGCGGCCAAAATCAAGCAAACCCCGCGCAATTTCATCGCCCAGCCGACGCTCAGCCTTTCCCGGGCGCCGGTGATCGTCGACGATCGGTTCGAAGGGCGCCACGTGGACCTGCGGCCCTTCATTCTCTACGGCGAGGATATCTTCGTGCTGCCGGGCGGGTTGACCCGGGTGGCGCTGCGCGAAGGTTCGCTGGTGGTCAACTCCTCGCAAGGCGGCGGCAGCAAGGATACCTGGGTCGTGGATCCTGACAAGCAAACGGGAGCCCCATTGGCCTTGGGGATAGATGACGATGTTGAGCCGAGTTGCTGACGCCCTCTACTGGATGACGCGCTACCTGGAGCGGGCCGAGAACATTTCACGCTTCGTGGAAGTCAACTGGCACCTGACGCTGGACCAGCCTCAGAACGGGTGCCAGGAATGGGCCGCGCTGGTGCGCATCACCGGTGACACCGATTTGTTCTTGGAACGCTACGACGGGTTCGACCCCCGGAGCGTCGTGTCGTTTCTACTCTTCGACCGGGCCTATCCCCACTCGGTGCTGTCATGCCTGCGGGCCGCCCGGGAGAACGCCCGGACGGTGCGTGAAATCATCTCCAACGATCTCTGGGAACAGGTCAACGATTTCTACCACCTCGTGGTGGACGCCAGCCAGCATCCGAACGCGCTGCACATCAATCCCCAGGAATTCTGCAAGCAGATCAGCCTGCGCGGTATGATGCTGGGCGGCATCGGCAACGAAACCATGATCCACGGCGAGGGCTGGCACTTCAGCCGGGTGGGGCGGTTTCTTGAACGGGCCGACAAAACCTCGCGCATTCTGGACGTGAAGTATTTCATCTTGTTACCGAACGTGAGCTACGTGGGCACGGCCTACGACGATGTGCAGTGGGGGGCCCTGCTGCGGGCCACCAGCGGCCTGAATGCCTATCGCCAGCGCCACGGGCGCATCTATCCCGCCAATGTGGCCGATTTTCTCATATTCGACCGCGAATTTCCGCGCTCGATCCTCTTCGCCCTGAATGCCGCCCTGGCTTCGCTCAGCAGCATCAGCGGCACATCGCCGGGAACCTTCAGCAACAAGGCCGAGCAGCGCCTCGGACGGCTGTGCGCCGAATTGGCCTACACGGACATTGCCACGGTCTTCAGTACCGGGCTGCATGAGTTTACCGACAACCTGCAGCTCGAGATCAACCATGTCAACGACGCCATCGGGACGGTATTTTTCGGCTACGCTCCCGACCTCGCGACGAGCGATCAGGAACAATAAAGGCAGTCCGCAGCGGCCTGCCGCCAGGCGATCGATCCGGATGTGCCCGGTAGGGGCCTGCGCCGCGGCGGCCCCTCCTTTTATTCCCATTGCCTATCGGGCCCTACAAATGGCGCGCGGCTGATCGCCTTGGAGGTCGCCGGCGACACCGCGCCGGGTTTCCCGTTTGCGGATAGCGATTGTCTGCCGACCGCTGGCGCGCGTCACTATTTACCGGCGCCCTCTTGACCTCGGGGGTTCTCAGTACAAGGTTCTGCACGCAGACAGATCACGTGGCCGGAGGACGCCATGGCGCCAAGCACCACACCAACCGCCCCGGACGCCGGGTGGACATTCGATAACAGTTATGCACGCTTGCCGGAGGCATTTTACGTTCGCCTGAATCCGATACCGGTGCGAATGCCGACGCTCGTCGTTTTCAACACCGCACTGGCACATTCTTTGGGGCTGAACTCCGATGCCCTGAAGGGCGACGATGGGGCTGCCGTTTTTGCGGGCAACCGTCTCCCCGAGGGCGCCGAACCGCTCGCCCAGGCCTATGCAGGGCATCAGTTCGGCTATTTCACCATGCTGGGCGATGGGCGGGCCATCTTGATGGGTGAGCAGCTGACGCCGCAGGGTGAACGCTTTGACATTCAGTACAAAGGATCGGGCAAGACGCCGTTTTCGCGGAATGGAGACGGGCGGGCGGCCCTGGGGCCGATGCTGCGGGAGTATATCATCAGCGAAGCCCTCTACGCCTTGGGCATACCGACGACCCGCAGCCTTGCCGTGGTGACGACCGGTGAGCAGGTGTTTCGTGAGACCCCCCTGCAGGGGGCGATTCTGACCCGCACGGCGGCCAGCCACATCCGCGTGGGCACGTTCGAATATGCGGCCGGGAGGGGCCAACCCGATGATATCCGGGCATTGGCCGACTACACCATCCACCGTCATTTTCCCGAGCTGGTTGCGGCCGACAACCCCTACATGGCCTTTTTGAGGGCCGTCATGGAGCGGCAGGCGTCCCTTGTGGCCCGCTGGCTGCTGGTGGGTTTCATCCACGGGGTGATGAACACGGACAACATGGCCCTTGGCGGTGAAACCATCGACTACGGCCCCTGCGCCTTCATGGACGCCTACGATCCGAACACCGTTTTCAGCTCCATCGATCACCACGGCCGCTACGCCTACGAACGCCAGCCGCAGATCGCCCAGTGGAATCTGGCCCGGTTGGCCGAGACGCTGCTGCCGCTGATCCACGATGAGCCGCAAGAGGCCCTGGCCATAGCCACCGAGGCGGTGACTGGTTTTACGGACACATTCCGCCGTCACTGGCTGGCCGGCATGCGGGCCAAACTCGGGTTGTCGAACCCGGAAGAGGACGACGGCACGCTGGTGGCGGACCTCCTCGAGTGCATGCACCGGCACGGGGCGGATTTCACCAACACCTTCCGCGACCTGGCAACGGGTCCCGTGCCGGAGGCCTCCTTTTTCCAGGCCCCGGATTTTAAACACTGGCACGAGCGCTGGCAGGCCCGCCTCAAACGGCAACCCGGTGGCTGGGAGACCTCCAGACAGCTCATGAACGCCAACAACCCAGCGGTGATCCCCCGCAATCATCGGGTGGAAGAGGCTATCGCGGCGGCCGTGGAGCGGGCCGACTATGCGGTCATGGAAAAACTGCTGGATTTTCTGTCCCAACCGTTTCAGGCCCCACCGGTGGAGGCCGGTTACCATCTGCCCGCACCCCCTTCGGCACCGCCCTACCGCACTTTCTGCGGCACGTGAACCCGCAGAGGAATGCGGCTGAATGCCAGCCGCCCCGCCGGCGACCGTCACGGCGGTGGCTGTTTTTTTAATTTGATTGAAAACGGTTACCGAATTGTTAGGCGACCCCAATTGGCACCCTTGGCGGTGGAAAGCGATTGCGTCGGCAGGGTTAGTTGCATCCTAATAGCTTCTGGGTTTAAGTTCCCATTTTAATCAATGCCGTTAGTGGGGAATCATGGACAACCGGCTGAAAGTCTTGTTTTTATGCACGGGAAATTCGTGCCGCAGCCAGATGGCTGAAGGGTGGACCAACCATCTCAAGCGTGACGTCATCGAGTGCCGATCCGCAGGGGTCGAAACCCATGGCCTCAATCCGCTGGCGGTCAGGGTCATGGCCGAAGCCGGTGTGGACATATCGCACCACAAGTCGCAGCTTGTCGACGAATTCCTCGGTGCGCCCTGGGATGTTGTCGTTACCGTTTGCGGCCATGCCCATGAGAGCTGTCCGTTCTTTCCCGGCAAAGCCAACGTCGTGCATGTCGGGTTTGACGACCCGCCCGCATTGGCCCAATCCGAAAGCACCGAAGAGGCGGCCCTGGTTCACTACCGCCGCGTGCGCGACGAGATTCGCGCGTTTGTCGCATCCTTGCCTGAATCTCTTCGTAAATAAGTCGCCATGGGAGCAAAACGCATCATGCAAGATACTGCGGCCATTCACAACGAACGCAAAATGACCAGTCTTTTCGAGCGCTACCTCTCCGTCTGGGTGCTGTTGTGTATCGCCGGCGGCATCCTGTTGGGTAAAGTGGCCCCCGGCGTGGCCCAGGCCCTGGACGGCATGGCCATCTTCGTAAAAGGCGCGCCGGTTGTCTCCATCCCCATCGCCGTTTGTCTGTTTTTCATGATGTATCCCATCATGGTCAAGATCGACTTCGGCGAGGTCATCAAGGCGGGGAAAAGCGGCAAGCCGGTTTTTTTGACCCTGTTCATCAACTGGGCGATCAAACCATTTACCATGTACGCCATTGCCCTGTTCTTTCTGGGCACGCTCTTCTACGGCTTTATCGGCCCGGATGCGGTGGACCAAATTAAAATGCCGTTTGGCCTGGATCTTCCGGTTGGCGTTACCCACGGATCAGGCACCGTCGTCCTCGTCGACGGCATCAAGATGCTTGAGATTCCCCTGTGGCGAAGCTACCTGGCCGGATGCATCCTGCTGGGGATCGCACCCTGTACGGCCATGGTGCTGGTCTGGGGCTTTCTGTCGCGGGGCAACGACGGTCTGACTCTGGTCATGGTGGCCGTCAACTCGCTGACCATGTTGGTGCTCTATGGCGTTCTCGGCGGTTTTTTACTGGGCGTCGGGCGGTTGCCGGTGCCATGGCAGGCGCTGCTTCTCTCCATCGGCATCTATGTGGCCCTGCCCCTCATCACCGGATATCTTTCGCGCCGCTGGATTATTGCGGTGAAAGGTGAGGCGTGGTTCACGGAGCGTTTCCTGCACGTGCTCACGCCCATCACCATCGTTGCCCTGCTGATTACGCTGGTGCTGCTCTTCTCTTTCAAAGGCGAAGTTATTCTGGCCAATCCGCTGACGATCCTGTGGATTGCCGTGCCCCTCTTCATTCAAACCGTGCTCATTTTCTGCATTGGTTATGTGATGGCCAAGTTCCTGAAATTGCGATATGAGGATGCGGCACCGGCAGCCATGATCGGGGCGTCGAACCACTTCGAAGTCGCCATTGCCACAGCGACCATGCTCTTCGGCCTGAGTTCAGGCGCCGCCCTGGCAACCGTGGTGGGGGTTCTGATCGAAGTCCCGGTCATGCTCATGCTGGTTAGAATTTGCCTGAACACCCGGTCCTGGTTCAGTTAGCATGCCAAACCGATCTTGATGTTAGCAGCTAAAGTGCGGTGAAGTGCCATAACCAGACGGTTTGCGGCTCCAGCGATCTACAGATCACAGTGATGCTCCCGGCACGGATCATGACGCTCAATGCTTGAAATACACCCCCCGACCCATGCCCCACAGGAGGGTGCCCGGTCAACGGGCACCCCGACGCCATTCAAGCGACATCCATCCACCGCGGCCCGGGCCGCATGAAATCACTCCAGGTGTGAAGTCGGTTGACAAACGACAGCATATTGTTTTATTTGGCCGTACCATTAAGGCGATTGGTTCATTCCCACCTTGCAAAACAAACAACGAAAAATAAATTATTTATAATTAAAACCAATATTTTATGAATTATTTAACTGCTTGCAGGCGTTACACCGATAAAATTAAGGTAGGACCAATGGGGTGAAAATGCATCCACCCGACCTTGCGAATATATTCAGACCGGCCCAAGTCGGCCGAGCCAGTGAAGATGTCGCCCTTCAGATTGAAGCGGCCATTCTCGGTGGACAGCTCAAAAGGGGTGAACGCCTGCCCAGCGAGCGGAGTCTGCAGGGCGTATTCAAGAGCAGCCGGGGCGTCATCCGGGAGGCATTGCGTGCCCTCAAGCAGAAGGGCCTCATTGAAATCAAGAAAGGCGCACATGGCGGCGCGTCCGTCAAAGATCTCGAATTGATCAATGCCAGTGAACCGTTGGCCCTTTTCCTCAAACAGCAGCAGGTGCCATCCCCGTATCTAATCGAGTTTCGTGAGTCCATCGACCGTACCATCACGCAATTGGCCACGTCCCGGGGAAGTCGTTCGGACAAGCAGGCCCTGGTCGCTAAAACGGGCGCTTTCGAGGAACTTCTCCGGCAGCCGAATCCCGACATGAAAAAAGTGGCTGAAATTGATCGCGAAATGAATATCGCCCTGGCCCAAATGACAGGCAATCCGATTTTTGAAATGATCATGCGGATGACGCAGTTTGGTTTCAGCTCTCAGGACCAGCTGCTTTATGATGATCCTGATTTTCGTTTCAAGACGGCGGCCAATTGGGGCGAGACCGCGCGACGGATCGCGTCCGGCGATATTCTGCGAGCGCTTTCCAGCATCAGTTACCACTATGTTTTATTGGAACGCTGCCTGGCAAAAAGGGAAAAAGAAAAAACGGCTGCAGCGGGTTTTCAGATGCGCGACGCCACGACGGCCGCACCCGGCCCCACAGGGCCCGATTGGCCTTTTCCGTCGACTCCGCCCTCAACTGACAGCGGACCTTGAAATGGAGATAGAAGCGGGCACCCTGAATGTTGACCTTAATTAATGTGACTAAAAAATTCGGCGAACTGGTGGCCGTCAACGATCTGAGCTTCACGGTCGAGGCGGGCCAGATATTCGGTATCGCCGGTCCCAACGGGGCCGGCAAGTCGACCGTCTACAATCTGATTACCGGCTTTCATTCCTACGAAGGCCGCATTGAATTTGACGGGCAAAACCTGTCGGGCATGCCACCCTACAAAATCGCCAAGACCGGCATCGCCCGTACCTTTCAGATACCCCAGATTTTCCCCAGCCTTACGGTCGAAGAGAGCATTGGCGTCGGCAGCCGCTTCGGCAACCGGGACGGATGGGACCCGTCGCATGTGGCGGAGGTCATCCGCTTTGTCGGGCTCTCCGGGGAGAAATCTTTGTCTACCGGTCAACTCAACCTGCTGGGGAAGAAAAAGCTGATGATTGGTGCCGCACTGGCGACCAAACCAAAACTGCTCATGCTGGACGAACCCATGGCCGGGTCCAACGCCGGCGAAATCAAGGCGCTGATGCAGCTCATCCGAAGCATACGTGCTGAGTTCGGACTGACCATCATCATCATCGAGCACTTCATGAAAGTGCTGACCGAGCTGACGGAAAAGCTTCTCATCATTGAGTCCGGGGCCATGCTCTGCTGCGATGCGCCTGAGATCGCCACCGGCAATCCGCGTGTCATCGAGTCCTATATCGGAGATGCCTATGCTGCAGGTTAGCAATCTCAGCGCCTGGTATGGTGAAGCCCGGGTGTTGGAGCAGGTAAGCGTTTCCGTGGACCAAGGCCAGGTGGCGGTGATGCTGGGGCCTAACGGCCACGGAAAAAGCACCCTGCTGAAAGCCATCTGCGGGCTGGCGGAACGGATCAGCGGCGAGATCGCCTACCAGGACCGGCCCATCAACGGATTGACGCCGGATAAGCTGGTCAACATGGGCGTGGTCTACATTGCCGAGAATCGGGAATTGTTTCCGTATATGACGGTTCTGGAGAACCTGAAACTCGGGGCCTATTCCAAGGCCGCCCGTCCCCACGAGAAGAGAAACATGGAGCGGGTCTTCAGTCTTTTCCCGAGACTGGAGGAGAGACGCACCCAGCTGGCCTCCACCATGAGCGGGGGGGAGGCCAAAATGCTCGCGGTGGCCAGGGGACTCATGTCCAATGCGGACTTTTTGTGCATCGACGAACCGTCCCTGGGCCTTCAGCCCAGCCTGCGGATGGAGCTGTTTGCCACCATCAAGGAGATCAACAAGCAGGGCAAAACCATTTTGCTCGTGGAGCAGAACATTCCCCATATCGCGGAGCTGGCGGACAAGATCTACGTCATGGAGGAAGGGCGTGTGTCTTTCGAAGGCAACAGCGATGAGGCTTTGCAAAATGAGCATTTGAAGGAAATCTTTCTCGGGATGTAAGCACTCAGGACCCAAACGAATGCTCAGCGAAGACACCATATTACTGCTCTATGAAATAACGGACGTGATCATCGCCGGCTTGTCCACAGGCTCCGTGTACGCCCTGATGGCCGTGGGCATGACCCTGGTCTACGGGGTGAGCAAGGCTTTTAACTTCGCC
Source organism: Desulfobacterales bacterium (assembly GCA_030066455.1). The sequence goes on from JASJBQ010000011.1 coordinate 15,059, forward strand.
TATGGTGATTTCTTCAACCTGGGCGGTTATTGCGCCTGGATTCTGATCTTCGGCATCGGTTTGGAATTCGGGGGCTATCCAGTGATTCTGCTCATCGTCATGCCTGTTTTGTTCGCCGTGGGCTACGGGCTGGAAAAACTTCTGGTAGCCCCATTGCGTGATCGCGATGACTGGGAAAACAAGGTCATGATGCTGACCCTGGGTCTGGCGCTCTTCCTGACCAGCCTGTACATGGTGGTCTTCGGCGTGCGCATGAAGTCCCTGCCCCCCATTCTGGAGGGAACCCTGGAAGTGGGTCAGCTGGTGTTCGCCTACCAGGACATCATGATATTTACCTTGTCCATCAGCGGCATCTTGGCTTTCGGCTGGATGCTCAACAACACCCGCATCGGCCTGGCCGTGCGTGCCGTGGCGCAGAATCCGGTGGGTGCCACCATCGTGGGCATTCCCAAGGAGCGGATTTTTGCCACGACGTTTGCCATTTCAACCGTCATGGTGGGGTTCGGCGGCATTCTCCTGAGCCAGAAATGGTTCATCAACCCCAACTCGGGGGGCACCATCATGGTCAAGGCCTGGGTGGTGACCGCCCTGGGGGGGATGGGCTCCATTCGCGGAGGGCTCTATGCGGCTTTCATCATCGGTATGCTCGAGGCGTTCGTGGGTTGGTTGTTTGGGATGAGTTACGGCATCATTGCGCTCTTTGTGCTCTTGCTGGCGACCCTCGTGCTGCGGCCCCAGGGCCTGATGGGAAAGGGTGAGTAAACGATGCGCTTGAGACACATGGCCGTCATCATCGGCATTTGTTACGGAACGATGGCCATCCTGCCCCTATTCGTGGGGGACATCCGATTTATCATGAACATCATGATTATGTGCCTGATATGGGCCGTGGTGGCTTCATGTTGGGACCTGATCATGGGATTCGCCGGCATTTTCTCCTTCGGGCAGGTGGCGTTCTTCGTCATGGGGGCGTACTGCTCGGGCATTCTGGCCATCGAACACCATGTCCCGCCCGTACTTGCCATCCTCCTGGCCGGAGGGTTTACAGCGGTCATGGGGGTGTTGGTGGGGCTGCCCTGCCTGAAGCTCGCCGGGCCCTACATCGCGCTGGTCACCTTCGGGGTGCACATGGCGCTGCAGCCCACACTGAGGGGCAAGATCGGCATCGCCCTGGGCTCGGGCGGCTCCGTGGGGCTGCTGACCATCCCCCCGGTAAGCCTTTTCGGTTACACCTTCAGCTCCGCCAACATGATTCCCACGTTCTATCTGACGCTTCTGCTGTCACTCGCCTGTGTGCTGGTGATCATGTTTGCCATCAAATCCCACTGGGGGGTGGCTTTTCTGGCCCTCAAGGATTCACAGGATTTCGCCATGAGTCTTGGCATCAGCGCCTTTAAGTACAAGCTCATGGTCTTTGCCCTGACTTCATTTCTCACGGGGATCATCGGGGCCTACTACGGACATTTTTACGGGGTGCTGTCCTATCGCATGCTGGACCTGGACCTCTTCAGCATCCTGATGGTCATGATGCTGGTGGGCGGACTGGGGCATTTCCCCGGTGCCGTGTTCGGGGCCTTCCTGGTGGTGGCGGGCAGTGAACTGATGGCGCCGCTGGGCGCCTACCGGGCCGTAACCATGGGCGCGCTGGTGGTCATTTTGGTCCTTGCGCTCCCCAACGGCGTTATGGGGCTCTTCATGGGACGGCCGAAGCGGATTTCAGCCGGTTGATTTGAACAGGAACAATACGCAACCCAAACGAAAGGAACCGTGCAGGATGAAAAAAATGTGCAGGCTTGCAACCAGTTGGGCGATCGCGGCGGTTTTGATCTTAGCGCCGGCGGCCATGGCCGCCGAAACCATACCGGTCGGGGTCCCCATTCCGATGACCGGGTGGGCCGCGGGGTCCGGTGCGGATTATTTCAAAGGGATCAAGATGGCCATCGACGAAATCAATGAATCGGGCGGCCTGTTGGGCAAGCAGCTCGAAATCATTCGCTTCGATTCCAAGGGATTTGAGCCCGAAGTCGTGATGCAGGCCGCCGATTACCTTTGCGGCCAGAAGAATGTGGCCTCGGTGCATGCCGGCTGGGCTGGGTGGGGCCAGGATGTCCGGGCCTACGGCAAGTACGATGCGCCGTTCTTCGCGGACGACGGCTCGCAGGCGGCCGTAGACGTCTTCAAGGAGGACCCGGCGAAATACTACAATATCTACCAGACCACCGATGTGGGCGTGGAACAGGCCAAGAGTATGTTCCGGGCGTTGATGGCGCTGCCTTACGAGTATCCCAACAAAAAGGTGGTGATCATCAACACCGATGATTCCTGGGGTCTGGAAGTCGGCGACACGCTGGAGAAGCGTTTCAAGGAAAGCGGCTGGAAGGTGGCCAAACGGGAAACCGTGCCCTACGGCACCAACGAGTGGGGTGTCATTCTCTCCCAGATCCGCAGGATCAAACCGGCCCTGATCCACATGGAAATTCCCAGCGGCCAGGAAAACATCACCTTTGTTCAGCAGTTTTTGAAAAAGCCATCCAATGCGATCATCAGTCTCGGCTGGGGCATTACCCCGCGGGAGGTCGTGGACGCCTTGGGTAAATCCGCAGACGGTATCGTGGGTGAGATGCCCAGCGGGCTGCCCGGCCCCAAGGCCCCGAATGCGAAGGCGCAAGCCTGGGTGGATAAATTCGTGGGGCTCTACCAGCACCAGGTGCCGGCCGGCGCCTGGATCGCCTACACGGCCGTGAAAGCCTGGGCCCATGCCGTGGAACAGGTGGGCGATGCCTATGATTTCAAGGCCGTGAACGCCTACATCAAGGAACACGGCTACGAGGGCGAGCTGGGCCGCATCAAATGGGACCAGGACAATGTGCTCCGGGCCCAGGCGGGCGCACCGGTGGTGCATTATCAGGTCCAGAATGGCGAACTCCAGCCGATCTTCACGGATCCGCCGCTGACGCCCTACCAAGGCAGCCAGTTCATCACACCGCCCTGGATCCAATAACAACTCGTTGCCTGCGGCTTGCGGCATCAACCCTCTTCAGGTGATGAGGCTTGCGTCGGGCAGGGGTTCAAAAGAGAGAATCTGATTGGGGATGGTCCGGGCAGTGGCTTGCCCGGACCATCCTTATCGGGGCCAATTTGAAATTCCTTTCTTCGAAAGCGATCCATGCCTGGGAATTACTTTATCAAGACCCATTTCGATCTCTGCACGGGGTGTGAAATCTGCCGCCTGGTCTGCAGCGACCGTCTGCTGGGGGGCTGCAATCCCCACCGGGCGCTCCTGCGGGTCACCCATACGCATGAAAACCTCTACCATTTCCCGGAGGTCTGCAACCAGTGCACCAACGCCTACTGCGCCCGGGTGTGTCCGGTGGATGCCATCGACCGCGATGCGGACACCGGGGCCATGGTGGTGGACCGCGATGCCTGCGTGGCCTGCGGGTTGTGCCAGCGATATTGCCCCACCGATATGATCGGCGTGGATCCGGAGCTGAAGAAGTCGGTCAAATGCGATCTCTGCGGCGGTCGCCCGCGATGCGTCAAAGCCTGTCCCACCGGCGCGCTTGAGTTTTTTTCCAGGGAGGACCGACGATGACGGCAAATGCGACCATGGGCCGATTTCTGCTGGTGGATCTTGGCCGGTCCGAGGCCAGGAGTGTTCCCGTGCCGCCGTGGTTGGTTGCGGATTTCGTCGGCGGCAAAGGGTTCGGCGCCAAGCTGCTTCACGATCTGCTCCCGGCGGGGGCCGACCCTTTGGGGCCCGAAAACGTCCTCATGTTTCTTACCGGCCCCCTCACGGCCACGCTGGCACCCGCCATGCGTGCCTGCGTGGTGACCAAATCCCCCCTGAGCGGTACCTTTCTGGACTCGTATTTTGGCGGCCGGTTCGGACCGGAAATCAAATATGCCGGCTATGACGGCCTGATCATCATGGGGAAGGCCGAGGCCCCGACCCTTTTGGCGATTCGCGACGACCAGGTGGAATTCCGGCCGGCCGGCAAGATTTGGGGCCTGGATACTCTGGCGGCCAATGCCGAAGTCAAAAAGGTCCTGGGGGCCGATAACGCACGGGTCGTAACCATCGGCCCGGCAGGGGAAAACCTGGTGCGGTTTGCATTGATCAGCTGCGAGTATAACCGCCAGGCAGGCCGGGGCGGGGCCGGGGCCGTCATGGGGGCCAAGAATCTCAAAGCCATTGCCGTTGAAGGCAGCCGTCTGGTTCGTGTGCATGACCACAGCGCTTTTGAAGTTGCCTGCCAGCAGGCCTTGACGGAAATATCCGCCAGCAGCGCCTGTCGTGCCTTGACCGAGAGCGGGACCAGCAATGCCGTACCCTGGTCCCACGCCGTGGGCACGCTGCCGGTTAGCAACCACCGTCGATCGAAATACCGCCAGGCAGACGGGCTGGGTGACCTGGGCCAGAGTCGGCATCTGTTTTTGGGCAAGGCCGCCTGCCTTGGCTGCCCCATTCGCTGCAGCCAGATGGGTGCGGTGCGCACCGGCAAATACGCCCATACGATCACCGACATTGTGGAGTATGAATCCGCCGCCCTGATGGGCAGCAACCTGGAAATTGCGGACACACGGGCGGTCGCTCACCTGGTCAAGCTTTGCGATATCTACGGACTGGACAGTATGTCCACCGGTGGTGTTATCGCGTTCGCTTTCGAGGCGACTGAAAAACATCTTCTTGAACCGCCCCGTGACGTACGGCTGGCCTTCGGCAGCACGGAGGGGGCGGCCTGGCTGATTCGGGCCATCGCCTTTCAGGAAAACGAACTGGGGTCGTTATTGGGCCAGGGGGTCAAGCGGGCGGCCGCGATGATCGGGCAGGGCAGCGACGCCTTGGCCCTGCATGTGAAGGGGATGGAAATTCCGGGGTTTTCTCCCCGGGGAACGCCGGGAATGGGGCTGGCCTACATGACGGCCGACCGGGGCGCCTGCCACCAGCGCGGGTTCATGGTGGGCTATGAGGCCGGGGGCGAACTGTACAACGGCAAGCCCGTGGACAATTACGCCCTGACGCACAAGGCGGCCATCCTCAAGGACCGTCAGGACTACCTCAGCGGCCTGGACATTCTGGTTAAATGCGATTTCGGCGCTTTCGGGGTGTCGGCCGATGGCTATGCTCAACTTTTGGCGGCGGCGACGGGCCGGGAAGTGACCCCCGCCTTTTTTAACACGATCGGCGAAAAAATCTGGAATCAGATCCGGCTGTTCAATCTAGGCCAGGGGATCGATACGAGGGACGATCGTCTGCCGCGCCGGTTTGTGGAGGAACCCCTGCCCGACGGTCCCCACAAGGGGCGCCGCATCAGCGAAAATGATATGGCGTTCATGCTTAAGGATTACTACCGCGTTCGGGGCTGGGATGAAAACGGGCGGCCTACGGCCGAAAAGCTCAAAGCACTCGGTTTGGACCGCCAGCCTGGATGTGATTTTTCAAGGAGAACCAATGATCAGGAAAACCTATGATTTCATCATCGTGGGGGGCGGTTCGGCGGGCTGCGCCCTGGCCAACCGCCTGAGCACCAATCCCGCCAACCGGGTGCTGGTGCTGGAAGCTGGCAGGCCGGATTACATCTGGGATATTTTCATCCACATGCCCGCCGGACTCACGATCCCCCTGGGCAACAAGCTCTACGACTGGTGCTACCACAGCGAGCCCGAGCCCCACATGCAAAACCGGCGCGTCTACCACGGCCGGGGCAAGGTGCTGGGGGGCTCCAGCAGCATCAACGGTATGATCTACATTCGCGGCAACGCCATGGATTATGAGAAATGGGCCGCGGACGACGGCATGGCGAACTGGGGCTACGCCCACAATCTTCCCTATTTCAAACGGGCCGAAACCCGTCTCATCGGCGCCGATGAGTACCACGGTTTTAACGGTCCCCTGGCCCTGGAAACGGGCCCCTGCCAAAACCCGCTGTTTCAGGCCTTCTTCAAGGCCGCGCAGCAGGCCGGCTACCCGCTGACCAGCGACGTCAACGGATACCAGCAGGAAGGTATCGGCCCCTTTGACCGTAATATCGACCGGGGCCGTCGACAGAGCGCGGCCAGGGCCTACCTTCACCCGGTGAAAGGCCGTCCCAACCTGGACGTCGTCTGCCGCGCGCTTACCACCCGGATTCTCTTCGACGCCAAGCGGGCGGTGGGGGTCGCGTTCGCCAAAGGCAAATCCCTCCAAAAAGTTTACGGCGGCGAGGTAATCCTTTGCAGCGGGGCCATCAACTCACCCCAACTGCTGCAACTCTCGGGTGTCGGTAATGCCGAAGAACTGGCGGCTTTGGGCATCGACGTCATTTGCGATCTGCCCGGCGTGGGGGAAAATCTGCAGGACCACCTGGAGGTTTATGTTCAGTATGCCTGCAAAAAGCCGGTGTCCGAATATCCGGCGCTGTTGTGGTACAACAAACCCTGGGTCGGGTTCCAGTGGCTTTTTCAACGCAAAGGGGCCGCCGCCACGAACCATTTCGAGGCCGGAGGCTTTATCCGCACCAATGACACCGTAGCCTACCCCAACATTCAATTCCATTTTCTGCCCGTGGCCATCCGCTATGACGGCTCATCGCCCCAGAAGGGGCATGGGTATCAGGTGCATGTCGGCCCGGTTAACTCCGACGCCGTGGGCACGGTCAAGATTGTTTCCGCCAACCCAAGCGACTATCCGGCCCTGCGTTTCAATTATCTTTCCACGGAAAAGGACCGCCGGGAATGGGTGGAAGCCATCCGCTGCACCCGTAAAATCATGAACCAGCCGGCCTTCGATGCGTTTAACGCTGGTGAAATCTCGCCGGGTCCCGACGTCGAGACCGACCGGGAAATCCTTAATTGGGTGGCGGCCGACGGCGAAACCGCCCTGCATCCCTCGTGCACCTGCAAAATGGGGACGGACAAGATGGCCGTGGTCGACCCCGACACCCTCAAGGTTCACGGTCTCGACGGCCTGCGCGTCGTGGATGCATCGGTCATGCCCTACGTGACCAACGGCAATATCTACGCGCCGGTGATGATGATCGCCGAAAAAGCGTCCGATATCATTTTGGGCAACACCCTATTACCGCCGGCGACGTTATCCTGGTATCGGCATGAACCCAGCGAGGTGCCGGCCCAACGGTAGCCGGCGTATACGCTCGGGTCGCCAAGGCGCGTCGTATCGCCCCGGGCCTCAAACGCTGAGCGGTGCGGGGATGGCGACGCCAAGCCTGGCGGCCCATTCGGTAAGGGTGGGCATGATCTCCGGTTCGAGGGCGACGCCTTCCTGCAGGCCGCGCTGTTTATTGGCCAGGGCGGTTTGCCCCGGCAGGCGCACCGGGCGATCGGCTGCCATCGGTTCAGCCCCGCGGCAGGCCCGAGCCAGCCAGCTGGCTTCGGCCTTGAACGCTTCGCGCCCGCCAAGGTATTCGGGATTGATCATCATCAGGAAAACCGTTGCCCCCCAGCGGCCGGGCTGGTCTTTACGCCCGAACCCGCACAGCCCGGAGGTCAGGGCTTCCACCAGAAGACCCAATGCGAAGCCCTTGTGACCGAGGTCAAGTTCTCCCAGCGGCAGGATGGCGCCGGAGGGTTCCTGGAACAGTACGCCCGGCTCGTCGGTGGGCGTGCCGTTCGCGTCAACAAGCCATTCACCGGGCAGCCGCCGGCCACGGCGGTGAAAGCGCTGGGTCATGCCGATGGTGGTGGTGGACATGGACACGTCCAGCATCACGATACCGTCCTCCAGCGGCCAGGCGGCGGCCACGGGATTGGGCGTATAGACCGGCGTGCGGCCGCCGTGGGGCGCCACTTTGGCACCCAGGGTCGGATCCGAGGTTGCCAGCACGATCAGGCGGCCCTCCCGGGCGACGGGTTCCAGGTAGGCGGCCAGACAGGCGATGTGGTGACTTTGCTTGATGTTGGCCACAAACACGGGCAGCTTGCGCAGGCGCTCGCGCCCCGCCGCGATGGCCTGGCTGACGAGATAAGGGCCCGGAAGATAGCGCCCGTCCCAGAAAACGGCCGTGTCATTGTCTTTGAGAATTTCGGGGGCCCCGCTCGGTGTCATCTTCCCGGATGCAAGTTCGTCGAGATAAGGCGCCAGCAGCTGCAGGCCGTGGGTGGTGTGGCCCAGAAGGTCGCCCTCCACGAGGGTTTCGGCCACGGTACGGGCGATGGCCGGGTCCATGCCCAATGCGATCAGAAGCTGTTGGCCGAACGAGACCAGTTCGCCGGCCTGATAGCGCGGGGTCATATGGGCGCTCCCGATGCTCTCTGGTTGATGGGTTTGTAGGCGCTAAGTGTTCCGGTGTCGGGTTTCAGCATCTCTTCCGGCACCGCTTTTTCTGACACCGGACACCCTAAATCTTGTGGATGTTATCCGTTCAACCCAGAACCCGGAACGGAGAACCCCGAACCTTGAGCCTATCTCCCTGCACACTAGACGCCGGGCACTAGATATCCAGAATCACCCGGGCCTCCCAGCCGCCTGGCGCGGGCGCCAGTTTAAAGCGGTGCATGGTCACGGCCTTGACGTCCACGACCAGATCATGCCGCGAATAGTCCAGCCGCGCACCGTTCAACACGGCCTTGAGGCGGAAGTCTTCTCCGTAGGCGTCGACATCCACTTGTTCCACGCGCCACAGGGTTTGATCTCGGTCCTTGAGGAATATGAGCTCCTGCAGGAAATCGAAGAGCAGCATTTCGGCCGATTCCGCCTCGAGGGTCAGATCCTGCCGTTTTTCGGTGCCGAGCGCTTCGGGGTTGCTCAGCATGACATCCAGCAGGGCTTCGGCCGCGGCTGTAAATACTTCTTCCAACGTGGCGCCGAGTGCTTCGAAAGCCACATCCGCCGTGGCAATGTCGTCGATGAACCGATAGGGCGGTTTCATGCCTTTGCTCTTTATTGAAGATGTTCAGTATCATTCGTGACGGTGGTGTAAGACGTTCGAGATCAAGGCGTGCAAAGCCCGAAGAATGAGGCGTACTGAGGTACGCCGCAGTGATGAGGGCTGACGCACAACGCCGATATCGGGCGTCTTACGCCACCGTCAACCTTTGATGTTGCCAATGGG
>JASJBQ010000097.1 GCA_030066455.1 Desulfobacterales bacterium
TTCCCCAGCGGCCGCCCGGCGATGTCGCCGACCAGCCCGTAGCCCTGGTCGATCGCCTGAGCGGCGGTGCCGCGGTCGCGCGAGAGCGCCGTCCAGCCCGCATCGGTGATGATCCAGCCCTTTCTCTCCTGGTGGCCGATCACCGAGGCGAGCACCGAGAGCGCGATGTCTTCTACTCCGCAGACCCCCAACCCCGCCATGACCAGATCGTAGAACATGAACACCCCGGCGCGGACCTCGGTCACGCCGGAAAGGTCTCGGGCCAAGTTGGCCGTCGGGGTCGAGCCCACGCTCACCACGGGGCAGGGCAGCCCGAGGCGCCGCAGCCGTGCGGCGCTCTCAACGGCCGCCTGCCGCTCGGCGTCCGCCAGGCGGCGGATGGCGTCCGACGAATGGCAGTTGTAAGATTCGCCGGCATGGGTCAGGACCCCGGCGAGCGTGGTGTGCTTCTGGGTGTGCAGGCAACGGCCGATCTCGATGAGCAGGGGATCGCCGGGCACGACGCCCGAACGGTGCCCGTCGCAGTCGAGTTCGATCAGGGCCGGGATGACGAGGTCGTGCGTCCGGGCCCGCTCGGCCAGCAGGCGGGCCTGGGCCATCGAATCCAGGATGACGCTCAACCGCGCGCCCTTCTTGATCAGGGCGGCGATGCGGTCGATTTTCACCGGCGCGACGCCCACGGCGTAGATCATGTCCGTGATCCCGTGGTCGAAGTAGTACTCGGCCTCCTTGAGGGTCGATACCGTGATGCCGCCGGGCTGGCCCTCGAGGGCCAGGCGAACCACGTCGATGCTTTTGGCGGTCTTGCCGTGGGGTCGCAGATCGATACCCAGGCCCTGCATCCGAGCGTGAAAGGAGGTGATGTTCCGGGTCAGCTTCTCCCGGTCCAGCACCAGGCAAGGGGTTTCGAGTTCATTCAATTGCATGGCGCGCTCCAGGTCCGTGCTCGGCCACCGCAGCAATGGCCTCGACTTCGATCTGGAATCCATGGTGCAGCTCGCGGGTCGGCACGATCGCGCGGGCTGGGCGATGGTCGCCGAAGAAACGCGCGTAGACCGCGTTGACCCGGTCCCACAGGGCGATGTCCGCGATGTAGACCGTCACCTTCAAAACCTGATCGCGATGACTTCCTGCCGCCCGCAGGATGGCGTCGAGGTTGGCCAGGACCTGTTCGGTCTGCTCCTCGATGGGACCGATGGGGAGGGCTTTCCGGTCGGGATGGATGGGGAGCTGACCGGACACATAAACCAGACCGCCATGTTCGATGGCCTGGGCATAATGGCCCGCCGGGAGGGGGGCCTTTTCTGTGGTGATGGCTTGCATGCGGACCTTTCTGTTCGTTTTAATACTGTCCGGCTAAAGGCGCCTCGGAACGAAAACCGGCATGCGGATCAGCGCCTTTCTCCTAAACCCGGATCCTTTAAAAATACAACCCAAAATGACAACCGGGCACACGGCCTACAATCTTGCATTTATGCCAATATATGTTATTGTTCCAAGGGTTTGGGTGATACATACACCCTTGCTTGATAGATGCGGCGGCCCGCCGGCCATTTGATCGCAAGGGGCCGTTTGAGCTCGGGCGGGAAGAAACGTCATGATTTTTGAAATAAAATCAAAGTTAGAGGGCTTCATCGACGCTTTCTGCACCCCGGAAACCAACCTTGAGGACAGGCGCCGGATCAACCTGTTCGTAACCCTTTCGTTCGTCGGCATCTTTTTTCTGATCCTTTTCAGCCTCACCGGTTTTGTTCAGCGCAACCCGGTTTTAGGCACCTTTGACCTGATAACCGCCCTGATGCTTGCGCTCAACCTGATCGATGCTCACCATCGAAAATTTTTCAAGTTCAATATTTGGGTGGGGCTGGGCTTTGCCTCTATTTTATACGTCTATCTGTATGTTTCCGGGGGCATCGATGGAACAGCATTTGTCTGGTATTACACCTATCCCCTGATCGCCTGCTATATGCTGGGGGCCAGGGCCGGCGCCGTATTATCCGCCCTCATGCTGCTGCCTGTCCTGGGACTGCTGGTCGCTCAACCGTCCCACCCGTTCTTTGCGTCCTACAACCTCACTTTTGTGTGGCGCTTTGCGGCGGCCTATACGACGGTAGCGGTCTTCTCCTATCTTTTCGAGAACACCCGGGAGAAGAACCGCCGGGAGCTCAGTGCCATCAATCTTTCGCTCGAAAGCCAGGTCGATGAACGCACGGCCGAGCTGACCGCGGCCAATGCGCAGCTTATCGGGGAAGTGCAGAAACGCCGCGAAGCCCACCTGTCGTTACAGCGCTACCAGGAGATCCTGATGACGGTCATGGACAGCATCGAGGCCAATATCTATGTCGCCGACATGGATACCCACGAAATTCTGTTCATGAACCGCCACATGCAGGAGGTCTTTGGCCGCGACATGACAGGCGAGCGCTGCTGGCAGGCGATCCGCGACATGGACGGACCCTGCGATTTCTGCTCCAATCCGCTGCTGGTCGATGCGCGCAAGCAGCCAACGGGCCTGCACATCTGGCAGGGTGCGAACCAGATGACAGGCCGATGGTACATCCACTACGACCGGGCGACCACATGGACCGACGGCCGCCTGGTCCGCATTCAGATCGCCATCGATATCACCGAACACAAGCAGACCGAAGAAAAACTGCGACAGGCCCAGAAGATGGAGTCGGTCGGCACCCTGGTGGGGGGTATCGCCCACGACTTCAACAATCTCCTGGGCGTCATCATCGGCAATATGGAACTGGCCTTGCAGGATATCCCCAAATCCAACCCCGCCCATGCCAATCTGGAAGAGATCAAAACGGCCGGATTCCGCGCCAAGGAAATCGTAAGCCAGCTGCTGCGTTTCAGTCGCCGGACCGATGAAGATTTTCAACCGCTGGCGCTAGCGCCCGTCGTCGAGGAAGCCGTCAAATTTCTTCGCGCGGCCATTCCGACGACCATCACCATCGATCTGAAGACCCATGCATCCGCAATGACCGTTCGCTCCGAAGCGAGCCAGATGCACCAGATTATCATGAACCTGGTCACCAATGCCTCACAGGCCATGAAACGCACCGGCGGCTCGATCAGCATCGATCTGGATCGCCTCCGGCAGAAGCGCGCGGGGTCCAGCGACCACCCGGAACCGCCCCCGGGCGACTATGCGCGCCTGCGGGTGGCTGACAGCGGGCCCGGTATCGCGCCGGAGATTCTCCAGCATATTTTCGATCCCTATTTTACCACGAAAGCGGTCGGGCAGGGCTCAGGTATGGGGCTGGCGGTGGTGCACGGCATCGTGGCCAAGCATGAGGGTGATATTTCCGTTGCCAGTACCCCCGGCGAGGGCACGACGTTTACGATTCTGCTGCCGCTGGTAGAGGCTGCACCGGAACCGGCGGCGGATATGATGCAACCCCTTCCAACCGGTACGGAGCGGATCCTTCTGATCGACGATGAAGATCTTCTGCTGGCAATGGGACAGAAGACCCTGTCGCGATTGGGCTATCAGGTGGAGGGCTTTCAATCCCCCCATGACGGCGTGGCCGCTTTTAAAGCGCAGCCGGATCGCTTCGATCTGGTCGTTACCGATATGACCATGCCCCGGATGTCGGGGGTGAGCGTATGCGAGGGCATCAAGGCTGTTCGGGCCGATATCCCGGTCATCATCTGTTCGGGGTACAGCGATATCGTCAATCCGGAAAACGCGGTGGAGATGGGTTTTGCGGCCTTTCTGCAGAAACCTGTCATCATGCAGGATTATGCGCAAATCATTCGCAAGGTTCTCGACCAGCCGCGCGTTGCCCCTGCGCGGTGATCTTCGGTGTGATCTTCCCGCCGCCCCTCGATACCCCACGGGAGGTTGGCGGCGCCTGATCGCCGGTCACCGGCCAGAAAAAGTCGCGAAGCATCAGCGCCAAATTCGGCAGCCGTGGCGGCAAGTTATCCTTTCCAATTGTCAGTTTCAGAGGGCGGCCGGTGATCATTAGGCCGGTGATGGTTTGTTGTCGGCATGCAAGGGGACCAGACCTTTTTTGACCACCCGTTTGCGGCCGGCCCAGAAGCCCAGCCAGATGGTCAGAAGGCGCAGGGCAACGCTTATGAGCAGGGAAATGGCGACGACTTGGTACCTGATGGTGGCCACCCGCGTCCAAACGAGGAGCCCCAGCACTTCAAACAGGGTCGTTATCAGAAAAATGCCGACAAACGCCTGCCGATACTCCTTGTTGTCCAGGAAACGGTTATTGGCCCGAGAGAATTTTTCACACAGGTGGGCGGTGCACACAATCACCACGATGATGGCCCCGGTGGAGCCGAGTTTGTTGCCGACAATGGCATCCAGGATCGCGATGCCGATGATCCCGAGAAGATAAAGCCCCAAAAAGCGCGCGAGAAATCCGTTCGTGCTCATCTGCTATTCCCCTTACCGTTTCCCGACGTGGGAAGACTCGACGCGCGTGGGGCCCCGCAAACGGGCGTCGATGAGACCACACCTTCCATCGCACGGATTGATGATTGATTCGATGTATGTCGGGCGGCAGATCGGCACACCGGTCGCGCGCGAAATGCCGCGGTCGTCGTCGGGCCCTTGGGTGTTGCGGCGGACAAGGGAAATCGTGATGATTTAGTTTTCTGCAAAATATGCACCATGAACTGTTCAGCGCTCACCACTACATGTAGTGTCTTAATAAACATATAACCACAACATGTAACGAATGCGGCCATTTTTCGGCAACGGATTGACAAAAAACGTCCATCTGGATGGTGGGCGCTCGGTTGATGGTGCAAGGTGTGAAAAGAGACGCCTTCGCGAAGGGCTCGCAAAATGATCGTGATCGAAAAAAGGCCGCACCCGGGCAGCGGTGTCCCCCACCGCTGCCCGGGCGGTTAGGGCCGGCCGCTTGATCGCAGCAAGGTCAAAGCGATGGTGCCGACCGGATCGTCAAATACCCACCCGCTCTTCGCAGAACGGGGCGCCTTCCACCAGGCTCTGGGTGATCTCGGCGCTTGCCTCGAAGGTATTTTGTTATTTTCAGCGGTGCGCAGGCCGGAGGATCGGGATACGCGCATGGGTAGCAGGGAAAGGAAAGTGGCTTGATCGGAGCAATCGGGCAGCAACTGATATCTGCTGATGTTTGATTATTTATGAAAAATGCGGCCATGGCGAAAAAGCAACGCGCGACGGGTATCTGCTCGCAAGATGAACTACGGGCCGAAGGCCGCCAGCGCTCTGCGGGCGATATCATCTCCCCATTCCTGGACAAAATGGCCGGCGTCGGCATGCCTGTAGGGCTCGGGGCAGCCGGCGATGCATTTTCGCAGCGCGCCCATCACCGGCGGGCCCAGCACCGGATCCTGCAACCCCACGGCCATGAAGACCGGTCCGGACCAGGAAGTTTGCAGCCATTCGCGGGCGGCGCGTGACAGCTCGGCGCCGGGGGCGTCGGGCCGGTCCGGCACCATCTCCGGAAAGCGGCGCACGCCGGCCTTGTATCGCACGTCCGGAAACGGGGCGTCGTAGGCGGCGCACTCGGCCGGGGAAAGGTGGGGGCAGGTCCGCTGCATCAGCCGGCCGGGTAACAGATCGGGGTTGGCCCGCACCCAGGCCCGCCAATCGCGGAATCCCTGTGAAAGTGGGTCGTCGCCGGTGCCCAGGGTGGTGTTCATGATCAGCAGGCGGTCGAACCGCGCGGGCATGGCCATCGGCAGGGTGAGCCCCAGCAGACCGCCCCAGTCCTGACAGACCAGGGTGATGCGGCGCAGGTCGAGGTGCTCGACAAAGGCCATCAGGGCATCGCGGTGGAAGTCGAAAGTGTAGACGTCTTCCGCGGCGGGCTTGTCCGAGCGTCCGAAACCGAAAAAATCCGGCGCCACGGCCCGATGCCCGGCCGCCGCAAAAACCGGTATCATCCGGCGGTAGAGGTAGCTCCAGGTGGGCTCGCCGTGCAGGCAGAAGAAGGTGTGGGCGGCGCCGGCCGGGCCGGCGTCCACGTAGTGCATCCGCAGGCCTTCGAAGCCTTTCAGCCCCTCGACGTATTGGGGGGCGTAGGGAAAACCGGGAAGATCGCGAAAGCGTTCGTCCGGGGTGCGCAGGATGGCGGTCATGGCGTCATCTCCGGGTGGCAGGGTTTTATGGGCCGTGCATCACTGCATGCGCGTGAAGTACTCGCGGATGTGCAGGTCGATCGCTTCGCTGGCCGAAGGGACGTAGACCCACATCTGGTCGGCGGACACGAAATGATAGACCATGAGCGTGGCCGCGCCGTCCGACCCCTGGAGTTTGAGCACGACGGTATCCTCGTCCTCCCCCACGATCACATAGCGCCCTTTCTTTTCAAAGCCGGCGTATTCCGTCGATTGGCCGTCCTTCTGGACCTTGATGGCCGGCATGGTCAACTGGGCGACGCCATCTTCGAAGGCGACGATCATGTTGCCGAGCATCTGGGAGATGTAATCCAGCTGCCCGGGGGCCAGAACGGCGTGCTGCCGGTTGAAGGCCATCGACGCGGCTTTGTCCGACTGCCAGCGGCCTTCGATGTCCGGGGCGGCGTGGGCCGTGCCCGACGTGAGAAGCAAAAAGACGAGGACAAATCTTGTTTTCATCACGGCCCCCTGGGTTGCTGCGGTGCGGTGGACGCCCCCGGACGGTATTGCCAGGCCCCCGATAGGGCTGCCGATCCTGGCGTTCACGATTGGAGAGGACTTCGCGCACGATGGATCCACTCACGATTCGGCTCCGGGCCGGGTGTTCACGGGGCGTTGGGCAAGCGTTTTTTGAATCCGCAATGTGTGTCGGCGTCATAGCCCCGGGATTGGTAGAATCGGATCGAATCGGTGCGTTTCGCCTCGGTGACAAGAATGATCTGGCCGCAACGCCGCTCGCGCGCCGCCTTTTCCAGCGCGGCCATCAGGGCTTTGCCCACGCCCCGCCGGCGATGGGCTCGATCGACAATCAAGTCTTCAATCACCATAAACGGCCGGCCGTCTCCGTAGAGATCCTCGCAGACGACGCCCATGACAAATCCGACCAGTCGCCCGGCCTGCCTGGCGGCTAGGAGAACGTAGGCGGGATTCGCGGCGATCCGTCCAAAGGTGGCGCGCATCGCATCCTGTGAGGACGTCTCGCCCCAGAACTGCTGAAACAACGCCGGGAGATGGGGCAGATCCGCATGGGTCAATGATTCGATTTGCACGTCAGGCCCCCGTCCATGTCGAAGATTCAGAGCGCCACGGCGCAACCGTTTAATGCAGGGCTATTCGCGCCAGTACTCCGGCTGGTCCAGGGCCTGCGCGCAGACCACGACCCCGCTGTACGCACCGATCACCCCGGACCTCAGCGCCTGGACCATCCAGGCGTCGCTGTTCTTTGCGGGTATGGGGTAGGGCGCCATCAAGCCGAGGGCCCCGGCCGGCCGGAACCCGTGGCGCGGATAGTATTCTGGGTAGCCCAGCACGAACACCAGGTCCACGCCGGATTTGGACAGCAGCTGCAGCCCGTGGCGGATGAGCTCGCCGCCCGTGCCCTGCTTCTGGGCGTCGGGCACAACGGCCAGCGGGGCCAGGATCGCAGCGGACAGTTCGGGGGCGCCCCCGACGGCCGCACGGCTGAAGAGAATGTGGCCCACGGGGCGCTCGTTGCGCAACGCCAGCAGAGATAAACAGGGCTGGGCGCTGGGGTCGCCCAGCAGGTTCTTTACCAGTAAAGGTTCTTCCGGGGACCCGAAGGCGGCCTGGTGCACGGCAAGAATCGCCTCCAGATCGGATGACAAGGCGGGTCTCAGCATCATGACGCTCCACCGGTTGGGGTGATATGGCAAGCGCACTTTGCGCGGGCCGACATCGGCCGGGCCTATCGCTGCCGCCAAGATAGCGAACGCCTGCGGCAAGGTAAAGGGATCGATTGGGCGTGTGCCGCGTTTGATCCCCTGCGAGGGTGTCAACCAAATTGACGCCTCGTCCGTTGATCGATAGCCAATGCGACATGTCTGTAAAAAACGCAAACCACTTCCGACTTATTAGGAATAGTTATTATTTTCAAGACTTATATAGCTTTTTTAAATTTCCTTCAACGGATGGAATGCCCCTTGCAATCCTCCGCCCTCAGGTCGGAGCCGACGTTCACGTATCGCTCTCTCCCCGGTCCAGGTGACCATCGCCGATGCCGCCATTCGCGCCTTGTTTCCCGACCGCCGACATCCTTATCGACAATGGCAAGCGCCCTCCGCCGCGCCCCGCTGGGCATGACGGGGGGCATTCGATCCGCCCAGGCCGCTGGCGCCGAAACGATTTGCCGCTCGCCGTGCCACGCGCCTGGCAACCGATTCAAAAGGAGAAGAAAAATGAGCAATAATCGCCAAAGAGACGCCATGCGCATCCGCATTTCCGCAGCCGAGATGGCGGCCGACCGGCCCCATCCGATCCACCACGCCAACGGCGACGAACAGCGCTACGCATCCGCCAATTACCCCATGAGTTTCACCAAGGGCCTGGCGCATGAACCGAGCACCGGGCTGGTCGCCGACCCGCAAGCCTTCGAATCATTCCGCACCGCCGTCGACGAAGGGTATAGCGACGCCTTTACGACCTCGGTACGGGCCTCCGCAGACAAGGCACGGGCCTGGGAGGCACCGACCGCCGGGGTCGTGTACGAACTGAGCGGCCCGGACCCGCAGGCCGTCACGATGTCCCCCGCCCCGGCCCTGGGAACGCTCGAGCTGGCCTACGAAATGGCCGAGGTCTATGAACTGGCCCTCATCCGCGACGTCCCGCTGATCGACCTTGCGGAGGGAACGACCAACACCGCCGTTCTCGATGCCGTATCGCGCCTGAATGCGATCGGCTACGCACTGGACGGTACGGACGGAAGGCCGCGCCTGAACAGCGGCGGCGATGTCACCCCTCAGAACGTCTTCCGCGGCTCATCGCCCGGTGTCGACATCGGGCCTTATCTCTCCCAGTTCATGCTGATCGGAAACGACCAACCAGGCGATCCCGGCGTGGCCCATGGCCGGATCCAATACGGTGCCCTGCAGATCGACCAGCGCGTGCCCGTGGCAACCGCCCAGGATTACCTCATCGCCTGGAGCACCTGGCTGCAAGCGCAGAACGGGGAAGACCTGCGGGACAACACGACCCTGTTCGACACCTCCCAGCCCCGGCGCTTCATGACCTTCCCCCGGGATCTGGCGACCTATGTCCATGACGACGCCCTCTACGAAGCCTACCTGAACGCCTGTCTGATCCTGCTGTCCATGGGCACGCCTTTCGACCCGGGCTTTGCCAAGCTCTCCGGTCAGGGCGAGCTCTTTCTCAACTCCCTGGACATCAACGGCGCGCTGAGCCTGGAAACACACGCGCGCCAGGCCGGCGGCTTCGCCCTCTACGGCGGCCCCCATATCCTGACCCTGGTGACCGAAGTCGCCACCCGGGCCCTCAAGGCCGTGCGTTACCAGAAGTTCAACAACCACCTGCGGCTGCGGCCCGAGGCGCTCGCTGGAAGAATTGACCACGCAAGCCAGATCGCCAGCGCTTTCCCGGCGGCGGGCGCGGCCTTTGCGGATCTCAGAACGGCGATCGATCCCACGGTGACCGCGGTCGAGGCGGCCAACACCGCGGCCGGCGCATCGACCGCGCTGCTGCCGATGGCGTTTCAGGAGGGCTCGCCCATGCATCCGTCCTACGGCGCCGGGCACGCCACGGTCGCCGGGGCCTGCGTGACCGTCCTGAAGGCCTTCTTCGATACCGGTTGCCTCTTCGTGCGCCGGGGCGGCGAGGATGTCTTCAACCGCTACCAAAGCGGCGACACGGCCGTCGCTTACACACCCGGCACCGGCGGCTCGAGCCTGGTGGCCACCACGGGCCAGCCTTTCCTGACCCTCGAGGGTGAATTGAACAAACTGGCCGCCAACATCTCGATCGGGCGCAACATGGCGGGCGTCCATTATTTTTCCGACTACTACGACAGCCTGCGCATGGGAGAAGCAATTGCCATCGGCATCCTGGAGGAACAGGCCCTGTGCTATCCCACTGACCCCTTCGTCATGTCGGTGCCGACCTTCGACGGCGAAGTCTACCGCATCGGAAATCGCTAGGCCGGCGCTACCGTCAAGGCCTCGGTCGGCCGCCCAACCGGACGCCGGCCCCCGGGATCTGCCCGGGGGTCGGTCGCCGATCGTCATGAGTCGCAGCGGTTCGAGACCCACAGGTCTTCGAGCCGCCGGGTGGGCAGCCGGCCGGCGTTGAATTTGCGGACCGCATCGAGGAAGCGGCAGATCTGCTGGCGGGCCGCCTCCACCTGCCGCTCGCGCTCCAGCTCGCTGATCCTGTCGCTGCGAAAGGCCTGGACCAGCTGCTTGTGGCGGTTTTCGATCTCATGCTGCAGCGTTTCCAGCAGTTCGCGGTCGATGACCTCCGCAACCCGCTTGGCGCCGATCTTCAGCGGCGCCCGGGCACGCGCCTCGGCTTTTTTCAGGCTGGCCCGGCTCACCCGCCGGTTCTTGGCCCGCGCCGTGTGGAAGGCCTGCACCACGGTTCCGAGGGCGGTCACACCGGCGACGACCAGTCCGGCAATTTCGATCATGGGCTCACCTCGCGTTGTCCTCCCGGATCAGCCGGTTGATGACGTCCAAGGCGTAGATCGAGCCAGGCTGTGGGCCACGATGTAGCAGGGGGCCCCCTGCGCGAAGATGTCGAGAATCGCCTGCCGCAGCCCGGCGCGGATCTCGGCGGCCGGCCCGCTGTTGCGCAGCGCGATGACCACATCCCCCACCAGATCGATGGCCGCGCTGGCCAGCGCCTTGCCCACGGGGTTCTGGATGAAGAAGTTCAGCAGCGCCTTGTACTTGGCCACGGCCTCGTCGTTGATGCCCTCGTAGCGGAAAAGGCGGGTCGTGAAGCGCAGCGGTAGACCCCCCATCCGGTTCCGGATCGGTTCATCGATCAGCCGGTCCTGGTCGAGTTGGTCTTCGCTGGTGGTCTGAACGCCGTGAACCACCAGAACGCGTCGTGTTTGGGTCGGATCAATGGGCATGGGGCTTTCCTCCCTTGAGACGAAGGGTTGGCGGACGTCGCGCCGGCGGCCGGCGCTGTCGATGGCGGCGGGCGCAAGCCCTTTCGTCGGCCATCGCGGGGCGCGGGCTGAAGATCAGGATGACGCCGGCAGAAAGACGAGGGTGCCCCGCTGCAACTGGGTGAAGTCCCTGATCTTGTCACCGCGAATCAGTTTGCGGGACGGCAGGTAGTAAATGGTTCGGGGCGCCCTGTACGCTCGGCCGGCAATGCGGTAGGCGGACTGGTCCTTGCGCAGCTCGAAGGGCCCCTTGTAGCCGACGATCAGCCGGGTGTCCACGGGCAGATCGTCCCAGTCGTCGATCATCGCACCGGTCTTGATCCGACCGGACGGCAGGAAATAGATGGTGGTCGCCTGGTTGTAGGATCGGCCGGCCAGGGACCAGGCTGTGACACCGTCCGCAATGGTCTTCACAGGGCCGTCGTCGCGAAGACGCTCGACGCGGCCCTCCTGGTTGAGCAGGACGACCGTTTTGGCCGGCAGGCGGTCCCAGCCCACCCGGGTGGCGATCTGGTCACCGGTGAACAGCCGCCCGTCCGGGAACTTGTAGACCGTGGTCGTGGCGTCGAAATCTTCACCGGCAATGACCCAGGCCGTGTTGACCTTGGAGATGACGTTGGCCTCCTCGGCCTCGGCCACGTATTGCCTGGGGCTGTAGTACACCGCGGCGAGCTGGCGGTCGGCCACGAGGCGGCCGCTGCGGACATCTGGGTCGTAGCGCCAGGTCGGCCCCAGGCCGGCTTTGGCCCGGTTGAAGTTCTTCGCGCAGCGTTTGCGGCCGCGGTGGTCCTTGCGGTGCCAGCGGTTGGGCCGTCCGTAGGCCACCTGGCTGTGGGTCAGAACGGCCCGATCGTCCAGGCCGTAGACGCGCTGCAGGATGTCGATCAACTGGCCCACCGCGCGATACTGGGCCGGTGCGATCGGGGCGTAGTGGTAGCCGACCAGCTCGATACCGATCGACAGCGTGCTGATATCCGTGGCCCCATCCCACATGCTGCGGCCGGCGTGATCGGCCACGTATTGCTTGTCGAGGATGCGGTAGGTGCGCCCGTTGCGGGCAATCACGTAGTGGGCGTGCCCGCCGTAGGTGCGCCTTCCGCTGCGGAAACGCTTGCCCTCCGAGACGACGCGCAGGGTCGACTTCAGCCCGAGTTCGGCCGTGTGCACGATGATGTATCTGGTCTTTTGACGCTTGACCTTCTTGAAGCGGGGATTGAGCCGCGAGCGATAGTCGACGATGCTGCGCTGAAAACGCTCCGCATCCGTCTGAACGCGCGCGTCCGTCGGGGGCGGCACCGTCGATGCCAGGACGAAAACCGCCGCCATGAGAAGATAGCGGCAAAGATGCCTGTTGGTCAGTTGGTTCATGATGACGCGGACAACCCGCGGGTAGGGCTCTCCAACTCCAGGGCCTATCTTACGGATTTAAAGCGTGATTACGATGTTAACCGTATTTATAGCGGATTCTGTTGGAATTACAATGCCGGCGGGCGGGTTGCGCTCGCCTCTTGATGGGTTGGGGTTTTCAGCGGTTCGATTTTCGTGGCACACGAGAAACCGGAGCGGCCGAATGAAGTGACCGTGTTGGGATGGCGTAGGGCAAATGCTTCCCGCTGGATAGGCCAAACGAAGGTTTAATTTTGCGCCGGCGATATCGTTCGGGTTGGGATTCTTTTTCCCGACTGAACAAAAATAAAATAGAGCATGACCAGGTCGACGAAGATGTGAAACGCCAGGCCCCAGCGCCAGGGCCCCATGTCCAGGCGCCTAGTGACTGCATCCAGAACGGCTTGGCTCAGGCCGGAGGTATCGGCGGCGCATGTCAATTCGCCGATGACGGCATCGAGGGCCGTGTAGGTCTTGGTGAGCCCGATAAGGTTGAACGCCGTAAACCCGATGAACAACGTGCTGATGGCCACTCGCTTGATCAGCGGCCACGGGTCTTTGCGAGAGAAAACCCAGCCCAGAATCGCCACACACGCGGGCACATAGAAATTCCAATAGAAATTGATGCCGTCGTGAAGTTTGAATGCGATGTCGATGGCGTCCATGCTTGCAGCATCTCTCGGCAGGGCTAGGGCGATGCCTTCCCGCGCTGGAGCCAGAAATCGAAAGCGCGCCCGGGCACGAAAATGTCGATGCCCACCGAAGCCTCGTCCAAAGGGTTGGTCACGATGTGCGGCTCATCGCCCGGAATGAAAACGGCATCGTTGGCGGACAGCGCCTGCTCGTCGTCGTCGGTGGTGATCACCAGCTTGCCCTTGAGCACGATCAGCACCTGGGCGTTAGGGTGCGCGTGCCGGGGAGACGAATGGCCGGGCGGCTTGACGAAGTGCTCGATGGAGATCGCCTCCTGGTTGCACAAGCTCACGCGTTTCCAGTCCTTTTCCGGCTCGTAGCTTTCCGCGCGGTCGAAATGAATGACTTGCATTGGGCGTCCTCACCCCCTGGCATCATGAACATTCAAAAAGGGGCCGGCCGGGAATGCCGACCGGCCCCCATGGTTTCAGCCCTGATCGTTGGCGGTCATCCGCCCGCTTCTTTCTCGAGCTCGTCGAGCTTGCCGGGATCCGATACCGCAATGTCCACGAGGCTCTTGGGAAGACCGCTCTGCTCGCACATCGTGCGGATCTCGTTTTCCTTGTCGCTGAACTCCATGATTTCGCGAATGGCCTCGATGTGCTCGAGCATCTCCTCGGGCGATATGGCGTCCAGGGACGGGCCTTCGGCTTCGGCCTTCTTGCGCGCGGCCTCCTCTTCGGCCAGGCGCTGTTTTTCCTTGAGCTCTTCTTCCATGGCCTTTTTGGCGCCGTCGATCGCCCCCTGGTCGACCCCGGCCAGTTCGAGAACCAATGGTTCCGCGACGTTGTTTTCAAAAAGGAATTTCACCTTTTCGACATCGGACTTGTCGCCGACCTTTTCGATCAGGCCCTCGACGCGTTTCCGCTCGGCCCGCCGCTTCGCCACGGCGTCAATCACCTCCTTGAGCTTTTCCGCGGTGATTTCCATGGCGCTGATGATCACCTCGTGGTCCACGGCCTCGTTGAGGAGCAGCTCGATGCCCTCGTCGCCGGCAAGGCCGCGCGCCTTTTCGATCAACAGTTCGAGTTTGCGCTCCTCGAGGATCCGGATCACTTCGGGCCGGCAGCGGGCCAGTTTGAAGCTGGGCCATGTTGCACCCATCGCGTTGATCAACTTGTCAGCGGTCTCGAACGGTGCCGTAACGTCGTCCAGGCTGAAGGCCGCAATCGCCGCATTCAAATCCTGCATCAAGGGCTTTCCGGCTTTGGCCATTTCCGCCAGGGCCAGTCTCAAATCGACGAGGTTGCCGCCGTTTTTGGAAACATTGTAGCCGGCTTCGTCGAGCTTGGCGGCAACGCTTTGAACCGTGGCCTCGAGGTTTGCCCCGGAAAGGTCCTCGGGTGCAAGCCCGAGGCAGGCCTCTTCAATCGATAGCCAGAGGGGTTTGGTGGTGGTGGCTTCGCCTGTCGTCATTTCCAAACCTCCTTTGCGTAGTGGTTAAAGAGAATAAGGGTACGGATCGATTGTCTGCCGGGCAGCGGACCCCAGCGGCCTACGGGGGTCCGTCCTCCCGGACGGATATGGGTATCAGCGTGTGATGTCGCGCGCCAC
>JASJBQ010000093.1 GCA_030066455.1 Desulfobacterales bacterium
ACCCCGGCCTGCCCTGGTGGCAGGCCGGCTTTGCGGCCCTGGTGGCGGTGCTAAGTTTCGCCCTTTTCTCCCGCTGGTCCTACGGCCGTCTCGGCCTGCTGGCGGCCAGGCAGGGCGCGCATGCCGCCGACAACCGCTTCGCGGTGATCTCGACCCGCCAGGCCATTGTGGCCGTTCTGCTCCACGCCTTCATGGTCCATGGACTGGGGCTGCCGGTCTACTGGCACGACCTGCCGGTGTTTCGCACCATTCCGACCCTGCTGGCCCTGATTTTCGTGTTGTTTTTCCTCGCCCTGCTGGTCATCGTCTGGTCGTGCGCCCACCCGAGCTATCGCCGTCTGTACGACTCCCGGGTCGACCGCCGGGCCTATGTCACCACGAATATCCGCATGTCCGTGCCCATCATCCTCCCGTGGCTGGTCATGTCGCTTGTCGCCGACATCATTTTCGCCCTGCCCTTCGAAACGCCGAAACAGATCCTGTCATCCACCGGAGGGGTCATTGCCTATTTCCTGCTCTTTCTGGTAACGGCCGCCGTGGCCGCACCTCTCGCCGTCCAGCGTCTGTGGGGCTGCTACCCCCTGGAGGAGGGTTTCTTTCGCGAGCGCATCCGTGCGCTCTGCCGCCGGGCCGGCATTCGCTATCGCGATATTCTCTACTGGCCGCTTTTTGGCGGACGCATGCTGACCGCCGGCGTCATGGGCATCGTTCACCGTTTCCGCTACATCCTGGTGACCGACGCGCTGCTGAAAACTTTGGCGCCCGAGGAGATTGACGCCGTGATCGCCCACGAAATCGGGCATGTGCGCAAGCATCATCTGCTTTATTTCATGCTTTTCATGGCCGGCTTCATGCTGGCCTTCTTCTCCCTCCAGGGCGTCATCGGCTTCCTGATTTTCTCGGCCCGGCCGCTGTATCAATTCCTGATCGACGTCGGCTTGACCGAAATCACCATCCTGTACAGCCTGGCCTTTATCCTTTTCTTTCTGATCTATTTCCGTTTTCTCTTCGGCTATTTCATGCGCAATTTCGAACGCCAGGCCGATATCTTCGTCTACACGCTCTTCGATTCGGCCCGCCCGATGATCTCCACCTTCCGCAAGATCACGGCCGTCAGCGGGCAGGCACCGGACAAACCCAACTGGCACCATTTCAGCATCAGTCAGCGTGTGGACTACCTGGAAAAATGCGAGCAGGACCGCCGTTGGGTCCAGCGCCACAATCGTAAGGTACGCCTCAGCCTGGTCGCCTATGGCGTGGGACTTTTCGTGATCGGCGTCTTGGGTTACCAGCTCAATTTCGGGCAGGCCGGCCGGACCATTGGAACCCGTCTTGTCGAGGCGATCATCGCGCTTGAAATCGAAAATGATCCGCACAATGCGCAACTCTACAGCGACCTGGGTGACTTGCGATACAGCCGGGAGCGCTATGCCGCCGCCGCCGATGCTTACGAGCAGGCGGTGGCCTTAAACCCGGGCAACGCTCAGCCCCTCAATAATCTGGCCTGGCTGTATGCCACCGCTCCAGACGAGCAACTGCGCCGCCCGGCCCGCGCTTTGACACTCGCCCGGCGGGCGGCAGCGCTCGAACCGGAAAGCGCGCACATTCTGGACACACTGGCCGAGGCCCATTTCGTGAACGGCAACCTCGAGGAAGCCATCCGGATGTCCCGCCGCGCGCTCGCGGCCGCCGACGATCCCGGTGACCACTACGCGCAGCAGTTGGAGCGCTTCATACAGGCCCGCGACAATCCTCCCGCGGCGGCCGGAACAGGCCAGCGCCAGCCGGATCGTCGGGGCCCCCAATGACATCCGAGGGCTGCAGCATCATTTTCATCAACGGCCGGCAGCAGATTCTTCTGCTCCTGCGCGACGACATCCCCGAAATCCCCTTCCCCAACTGCTGGGACCTTCCCGGTGGCCACCTCGAAGCGGGGGAAACCCCCGAAGCCTGTATTGCCCGTGAAATGAAGGAGGAAATCGGCCTGGATCTGGACGCATGCGCCCTGTTTGTCGTGACGCAGATGCCCGACCGGATCGAATACACTTTCTGGAAAAGGCTGGAGCTTGATGTCGCGGCCGTCGAATTGACCGAAGGTCAGCGCTTGCGCTGGTTTAGCGCAGCGGAGGTCCGCGCGACCCCACTGGCATTCGGTTTCAATCCGATTATCGAGGTTTTTTTCGAGCGGCTCGGCGCGAGTGGCCGGCTGTCGGCCACTCGCGGTTAGAGGCGCCAACAGCCGCGCGCACGGCCGCCGCAATACGGAAAACGTGTTGGCAAGCGGTCATCCGGAACCCGGGCGAAGGCTATTTGATCGTCACCTTGCGCACCTGCAACAGGTCGCAGTTGCCGCCGAAAATCTTCTCGACCCCATCCTGCTTCAGGGTGGCCATACCTTCCTCGATGGCCAGGTTGCGAATCTCGTCGATGCGCGCTTTGTTCTGGATGAGTTTTTTCATCTCGTCGGTGCCGGCCAGCAGTTCGTGCAGGCCCATGCGCCCGGAGTAGCCGCTGCGGTTGCAGGCTTCACACCCATTGGGCTTGTAGAGCTTCAACTCCTCCGAATGACGGATGTCGGTTGTGTGTTCGAAAAGTTCCTTTCCGCCGTATTCTCGAATCAGCTCCGCCATTTGCTCTTCACTCGGATGGTAGGAGCGCTTGCACTCCCGGCAGAGCGTACGCACAAGCCGCTGGGCCAGGATACAGAGCACGGCGTCGGCAAAATTGAAGGGGTCCATCCCCATGTCCAGCAGACGGGTGATGCTTTCCGGGGCGTTGTTGGTGTGCAGGGTGGAGAAAACCAGATGCCCGGTCAGGGAGGCTTCGATGCCGATGTGCGTGGTCTCCTTGTCGCGCATCTCCCCCACCATGATGACGTCCGGGTCGGCGCGCAGAAACGAACGCATCGCCGTGGCGAAATCGAAACCGATCTGGGGCTTGACCTGTACCTGGCGCAGTCCGCGCTGGGTGATTTCGACCGGGTCCTCGGCCGTCCAGATCTTGGTGTCGGTCTTGTTGATGGCGCTGAGGGCTGAGTGCAGCGTGGTGGTCTTACCCGAGCCGGTGGGGCCGCAAACAAAAATGATGCCGTAAGGCTGGTTGATGGCTTCCGTGAATTTTTCATGATTGCGCGGCGAAAACCCGATGCGGTTGAGCGGAATGGGTTCACCGGCCGCCAGGATGCGGAGCACGATGTCTTCCATGCCACCCTGGGTCGGGACGGTGGCAACACGCAATTCGATGTCCTGGCCGCTGAATTTTTTGAACTGGATCTTGCCGTCCTGGGGTTTGCGCCGCTCGGCGATGTCGAGATTGGCCATGATCTTGACGCGCGAGGACAAAGCGTTGCGAAACTGGAACGGCACCTTCTGGTACAGGGTGCAGGCGCCGTCCACGCGGATGCGCACCTCGGTGTCCTGCCGCCCGGCGTAGGGCTCGATGTGGATGTCCGATGCCCCGCGGGCAAAGGCGTCCAGGATGATTTTATTGACCAGCTTGACGACCGCGCTGTCCTCCTCCCCCACGGCGGTCTCGGCCTCCTCGATGGCGGCTTCCTCCTCTTTCATGTCCGCCAGGATGTCGTCAATGCCCTCGAGTTTCGATTCCGCTTGGGTGAAAAGTTTGATGAAATTGAGGATGTCCTGCTTGAAAGCCACGAAATAGGTAAGCGGGCGGCCCGGGAAGAGGGCCTTGATCTCGTCGATCTTCTGCAGGTCGCTGGGGTTGTCGATGGCGATCACCACCTTGCGCCCGTCGGTCCGCAGCGGCACCCAGCAGTTGCGTTCCAGGAACGGGATCCGCAGCCCGGACATCAGATCGCCCGGGACCGGCGCGGCGCTGTAGTACTCGATAAAGGGCACATCGTAAAACTTGGAAAGCGACTGGCCCACGTCCTTTTTGGGGATGTCGTAGTCGCGGATCAGAACCTCTTCGATGGCCTTTTTTTGACGGCGGGACTCGGCCACCGCCTTGTCCAGCTCCTTCTGGGTGATGAAATGGTTGTCCAGCAGGTAGCTGAAACGGTTGGGGCGGGCCTTGCCGGCAATCCTTTTCTGGTTGTAGACGGCGATGCCGATGATTTCGGACACTTTGGCCGCCGAGGTGACGTCTTCGCTCGTGAACTGCTCGGCGTGTTTGCAGTTGATCAACTGCAGCACGCCCAGAAGAAATTTCTTGAAGACGATCGGGTAGGCCAGCACCTGCCGGGTGCGAAATCCCGTCTTTTGATCCCAGCTGCGGTCGAACTTGAGGTTGGGCGACATGCGGTTGAGTTCGGCCGTATCGTAGACATCCTTGATGTTGACCGGTTTTTGTTTACTGGCGGTAAAACCGGCAATACTGTCGACGGAAATCGGAATGCGGATTTCGGAAATCTCGGGCCCGGACTTGAACCGTGAGACCAGTTCGCGCGTCTTGCCGTCCACCACGAAAACCGTAATGCGCTGAGCTTTAAAGAGGTGGGTGATGTCTTCCTTGAGATCGATCAGGATTTCGTCCAGATTGTTGGCCGCATAGATTTTGTTGCAGATTGCCTGGAGGTAATCCCGATAGGCGACTTCGGACGTGAGATCCGGCGCCTGTACATCTTTAACCCTGAGGCCTTCCGATTTCATGTTCATATCATTTTCTCTCTGGATTTATGAGGCGTCGTCGCGCGGCGGTGTTTTGAGGACAGAATAGATCTTGCGCACACCGCCGCCGATGAGAAGGATGCCAAGCAAACCGAAACAAAACCATAAAAACACCATTTCCAAGGAGGATTCCGGCAGCTGGCGCGCTTCGGCAATCTGGGCCATTCGCTGCGGAAGCATGAAAAACACGCCGACGCCGGCGGCGGCGAGCGCCGCCCCCCAGATCAGCTGCAAGATGTTCGGTTCTCGGTTCATCGCAGGATAGGGTTGTCTTCCTGTGGGCCGTCAATGCCTGGAAATGCCTTTCACGGCCCTGCATGGGCCCGGTGTTTTAGTCTAGTTAAGTCATTAATATTTATACGCCTAATTCGCCTGGAGGTCAAACTGGTTGCAGGAATAGGGGCCGTCTGCGAAAAGAGGTTGAATGGAGAATAGGGATGGCCTTAAGAACCAACGCCCGGGGTCGGAATGATTCGACCGGCAGAGCGATTCTCCGGCAGACCGTTGCGGCAGGTACTCAGGGTGAATCGGCGGGCGGACCGGCCGCAACCGTGGCCCGTTCTTTCAGCCGCACGATCACCGGAACGCCGGTGCTCTCCTGGATCCAGTCGCGTATCGTCTTCATGCGCAGTTCGAGCATCTTGATCTCGTCGGAGAAGAAGGCGCCTTCCACGGCGATCCAGATTTCGAGAAAGGTTTTGTCATCGTAGCGGCTTTCGAACAGGCAACTGTCCTGGGGCTGGAACCCCAGCGCATTCTCGACGGCGGCCATGACCTGCTGCTGGTGGACCTTGACCCCCCGAATGCAGACCAGCCCGTCGGTGCGCTCGGTCAGCCATTCGATGCGTGCCAGCCGGCAGTCGCAGGAGCAGGGCTCGGTCACCATCCGCGCCCGGTCGCCGGTCCGGAAGCGGATCAGCGGATACGCCCGGGTGGTGAGCGTCGTCAGCACCAGCTCTCCCGCCTCGCCGGCGGACAGCGGCTCACCGGTTTCCGGATCGATGATCTCGGGAAGAAAATGCTCGTCGTTCACATGCAGGCATGAATGGTTTTCGCACTCGTAGGCCAGCGCCGGTCCGGGGATCTCGCTCAGGCCGTAGTGCTGCCAGCACTTCACGTTCAGCGCCTGCTCGAGAAACCACCGCAGGTCCTGTTCGGCGGGCTCCCCTGCGAGGATGAGCGTCTTGAGGCGAAAATCGACCAGGGAGCGGTCGTCACCCCGGATCTTTGCGGCGACCTGGCGCGCGTAGGAGGGCGTCGTCACCAGCACCGAGGGGCGGTAATCCCGCATGACCATGAGCTGTTTTTCGATGGACAGCAGCGTGTTGGGGATCACGCTGGCGCCGATGGCCTCGGCTCCGCTCTTGTAGTCCCGCCCCCAATTGGCCAGTCCGGAGTCCAGACTGATCTGCAGAATATCCTCGGGCCCCACACCGGCGTTCTGCAGAGCCGTGGCCACCATACCCTCCCAAATGGCGACATCCTGACGGGTGTAGCCGCTGACCGTCGGGTTCAAGGCCGTACCCGGTGCGGTGTGAATGCGGACGATGTCGCGCAGCGGGACGGCAAACAGGTCGTAGGGGTAGTTTTCGCTCAGATGCTTCCGGGTCAGAAACGGCAGCCGGGCGACATCGTCGAGCGACTGGATATCCGCCGGATCGATCCGCCGCGCTTCCAGACGCCGGCGATGAAAGGATACGTTGCGATAGGCCCGGTTGAGGGTGCTCTGCAGGCGCTCGAGCACCAGATAACCGCGCTCTTCGGGAATACAAACGTTTGCTTCATTCTTTGCCGTCATAGAAATCACCATAATCCTTGCCCAGGTAGGCGCGCTTGACTTCCACATCCTCCAGCAATTCGCGGGCCTTTCCCTGCAGCACCACTTTGCCGGTTTCGAGAACGTAGCCCCTATCGGCCACCTGGAGAGCGGCCTTGGCATTCTGCTCCACCAGCAGCACGGTTTTGCCCTCTTCGCGCATCCTGACGATGACGTTGAAAATATCCTGGACGATCAGCGGGGCCAGACCGGTCGAAGGCTCATCCATCATGATCAGCGAAGGTGCGGACATCAGGGCCCGCCCCATGGCGAGCATCTGCTGCTCGCCGCCGGAAAGCGTGCCGCCATACTGATGCCGCCGTTCCTTTAGGATCGGGAACAAGGCATACTGCCGGTCCAATTGCCGGGCGAGTTCGTGCCGCCCATTGCGTCTC
Source organism: Desulfobacterales bacterium (assembly GCA_030066455.1). Next base: position 6,843 of record JASJBQ010000093.1, read on the forward strand.
AGGACGTGGCCCCCCAGGATCAGGTTTTCCTCGACGGACAGATCGGCGAAGATCTGGCGCCCTTCGGGCACCATGACGCAACCCAGGGCCGGAATTTTCTGTGCGGCCAGTGTGCCGATATTCCGATCCTCGAAATGGATCTCGCCCGCCGTGGCCTTCAACAGCCCGGCAATCGTCGTCAGCAAGGTGGTTTTGCCGGCCCCGTTGGCTCCGATGATCGTGACGATTTCGCCGCGGGCCACGTGCATGGATACGTTCTTGAGGACCTTGAGATTGCCGTAGCCGGCCTGAAGGTTCAGGATTTTCAACATGGTCTGTCCTGCATTCTAGTCTCCGAGGTAGACCCGGATCACCTCGCTGTCGTTCTGGATGGCGGCGGGCACGCCCTCCGCGATTTTCTCCCCGAAGCTCAGGACGACGATCTCGTCGGATATGTCCATGACCAGCGACATGTCGTGTTCGACCAGCAGCACCGTGATGCCCAGGCCGCGAATGCGTGTAATCAGGCGCCCGACCTCGGCCGTTTCGTGGATATTGAGGCCGGCCGCCGGCTCATCCAGCAACAGAAGCTCCGGCTCCAGCGCCAACGCCCGGGCGAATTCCACGGCCCGCTGCTGGCCGAACGCCAGGCTGGTGGCCTCCACGTCGGCATATGCCTCGATCTCGAGCAGGGCGAGCAGCTCCATGGATTTATCCCGGATGGCCCGTTCTTCAGTGCGGGTCCAGGGCAGATTGAACATCGCGGCCACGAAGCCGGCCCGGCTGCGCAGATGCCGCCCCACCATTACGTTCTCGAGCGCTGTCATGTCATGGAAGAGCTTGATGTTCTGGAATGTCCGTGCAATGCCGCAGGCTGCGATCTGGTGCGGTTTGCGTCCCTGGATGTCCCGGCCCTTGAACTGCACCTGTCCCGAACTGGCCTTGAGGGCCCCGGTGATCAGGTTGAAGAGTGTGGTCTTGCCGGCGCCGTTGGGGCCGATGACGGCCTTGATCGACCCGGATTCGACGCTGAAGGTGACGTCGTTGACCGCATGCAGCCCGCCGAATTTCTTGTGCAGCTCCGAAACCGCCAGGAGGCTCATCGGTTCCCCTCCCCTGCGGCTTCGGCGGCACTGCGGCGCGGCAGGAGTCGCCGCACATGGCCACGCCAGTTCAAACTCAAAATACCGTTGGGGGCAAAAAGCATGATCACGATCAGGATGACGCCGAAAACGGCATCGTCGTAGGACCCGAAGACCCCACGCAGCGAGAGGAAATTGAGCCCCACGCCCATGGCGAGCGCACCCCAGAGATGGGCCATGCCGCCCACGGCGACGATGGCCACATAGCGGACCGATTTCATGACACTGGCTTCGGACGGCCCGATGCCGCCGTTGTAATGGGTCAGAAAAACACCCGCCACCGCGGCGAACACCGCTGAAATCACGAATACCTGCAGCTTGAAGCGCGCTGTATCGACGCCAACCGACACGGCCGCCTCCTCGGAGCCGTGAATCGAACGCAGCGCACGGCCGACCCGGCTGTCGATGAGGTTTTTCATGAGCACCATGCCCAGGATCAAAAGCCCCCAGGCAACATAATAATTCGACACCCGTTCGTCGAAATCGCCGCTGACCGCCAGACCGGGTAGCAGTTGAAACGCAGGGACCTCGGAGATGCCGTCCGCCTCGCCGAAGTAAGCACTGGCCAGAACGATGCGGTAGATGATGATGCCGAACCCCAGGGTCGCCATGGCCAGGTAGTGGCCTTTGAGCTTGAGCACCGGAATCCCCAGAATCAGGGCGATCACGGCGGCCGTCAGCACCGCCAGAATACAGGCGGCCCAGGGCGTGACCGCCATCAGGGCCTCGCCGTAGATATCCTCGCCGGCGACGATCAGACCCATGCCGTCCAACAGGCGGATCAGGGCCGTATCCTTGTATTCAATCAGATTCCGGGTGGTCAAGGCCGCCGCAAGATAGCCGCCGATGGCGAAGAAACCGGCATGCCCGATCGAAATCTGTCCGGCGTAGCCCATCACCACGCAAAGCCCGATGATCAACAGGGCGTAGTAGGCCGACATGGTCATCTGGGTCAGATAGTAGCGGGTATCGGTCCAGGCGGTGAGCAGTTGAATGGCGACCACCACGACCAGAAGCAGCGCGAAGGGAAGCATCCTCTTCATTCTTAAAACTCCTTCAGCCCTGCGGCCGTTCTCGAACCGAAAAGCCCATGCGGACGGACGAAGAGGATGATCAGCAGGATGGTGATGGCGATGGCGTCCTTGAACGCCAGCGGCATCACCGAAATCGAAAAAGCCTCCAGGATGCCGAGCAGAAGCCCGGCCCCCACGGCGGCCATGGCATTGCCCAGCCCCCCCAGGATGGCCACGGTGAAGCCCTTGATGGCCAATCCCGTACCGATGTCGTATTCGGTCGAGGTGATGGGCGACATGACACACCCGGCCAGGGCCCCGATGCCGGCGCTGAGCATGAACGATAGCGTCACCATGTTGCGTGTGTTGATCCCGCAGAGAATGGCCGCCTTGCGGTTGGCCGCACAGGCCCGCATCTGCCGGCCGACCGACGTGGTTTTGAAAAAGATGCTCAGAAACACCACCATCAGCCCGCACACGCCGACGACCCACAGGACTTGGGGTGAAATCCGGGCGCCGAGAACGGCCACCGTGGTAATCTCGTCGCCGACGAAGTACGGCAGTGAACGGATCGATTCCCCCCAGATGTGCAGCGCCACTTCACGGATGAGAATCGACAGTCCGATGGTAATGATGATCATCCGCAGAACGCCGGGGCTGTCGAGCCAGCGGATGAAAACCATTTCCACCAGGGCCCCGCAGATCATCGTGATGACCACGGCCAGGGCAATGGCGACGGCCAGCGGCATGAACGGCAGCAGGGAGATGGCGATCATGCCGCCCAGCATGACGAACTCGCCCTGGGCGAAGTTGATGATGCCGGTGGTGTTGTAGATGATGTTGAAGCCGATGCCCACGATGGCGTAGATCGCGCCATAGGTGATACCGGCGAAAAGATACTGGATAAAAAGTTCTACCGTCATAGAGCCAACCGGTCGTTTGGAAACGGAAATGAATTGACCGCTGCGGCCGTCCAATCCAGGCCGCGAAAAGGGGCCGGGATCGGCCCGGCCCCTCGCAGGCATTTTACGAACAGTCCTCTCACCGCCGCATGGCTAGCGGCGGGAAGTGCCTATCTACATCCCCTCGTAGGGCACGAATTTTCCGTTTTTGACGGTAATCATCTCAAAGGAATCGATGCCCAGACCATTGTGGTCTTCGGCTGAAAAGCTGAAGACACCACCGGTGCCGGGCAGGCCTTTGATCTTCTCGATTTCATCACGGATCTTGGCCCTGTCGGTGCCGGCTTTTTCAATCGCTGCCTTGAGAATGATGAAGGCATCGTAGCCGTGGCCACCGAAAGTCGAGGCCGCCTCTTTGTATTTCCCCTCGTAGTCGGCGATATACTGGGTCAGCAGAGCTTTCTGGGGGTGATCCTCCGGAAGCTGATCGGCCACCAGCAGCCGCCCGGCCGGAAAGATGATGCCTTCCGCCGCCGCACCGGCAGCTTCGACATACTTGATGTTGCCGAACCCGTGGCTTTGAAAAAGGGGCACGTCCCAGCCGGCCTGGCGCATGTTTTTGGCCACGATGGCCTGGGCCGGTACGATCGACCAGTTGACCACTGCCTGGACGTCCTTGTTGGCCTTGATCTTGGCAATGACCGCCGAAAGGTCCTTGGATTTCTTGTCGTAGACCTCGGCTTCGACCACCTCGATGCCCATCGTGGGGGCGATCTTCATCAACTGGGCCTTACCCGCCTTGCCGAAGCCCGTGTTGCCGGCCAGCACGGCGATCTTGGAAATGCCCATGTCCTTCATGGTCTGGAAGATTTTCGTGGCGGCGTAAGAGTCCTTTTGCGGGGTTTTGAAGACGTACCGGGCCACCGGGTTGACGATGACCTCGGCGGCCGCACACGAGACCAACGGTGTTCCGGCCTGCTCGAAGATTTTCTTGATCTTCATGGTTTCTCCGGAAGTGGAGGGGCCGATGACCGCGACGACCCGTTCTTCCTCGATGAGCTGTTTGGCAAACGAGATGGCCTTTTCCGGGCTGGCACCGGAGTCCTTGATGATCAGTTCGACTTGCATTCCATTGATGCCGCCAGCGGCGTTGGTCTGCTCGGCCAGCATTTCCAGCGTCCGTGCTTCGGGACCGCCCAGAAACGAAGCCGGCCCGGTAACCGCCAGGATCGCCCCTATTTTGACGGTTTCCGCGCCGAACGCGGGAACGGCGGCCAGAATAACAACCAGCGCAGCGATGACGAGCTTGAAACTTCGCGACTTCATATATCCTCCCCTCGTTTGTTTGCTGCCGGAGGCATGGCCCCCGGCAGCGGTTGAACAGAATCGATGGCGGCGCGACCGTTCCAGCCCTGCAGCCGGTCCGATCCCGCCTGCAGGCTACAGGCTGTAGACCTGTTGTCCGTCCAGGATGTTGAAGCCCCTGGCCTGCAGCGTGGTGATCGCCTTTTCGGTTTCGTCGAACCGGAAGATCATGACGGCGTTCTCGCCGGTGACGTTCACAAAGGCGTACATGTATTCGACGTTGATCCCGGCGGACTGGAGCAGGTCGAGAATTTCGTGCAGCCCCCCGGGCCGGTCCGGGACCTCGACCGCCAGAACCTCGGTCTTGCCGACCGTGAAACCCGCCGTCTTGAGCGCTGTCTTGGCCTTTTCGGTATCGTCCACGATCAGGCGTAAAACGCCGAAATCCGACGTGTCGGCCAGGGCCAGCGCCCGAATGTTGACCTGGGCCTCGGCCAGCACACCGGTGACCTCGCACAATCGACCGGCTTTGTTTTCGAGAAAGACGGATATCTGTTCCGCATGCATGATGGCCTCCTTGATTGACGGTTTCGTAAAAGGCCCGAAGACGGCGTTACACTTCAATCCCACTAGATCTGGCGGTTGTCGATCACCCGCACCGCTTTACCCTGACTGCGCGCGATCGCTTTGGGTTCGACCAGCTTCACCTTGGCGGATACCCCTAAATAATCCTTGATATTCTTGGTGATTGCCTGCTCCATCCCCTGGAGGGTCTTGACCTCGTCGGAGAACATGGACTCGGAGACCTCGACCATGACCGTCAGGATGTCCAATTGGCCTTCCCGATCGACCACCAGCTGGTAATGGGGCTCCACGTTCTTCATCTCCATCAACACGCTTTCGATCTGGCTGGGGAAGACGTTCACCCCGCGAATGATGAGCATGTCGTCGCTGCGGCCGCTGACCTTGTTCATGCGCACCAGGGTACGGCCGCAGATGCAGGGCTCCGGGTTGAGGGAGGTGATGTCGCGCGTGCGGTAGCGGATGACCGGGAAAGCCTCCTTGGTGATCGAGGTGAAGACGAGTTCTCCGGTTTCGCCGTAGGGCAGGACCTCGCCCGTTTGGGGATCGATGATTTCGGGGATGAAATGATCTTCGAAGATATGCAGCCCCTTTTTGGCCTCGTAGCATTCCATGGCCACGCCCGGGCCGATGACCTCGCTCAATCCGTAGATATCGACCGCCACGAGGCCGAGCTTCGCCTCGATCTCGTCGCGCATGTGCTCCGACCAGGGTTCGGCCCCGAAGATGCCGAATTTGAATTTAAGATCGGGAAAGGACACTCCCATTTCGTCGGCCACCTCGGCCAGGTGCAGGGCGTAGGATGGCGTAGCCGTCAGGACGGTGGGACCGAAATCCTTCATGATCACGACCTGCCGCTTGGTGTTGCCGCCCGATACCGGGATGACCGAAGCCCCCAGTTTCTCCGCACCGTAGTGAGCACCCAGCCCCCCCGTAAACAACCCGTAGCCGTAGGCATTGTGGATGATGTCGCCCCGGGTGGCGCCGCCCGCCATCAGCGACCGGGCCATGAGACCGGCCCAGGTGTCCACATCGCGCGCGGTGTAGCCCACCACGGTGGGCTGCCCCGTGGTACCGGAGGAGGCGTGGATGCGCACGACATTTTCCATGGGCACGGCAAACATGCCGTAGGGATAGTTGTCGCGCAGGTCCTGTTTGGTGGTGAACGGCAGACGCTGCAGGTCCGCTAGCGTCTGGATGTCCCCGGGGGTGATCCCGGCAGTTTCGAATTGCTGCCGATAGAAGGGTACATTGGCGTAGCCGCGCTCGATCGTCGCCTTGAGGCGGCGCAATTGGATCGCCTCCAGGGCTTCGCGGGGCATGGTTTCATACTCGATATCGTAGATCATCCGCGCTCATCCTCCTTGACACAAGGGTGTGGGGATCTTGAACGCCTCCCCGCGAGATCGGTTCTTATCATATTGGGTCCAAAAAAAAAGCTGCCGGTTTGCCAACCCGCAGCCCAAAGAAGACCATGGGTTGATACTTTGCGTCCCCCCATGGTCTTGCCGATCGTTTTGTCTTTTATCGCGACGACGCTGTTGCATGGGCGGACTTTCTAAAAAGAAAGCCCCCCGTAAAGCCGAAAAAGTGAAAATAGAAAAAGGCGCCGATCATCCGAAGCTTGTCCTTGGTTTGCTTCTGGATAACGAATGCCATCGGGACTGTCAAGAATAAAATCACACGGTTGCAGGCTATTACCGGTCGATTCACCCGCCGATCCAGCGTCCCCGGCAGGCTTCCGGACGATGGCATCGATCGTCGATCGAAACCTTCCGTTGCTGTTGGTCGACGGCGGTTACCTGCCCGGCCTAGTCGTCGAGCGGTGCGTTGAAAACGGCCGGTCGCTTTTCCAGGAAAGCACGGGTTCCCTCCTTGGCGTCGGGGCTTGCCAGGCAGAGGGCAAAGGCGTCGTTCTCCAGCGCCAGGCCCGATTCGAGATCCACGTTCAACCCCGTATTGACCGCCTGCTTGGCCGCACGCAGGGCCACCCGTCCCTTGGTGGCGATCAGGCGGGCGGTTTCGTTCACGGCGTCCATAAGTTCGCCGTCCTCGCAAACCCGGTTGACGATACCCAACCGCAGGGCTTCCTCGGCCTCGACCATCCGCCCGGTGTAGATCAACTCGCGGGCCCGGGCCGGGCCGATCAAACGCGGCAGCCGCTGGGTGCCCCCGAACCCCGGAATGATCCCGAGATTGATCTCCGGCAGCCCGAACCGGGCACTCCGGGCAGCGTAGATGAAATCGCAGGCCAGCGCCATCTCGGTGCCGCCGCCCAGCGCAAAGCCATTCACGGCGGCGATTACCGGAACGGAAAGCCTTGTCAGGCGTGCGATTCCGTCGGCGCCCCGACGGGCAAAACGCTTGGCGCCCAGTGGCCCCAGCTGATTGATCTCGGTAATGTCCGCCCCGGCCACAAAGGCTTTTTCGCCGGTACCGGTCAGCACCAGCACACGTATGGCCGAATCATTTTCGACGCGGTCCAGCGCCGCGGCGAACTCCTCCAGCAGTGCGGCATTGAGCGCGTTGAGGGCTTGGGGACGATTGAAGGTGATCACGGCAATCCCGTCTTCACAGTCATACATGATATTCTCAAACGACATGCGGCTCCTCCCTTGGTCAAAAATTTCCAGAAATACAGCGTGGCGCAGGTTTCCCCCCTGAACTTCATGCGCCACGGCTGCGGGCTCCGCTAGCGGACTGCATCTCTTCCCGGGCGATCAGGTAAATCGCCGTCAGCACGAGTACCCCGCCGACCAGTTTGGCGGCGGTCAAGGCCTCTCCGAAAATCAACCACGCCAGAATGCTGGCCCCGATGGGCTCGCCCAGCAAGCTGATGGCGACCGTACTCGTGCGCAGCCATTTGAGGGCCCAGTTATAGCTGCTGTGCCCCACGAGCTGGGAGAAAACGGCCATGCCGCCGAAGGCCGCCCAGGTCGCCGGGCTGAATCCCGTGAATTCAAAGCCAAGTCCCAGAACCGCCATCCACAGGAAAACGGCGGCACCGCCATAGCACAGCAGAATATAGGCCAGCAGCGATACACGCGCCCGCAGGTTGCGGCCGATCAGAAGGTAGAAGGCGGCGCAGACGCCACCGGCGAGCGCCAGGGCATCGCCGTACAAGGCCGCCCCGCCCGCAGCCACATCGCCCCAGCCGATAATGAAGGCCCCGATGACGCTCAGCAGGATGCACCCTAGGGTGCGGCGGCGCAGGGGCTCCTTGGTCAGAAACGGCCCCAACAACCCGACCCAGATGGGATTGGTGTTCACGAGTACGACCGAGTTGGCCACCGA
>JASJBQ010000094.1 GCA_030066455.1 Desulfobacterales bacterium
TGGGCCATGGCCCCGCCGATCCCGGCGCTCTTCTCGACCAGGTAGACGAAATAGCCCGAATCGGCGAGATCGAGGGTCGCCTGGATGCCGGCGATGCCGCCGCCGACCACCATTACCGAACCGATGGGTGTCTGGTTCATAGATTCCTCTCTTCCTGTGGTTGAAAAACGGGCGGCCGTCGTAAACGCCGAAGACGCGGCGGCCTCCGGAAGAACCGTCAGATGGGCGCGCACCCGGTCTTCCGCAATATGGTTCAGGGCGCAGAACCGGCGCAGGGCGGCCGCGCCGATCTGGTAGCGCTTGGCCGCCGCCGGCCGGGCATCCAGCCGCCCGCTGCGGATCCAATTGGAGACCGTGTTGCGGTGAACCCCCAGGAGCCGGGCCAGTCGACCGACTTTGAATTCATACATAGCCACCTCCGGCGGCACGGATCGCCTTGCCGCCGACGATCCCCATGATTTTGGCGCACATGCGATCGACCGCCCGGCGGATGGGAAGGCTCAGACCCGGCTGGACCACGTCAGGCAGCTGCGCCACCTGGGCCACGAGCAGGCGCACGTCGATGGCCGTCCCCTCGACCAGTTCCTGGAGCATGTTGGTGGTGGGGAACTGGTGCAGCGAGTAGTCCACGATCTTGGCGGCCTGCATCTGGTCGATACGGATTTCGCGGATGGTGCCCGGTTGGGCCTCGCCCAGATCCATGGCATCCACCACGATCAGCCGGCGCGGCCGTTCGGCGGCCAAAAGCATGTCGAAGAGGATGTCCCGGATCGCGGTACCCACGTCCAGGGCAAAGGCGGAATCCGGCAGCCGGTAGCGGGTTTCCAGCCGCTGGATCACTTCAGGGCCAAACCCGTCGTCACCCAGAAGCGGGTTGCCGCATCCCAGAATCAGACATTCTTTTTCGAGGTAAGGTAAGCTCATTGCTTGTGCCGATTGTGCCAAATGTTCCAAGTTTAAATGGTGCTGGCGATGTCGCAGGGAATAGATCAATAACCGTGCCACATCCAATGAACCTCGTTTAGCATCCGTAATTGTTAAGGAAATTTGATTTGTTGGTACCAGCGGCAGGAGGGGTGCAGCGGCAAGCAAATGGGGAAATATATCCCCAAACATCCTGCTATTGGGGAATACCCTGCTGTAATTTATAAGTATTCAGTCAATTGGGGATATAAATGCTATTATTGGGGATTAATTTCCCCATCAGGAAGGGCGGGTCAAACCGTAGCGCTTCATCTTGTTGAAGAGTGTTTTGCGGTCGATTTTCAGCACCTCGGCCACCTTCTGGCGGTGCCACTGGTGCTGGTTGAGGGCGGAGACGATGAGGTGCTTTTCAAACTGGCTGAGGGTCTCGCCGAGATCCTGAACCGGGTGTTCGGCCAGATCGGGGAACTCCTCCCGTCCGGCCGGCGCTTCGGGTTTGGCGGCGGAGCCCATCAGGTCGATGCGCTTCTGGTTGCAGTAGCGGATGATCACGTTCTGGAGTTCGCGCACGTTGCCCGGCCAGTCGTAGTGGTAGAGCTTGTCCATGAGTTTGCCGGCGATGGGCGGCAGGTTGCGTTTGCCGGCATAGAGCCCCATGAAGTGGTCGATCAGAAGCCGCAGGTCCTCCTTGCGCTCGCGCAGCGGCGGCAGATAGATCGGCAGAATGTGGATACGATAGAAAAAGTCCTCGCGCATGCGGCGCTCTTCGACCCGTTTTTTCAGATCCCGATTGGTGGCGGCGACAAAGCGCACCTGGGCCTTTTTGACCTGGCTGCTTCCCACCGGCGTGAAGCCGCCGCCTTCGATCACCCGCAGGAGCTTGACCTGCATGTGCGGGCTGATTTCGCCCACCTCGTCCAGAAAAACCGTGCCGCTGTCGGCGTAGTCGAGGTAGCCGGCCTTGTCCGTGTTGGCCCCCGAGAAGGCGCCCTTCTTGTAGCCGAAAAATTCGCTTTCGACCAGGTTCTCCGGGATGGCCCCGCAGTGCACCGGCACGAAACGCCGGTCGCGGCGCTCGCTCATGTCGTGGATCGCCCGGGCCACGAGTTCCTTACCGGTGCCCGGCTCTCCGTAGATCACCACGGTGGCGTCACTGGCCGCCGCATTGAGAATGTGTTCGTAGACCTGCTGCATGACGGCACTGCGCCCGACGATGTTGCCGAACTTGTGGCGGGCCTTGATCTGGGAGCGCAGCAGGATGTTTTCGCGCCGCAGGGTGATTTCGCTCTCCCGCAGGGCCATCTCGGCGGTCTTGCGGTCGTTGATGTCGATGATCATGGCCAGGCAGGAGACGGCCCCGTCCATGTGCCGGATGGGGGCGTTCATACTGTAGTACCATCGCTGGTCCTTGGGGTTCATGACTTCGAAGCGCACGGTCTGACCGGCCTGGACCTGGTCCATGACGCAAAACGGGCAGGGGGTCTTGCGGCCGTGGAGCGCCTCGTAGCATTTGTGCCCCACCACGCTGCGCCCGATCAGATGGACCAGCTGGTCGTTGGCATAGCGCAGGCGGTAGTCGCCCGTGGCCACGTAGATCTGGCCTTCGAAGGCATTGAGGATGGCCGCCATCCGCGCCTTCTGCTCCCCGATCTCGTGTTCGGCCGTTTTCAGCGGTGTGATGTCCACCATCGAGCCGACGCTCTCTTCGGTGCCGGGGATGTCGTCGATCTTGAGCAGCACGTTGCGGATCTGCCCCTGATCGTCCTGGACGTGGCATTCCAGCATGCGGGGTGCACTCCCGGCCGACGCACGGTGGCTCTGGTAGTTGAGCATCTTGCGGCGGTCGGCCGCATAGATGACCTGATCCACGGACAGACACCCCTCGACTTCACTCTTGCGCAGGCCGGTCAGACGCTCGAAGCCGGTATTGACCATGGTGATGGTGGCATCCTTGCGCATCACGAAAGTGGCCATGCCGGTGTTCTCGAAAACCGTGCGGTAGCGGTCCTGGCTCTGGCGCAGACTGCGGCGCATGCCCTTCTGGTCTTCGAGCGCATCTTCGTAGTGTGCCAGGCGCGTTTGCAGCGCCGCGATCAGGTGTTCGTAATCCTCGGCCCGTTTGAATTCCATGGGTCTGCTTGTACCACACTTTGACCGCATCGACCATTGCGACGCTTGGCGCCTTTTTGGGAGTGCGGCCGGGTGATGGCGGGTTCACCGGTATTGAGAAATGGTCCCAAATGCAATAAAGCCAGAAACCATGAGCGCCAGACATGAAAACGCGGTCGCGCTGGCGGTCAGGCCGGCACGCATCGACGACGCCACCCGGGTGACCGAACTCTTGCGCCAGCTCGGCTACGAACGTTCGCGCGACGCGGTTCGCCGCTCTATTCAGGATGCCTTGGCCGATCCCGAAAGCACCATCCTGGTGGCAAGCGTGGTGGAAGACCGCCTTGTGGGCTGCCTGCAGATGGTCATTACCCGCCGTCTGGCCGAGGGGGATCGGGCCGAGATCGCGAGCTTGGTGGTGGATGCCGCCTGGCGCCGTCGGGGTATCGGCGCCGGGTTGATCCAGGCGGCGGTCGCACGGCTGCAGGCGCAGGGCATCGGGCATCTGCGTGTGCGGTGCAATATCCAAAGGGAGCGCGCCCACCGGTTCTACCAGCGATTCGGTTTCCAACGGACCAAATCACAGAAGGTCTTCGATCTTCCGCTGCCAACCGCGGCCTCAACATTGGATCCCGATTAGGACTTGCGACCGCCATGCTCGATCTCCCGGCCTATTTCGAACGGATTGGATTCAGCGGCGACCGGTCGCCGGACAGGGCGCTGCTGGACAAGCTTCACCAGGCCCACGCCAATCGGATCGCGTTTGAAAACCTGGATATTCTCCTCGGCCGCCCCATCCAGGTGGACCTGGCGAGCATCCAGGACAAGCTCGTTTACCAGCGCCGCGGCGGCTATTGTTTCGAGCACAACCTGTTGATGGCGGCGGTCCTGAAAGCGCTGGGGTTCACGGTCCGCCCGCTGGCCGCCCGGGTGAGACTCGGCAGCGACCAGGTGCGCGCCCGCACCCACATGCTTCTGATAGTCGAGCTGGACGCGCAGCCGCTGCTGGTGGACGTCGGCTTCGGCGCCCAGGGCTTTCAGCGCCCCCTGCCCTTCGCCCCGGGCGACATCTTCCGGCGGTTCCACTGGCCGTACCGGGTGATTCCGGAAGACGGTGCCTGGGTGCTCCAGTCCCAACAGGACGAGCGCTGGTTCGACCTCTACGTCTTCACGCTAGAGCCCCAGCACTGGATCGACTACAAGGTGGCCAACCATTACGTGTCCACCCACCCGGACAGCATGTTTGCCCGTGACCTGATCGTCCAGCGCCCGACGCCTAAGGCCCGCTACAGCCTGCACAATTTCACGTACAGCATCGACCGGGGCGGATCCATCGAGACCCGCACCCTCGAAGACCAGGCGGAACTGTTCGGGGTGCTGGCCGACACCTTCGATCTGCATTTCCCACCGGAGACGCGCCTGCCGCTTTAGCGCGCCACCCGAAGTCTTTTGACAAGCCGGCCGGTTTTGCCTATGGTTCCGGACCAGGTCTTCCTCTGCAGTTGAACGGTCGCCTGCGACCGACGGTCATGAGCACCTCACCTCAAAATAGGAAATCACTGCGTTCATGTCTGCACGTTCCCTAAAGCCGCGAGGCCTCTGTTTGCGACGCAGCGTGTCCCGACGCTGGTCTGTCGTGCTGGGCCTGGTGCTGATCTCCGCTATGCTTGGCGGGTGTTTCTCGATGCCGCGCGTCCTGCCGGAGGCCCCGCCCAAAGCCGTGACCTTCGCCCGGGAGCCCCAGGCGGGCAACCGGCTGGACGCTTTGAGTCGGGAGCTGCTGGCTGGCCGCCCGGAAGCGGAATCGGGCTTTTTGATGCTGAGCAACAATGCCGATGCCCTCCGCTGGCGCCTGATGCTCGCCGATATGGCGGAAGAGACCCTCGATATGCAGTATTATCTGTGGAACAAAGACGCCGGCGCGGATCTGCTGCTCGATCGGGTGATCCGGGCCGCCGACCGCGGCGTGCGCATCCGCCTGCTGGTGGACGACATCACGCTGATGGGCCGCGACGCCGGCATCGCAGCCCTGAGCCGCCATCCGCAGATCGAAATCCGCCTGTTCAACCCGGTCGAAAACCGAAACCAATCGACGTTTATACGGGCCATGGAGTTCGCCGGAAAAATCAAGCAGCTGAACCATCGCATGCACAACAAACTCATGGTGGCCGACAACCGCCTGGGGATCGTCGGCGGCCGCAACATCGGCAACGAGTATTTCGGTCTCAACCCCAAGCAGAATTTCGTGGATTTCGACGTTCTGAGCGTCGGGGAAATCGTTCCCCGCATCTCGTTTTCCTTTGATCTTTTCTGGAACAGCGACGGGGCCTATCCCGGCGAGGGCCTGATTCAAAATCACCCGGATCCGGGCCTCCTCGACAAGTTGTTACGCGAGCTGGACGAACGGCTGGAGGACCAGCGCGACCTGCTCATCGCCTTCGTGGACGAGTCGCTGGATGCGGAACAGATGCTGAGCACGCTCAAGCGGGAAATGTACACCGGTAGGGCCGATGTGATTTATGACCGCCCGCTGGCGGGGGACGACATGCCGCCTGTGCAGCTGATCGAGTCCCTGAGAAAGCTGACCCGCAAGGCCCACTCCGAAATTCTGGTATCGACCCCCTATTTTATTCCCGACGAGGAGACCTACCAGACCCTGCCGGACCTGAACACCCGAGGGGTGCGGGTCGCGTTCCTCACGAATTCACTGGGCGCCACCAACCACCCGATCGTGCACAGCGGCTATAAAAAGCACCGCCAACGGGTGCTCGACACCGGCGCAGTCCTCTTTGAATTCCGGCGCGATGCGGTCCCGGCCGGTCCCGTCCACACGCCGCCCGTCGAGGCCAAGATCCTGGGGCTGCACGCCAAATTCATCGTCATCGACCGGCGCACGGTTTTCGTGGGCTCCCTCAACCTCGATCCCCGCTCCATCTATATCAATACCGAAATGGGCCTGCTGATCGAAAGCGCGGAACTGGCCGAAGCCGTCACGATTCTCTTCGAGGACCTGGTGGCGCCGCAAAACAGCTGGCAGATCCGCAAGGACGCAAACGAGCGCTTAACCTGGCACGCCGGCGCGGAAAACAGGAAGTCCGAACCGCCAAGCTCTTTTTCGCGACGCTTCCAGGCCTGGTTTTTCGGACTGTTTTCACTTGACGATCAACTCTAAGGGCATCCTGCGGACCACGCGCCAACGGCTGCCGGGAAATGAAATCCAATGCCCCCATCTGCGATTGATGTCACCACCGTGCTGCTAAGCGTCACCGGCCTGTGGACGGTTGCTGTCGTAACCCCCGGGCCCAATTTCTTTCTGACCGTTCAGACGGCGGTCGGCAGCTCCCGTCCGGCGGCGTTGTGGAGCGTGCTGGGCACGTCCTGCGGAACCGTCATCTGGGGGGTCAGCGGTTTCTTCGGGCTGGCCCTGCTCTTTAAGGCCGCCCCCTGGCTGTATGGCAGCCTTAAACTGCTGGGCGGCGGGTATCTGGTCTATCTCGGCCTCAAGCTCATTACCCAGAGCGCTCAGCCGCCGGAGCACACCGGTATTGGCCAGCGCCCGCCGGACCGGGCGCTGGCCGCGTGGCGCGCCGGGCTGCTGACCAATCTCTCCAACCCCAAGACCGCCGCCTTCGTGACCGGTCTTTTTGCGGCCAGTATGCCGGCGGCCGCGCCCGCCTGGCTGGGCCTGGCAAGCGTGGCGCTGATGACGGCCCTTTCGATTGCCTGGTACACGGCGGTCGCCTGTTTTTTTTCAAGTGCCCGCTGCACCGGCCTCTACCGGCGCAGCCGTCTCTGGATCGACCGTTCGGCCGGTTTGATTTTTATCGCCTACGGTGCCCGGCTGGCATCCGACCGTTGAAGCCCTGCGAGCCACGCATGTCGAAAGCGCCCGGCACCGAATTGATCCAGTATGCGCGGACACTCGGGGTCGGTGATGCCACCCTGATCACCGCCGCCCGCATCCAGGTCGAAGAGGCGCTCGCTGCCATATGTCGGGATCCTGGCTGCCCCGGTTACGGTCAGGGCGCCAACTGCCCGCCCCACGTCATGAAGCCGGCGGCCTTTCGCGAACTGCTGCGGGAGTTTCCCCGGGCCTTGGTGTTCAAGTTCGATGTGCCCACCGAAGTCCTTCTGGGAGACGAACGCTTTGCCGTGGCCGGCCTGGTTCACGCAACCGCCGCGGCCCTCGAACGCCGCGCCCTGGTCTGCGGATTCGCTGCCGCCCGCGGGTTCGCCGCAGGCTCCTGCAGACGCATCTTCTGCTCAACCGAAACGGGCTGCCGGGTGCTGTCGACAGACGGCGTCTGCCGCCACGCCGACGCAGCGCGCCCGTCCATCTCAGGGCTGGGGGTCAATTTTTTCGAGCTCGCCCGCGCGGTGGGCTGGCCGATCAACAAGATCACCCGCGAGAGCGACCCCGGTACAGTCCCCATGGGCCTGATGGCCGGCATCGTGTTGCTGGCCTGAAAATATGGGTTCGGGGTTCTGGGTTCTGGGTTCTGGGTTCAGGGGTTCTGGGTTCAGGGGTTCGGGGTTCTGGGTTCAGGGGTTCTGGGTTCAGGGGTTCGGGGTTCAGGGTTCGGGGGTTGGAAACCCAGGTGTCAGTGTTCGGGTGTCAGGAATTGGATTGCCTTAAATTTCTGTTGTTCCCTGACACCTGAAACCCGACACCTTGTATGCCCCCTTCAATTGAGGCGGATACAGGCCTCACAATTGACAATGCCGCATCAGATCCGCACTCTGCCCCTACCAAGGAGGTCCCATGCAACGACAAAACATCTCTTCCGGCTCCCCCTTCGAAAAACCCATCGGTTTCTCGCGCGCCGTTCGCATGGGTGACCGCATCGCGGTGTCGGGTACGGCGCCGATTGCCGCCGACGGCACCACGGCGTACCCGGGCGACATGTACCAACAGACACTGCGCTGTCTCGAAATCATCCGCGAGGCCCTCGAAAAGGCCGGCGCCGGTCTGGGCGATGTCATCCGCACCCGCGTCTACCTGACGGATGCCGATCGCTGGCAGGATGCGGCCAGCGCCCACGGTAAAATATTTGGCGACATTCGCCCGGCCTGCACCTTCATTGAAGTCAACCGCCTGATCGACCCGGACTGGCTCGTAGAAATCGAGGCGGAAGCCGTCACCCGAGACACCGAAATCCGGGAGCGCTAACGCCATGAAACGGACGCTGACCATCGCCCAACGATTTCACGGCCCCCCGACCTCGGGCAACGGGGGCTATGTCTGTGGCCGCTTGGCCCGGTTCATCGCAGACCCGGCCGCCGTGAGGCTCAGAACCCCGCCGCCTCTGGATCGCCCACTGACGGTGGAAAACAATGGGGCGGGCGTTCGCCTGACCGACCGTGGCCAGACCGTGGCCGAGGCCCGATCCGAGGTCCTCGACCTCGACGTCCCGGCGCCGCCCACGGCGGAAGAGGCGCAGCGCGCCTCCCGCCGCTACCGGGGATTCGAACGCCACTGGTGTCCCTCTTGTTTCGTCTGCGGACCGGCACGCGACGAGGGACAGGGGCTGCGCATATTTGCGGGCCCGGTTCACGGCCGTGACATGGTGGCCGCCACCTGGACCCCCCATGCGGCCCTGGCCGATGCCGACGGCACGGTTAGCAGCGAGTTTCTGTGGGCCGCGCTCGACTGCCCGGGGTCCTTCGCCTTTCCCGAGCCGCGAAAAGGGGTCGCTCTCCTGGGCGAAATGGCCGCGCGGCTGATGGCCGCCATTCAACCGGGCGATCCCTGCATCGTGATCGGCTGGCCCTTAGGCGGAAAGGGCCGCCTCCATTATTCGGGTACGGCCCTGTTCGACAGCGAGGGCCGGTGCTGCGCCCTGGCCCGGGCCACATGGGTGGAAGTCGCCGCCGTCCCCGGGTGAAGCGGCCGCCCCCCGGCAACGCCAAGCGTGACGACCCCAAGCCGCATCGGGGTTGCAGCGTCCAGCCCATGGGGATGGTGCGGTCGGTCCCGCCCGGCATGGCCGTTGGGACTTTTTTAGGGCGCACGACAACCGCCAGGGCCTTGACGGTCCGATAACAGCGAGAACGCCAGATTGCCAATCACCTCCCGGAAAATGCCCCCGCCGCCTGCCGCGGCCGGGTGGTTCAGAATCCACGAAGTGGCCGACCGGATCTTCGTCGTCGAAGA
The DNA here is from genome assembly GCA_030066455.1 of Desulfobacterales bacterium. The sequence continues at coordinate 9,188 of JASJBQ010000094.1, forward strand.
GCCCGGGCACGTCCAGAGCTACCTCGTCAACGGGAAACTCCGCTCGGCGCTTGTCGACACCGGCCTGGGCCTGACCCCGCTGCGCCCGGCGCTGGAGCATCTGGCCCGACCCGAGATCGTCGTGCTCAACACCCACTGGCATTTCGATCACGTCATGGGCAATCCGGCGTTTGAAACCATCGCCGTCTCCCGTGAAGAACACCAGCTGATCCAGCGGGCTATCGACAATCGCACCTTGCGGCGTCTCTACATCGACGCCTGCCTGGCGACCGGTCCTGACCTGCCGCCGGGATTCGACCCACAGCGCTGCGGCTATCCGGGATCGGTGGCTACCCGCCTGCTCACGGACGGCGACACGATCGACCTGGGAGGGCGCTCGCTGGCCGTGCTGGCCACCCCCGGCCACACCCACGGCAGCCTGAGTTTTCTGGACAGGCGCACGGGCGCCCTGATCTGCGGCGACCTGGTTTACGCGGGCACGTTGTATGCCCATTTTACGGATTCGGATACCGCGGCCTATCGGCAGTCACTCGCAGCGCTGCTGGATTGCGGCGACGCCATCCGGCAGATTCTGCCCGGCCACAACCGCTATCCCCTCGCGGCCGACTGGATCGGCAGGGCCCACCGGGTTTTTACGGCCCTGCGCGACGACAGACTACCGGTCGACCTGACGGCCGAATGGGGAGCGCCGGTGCGCCGTCACCGCGGCGGCCATCTCGACCTGCTGACCCCGCTGCCGGGCACCGCGGGCGTCGACCTGTCGGCGCTGCTGTGGCCGGAAACGGCCGCAGGGGCTGGGAATCCGGTTTCCCCCTGAATCGCAACCACTTCTTAGGGAGAAGACAACGCCATGCAAAAATCATCCACCGGGCTGCCGGCCCATGTCGCCGGCGTCCTTTGCTACCTGCTGGGCTGGATCAGCGGTCTGGTTTTCTACCTGATCGAAAAAGAAAGTGACTTTGTCCGTTTTCATGCCACCCAGTCGGTCATCACCTTCGGGGCCCTGACCATCATCAGTATCGTCCTCCAGGTAATGCCCTTTCTGGGGCAGCTGGCCGGCGCCCTGCTGTCGCTGCTGGGGGTGGCCCTGTGGATCATCCTGATGATCAAAGCGGCGCTCAAGGAACACTATAAACTGCCCTGGGTGGGGGATCTGGCCGATGAATACGCCCGCAAGCGAATCCTCTGATACGGGATCGTGACTTCGACCCCAGGATCCTGTGGTCGACACGGGGCCTGGGCAAAGCCGCGGGTCGGATCGGCTTGACTAGAAGCTATCTCAAAATAAAGATTAGGGTTCCTGGCAAGGCGTGAATCGGCGAGAAAGCGGAGCATACATGCAGTATGTATGCAGGTTCGTAGGGCAGGGACCCTACGGTTCTGCCAAGAGCCGGTTCACGATGCACTGAATTACGAAAAAACAGATGCTGAATCCCGCAACGCGGGGAACACCGCCAGGGGCACTTAGATTTTTTTTGAGATAGGTTCTATTCTGCTGCCGGCCGCCGCGATGACCATTACCGCTTTTTTTCTTCTCAAGCCCCATTGCCTGACCTTGCCCCTCAGCAAACCGGCCATCTGGGCCGTCGTTCTGATGCGCTATCCCTTTCTCGCCGCCCGGCCTCAGGAGATTCGGTTTCGCTGTTTTTGCTTCCACCGCTACCGGCGCCTTTTCCCCCACCCGGCGTTGATGGTCACGGCCCGTGCCGCCAGCTTCGGATGGGGCCATCGCTGCTACGGAAATTGGGTGGCGCCAGCGCTTTCCTCCCCTGAGGGCCTGCTGTTTGGGTGGCGGTATTTAAAAATCCGCTCCCTTTTGGCGGTTGGCAGTGAGCATGCCCTTGGGGGCAATTTCTTGTATACCGTCGGTATCGGCTGGTTTTTCTCCAGCGGTTCGATCCGATAGCCATCAGCCCCCCGATCGAATTGAGTTGCGCGCGGTTTTGGTGTATTGTCGGGCCACAACAGCAGAGCGCTGGCGGATTGACGGGAGGGGTATTCGATGCCGGGACACCTGGTTCTCATCGGTGCCGGACATGCACACCTGACGGTCATGAAAGAACTGGCCGCGATCATTGCCCGGGGCCACCGGGTCACCGTGGTGAGCGACGGTAGATTCCAGTACTACAGCGGCATGGGGCCGGGTCTCCTGGCCGGGCGGTATCGGCCCGCGCGGATTCGCTTTGACGTCGCCACGATGGTGGAGACACGCGGCGGCCGCTTTCTGGACACGCGGGTCGAACAGATCGAGCCCCACCGCCAGCGGCTGACGCTGGCTTCGGGACGGCATTTGACCTACGACACGCTCAGTCTCAACACGGGCAGCTATGTGCCCTGGCCCCGACCGGAAAAGACCGTCGTTCACATCTACCCCGCCAAGCCCGTTGAAGTCTTCCGGACCGCCCGCAAGGACATCGCGGCCCGCCTGGCCAAGCGCGCGCTGAAGATCGTCGTCGCCGGCGGCGGCCCGGCCGGCGTGGAAATTGCGGCCAACGCGCGGGCCCTGGTGCGCCGCCTTCGCGGCCAGGCCGCCATTGCGCTTATCACCCGCGGCACCCTGCTGGCGCAATTTATTCCGTCCGTACGCCGCAGAGCACTGGCCAAGCTCAAACGCCTGGGTATCCGTGTCATGGAGCGCACCTCGCTGGCCGCCATCGACGCGCAGGCCCTGGTGCTGACCAATGGCCGCCAACTGCCGTGCGACACGCTTTTCACCGCCGTGGGCACGCGCCCCTCGCCCCTGATCAGGGACGCCGGCCTGGCCGTGGACGACAGCGGCGGTCTGCTGGTCGACCAGCACCTGCAGTCGGTGTCGCATCCGAATGTCTTCGGCGGTGGCGACTGCATCGCCTTCCAACCCCGACCGCTGGCGCGGGTGGGGGTTTACGCCGTGCGCCAAAACCCCGTTCTGCACCACAATCTGGTGGCGGCCCTTGAGGGGCGGGCGTGTCAGCCATTCGTCCCCCAACGCGATTATCTCCTGATTCTCAACATGGGCGACGGCACCGGCATTCTCAACCGTGGCCGGCTGACCTTCGGGGGCTGGCCGGCCTTTTGGGTCAAGCATCTTATCGACGACCGTTTCATGCGGCGCTTCCAACTTTCAAACGAACGCCGCAACGGGCGGAATCCAAAAGCGCGGGGAACGGCCCCCGCAGGAATACATCCGACCGGTATAGGTCCGCACGGCAGAGAATCCGGGGCCTTGCCCGATCGCCAAGGAAGCGACTAGGTGGCCATCATGAAAACACGACGGGGAGCTATGCGGATCGCGGCGTTCATCACGCCCCTTCTGCAGGCCTGGGTCCTTATGGGCGGCATTGCCGCCGCAACGACCGACAACTGGTTTGAACAGGGGCTGGTCGAACTCAAGAACGGCCGCTACCAGCGTGCCGTGGACGCCTTCACCGTTGCCATCGAGGCCGTGCCGCATGATTTCGAAGCACTGAACAACCGCGGTTTCGCCCGCATCTTTACCGGCGACTACGACGGCGCCATTGCCGACTGCACCCAGGCGATCGCCTACAATCCGGGATCGGCCAAATCATACAACAACCGGGGCTTTGCCTACATCTTCAAGGAATCCTACCCGGCGGCCGTGAAGGATTTCGATCGGGCCATCGCCATCAACCCGCGCTACGTGGACGCCTACAGCAACCGCTGTTTGGCCTACATCCGCCAGGAGCAGTATGATCAGGCGGTCACGGACTGCAGCCGGGCATTGGCCATCAACCCGCGCTCGGCCAAGGCCCTCTACAATCGCGGTTTCGCCCGCGACCGTCAGGGAGACCCCGCCGGCGCCCTGGGCGACTATGTCCAGGCCCTGAGCGTCAATCCGGACTATATTGAGGTCTACAACAACATCGCCTGGATTCTGGCCACTTCTCCGGACGAGCGCCTGCGCGACGGCGAGCGGGCCGTCGCCCTGGCCGAGCGGGCCGCCGCCCATAACCCCGACGTCAATTTCATGGATACCCTGGCCGCCGCCTATGCCGAGGCCGGAAGATTCGATGAGGCCGTGGCCATGGAAAACCGTGTGATTTCCATGCTGGCCGCCAGCGGTGCGGCCAGCGACCTGGGGCCGCACGTCGAGCGCCTGAGCCGTTTCGAAGACGGCCGCCCCTACCGTGACCCGGTGCGTATCCGGACGGTGAGCGCGGTGACGGATCTCGATCGCAAGCTGGAAACCCTGGACCGCCTGATGCAGGCCGGAGACACCCAGACCGCCGATCACCCGACGCCGGAAACCGGCACGGCCGTCAGCGCCGCTTTAGACACCGAAACGCCGGACGCAGCGGTGCTGCCCGCCGTTCAACTGGCCCAGACCACATCCCCGCCGGCGCCCGACGAGATCCGGGTGACGGACCAGACCGTTTTCACACCGGTGGACACACCGGTGGAGATCACCCTGCGGGCCGAATCGGGCAACCAGCTGCCGTTAACCTTCGATATCGAAACGGTCCCCTTCCAAGGCGCGTTGCGCGGCCGGCTGCCCCACCTGATCTACACGCCGCGGCCCGGATTCAGCGGCACCGACCGCTTCACTTTTCGCGCGGGCAACGCCGTCAGCCAATCACGCCTGGCGACCGTCGTTATCAACGTCGGGCAGAAACGCGACGATACCGTCGGGGATACGGACCGTCGGACCGCGCCGAAACCGCCTGCCGCCGATGCGGACGCACCCGCTTCAGAGCCGGTCGCAGACACCCCGCCGCCGAGTCCCCCCGCGGCCGAAGAAGACCAGATGCCCACGCCGGCGGTGAGCCTGCCGGCCGAACCGGTACCCGGTTCCGCCGCCATGAAACCGGCGGAGGGCCCGTCAGCGGACGCCGAAGAGACTCCCCCGTCCGAGGGCGTGCGCTCGGATGACCCGGCCCCGACGCCCGCCGTTGCGCCGGCGCGCCCCGATGATCTGGCACCGGAGAGCGTCTATACGATTCAGGTCCGTTCGGTCAACACGGCGGAGAGTGCCGCGCAGGAAGTCGCCACGCTGCGCCGTGAGGGATTCGCGGCCTTCAGCCATCCGGCGGATATCCCCGGCAAGGGGACCTGGTACCGCATCTATATCAACGGCTACGCCACCAAGGCGGCGGCCCGCCAGGGCCTGGCCGCGCTTGACGCCACGCGTTTCAAGGGGGCCTACATCCGCCGGATCCCCGAGACCCTGCGCCCGCCCGCCGCACCGCCGCCGGCTGCCGACGCACCCCCACCGGTCGTCGCGCCACCGGCAGCGTCTGAAGCCGTGACGCCGGCCGCGACACCGGAACCGGATGCGCCCCCCCCGGACACCTACCCCTATGCGTTCCAGATCAAATCGTACCGGGAGAAAAACGACGCTTTTCAGCTGGGGGTCGAACTCACCAGTCTGGGACGTAAGACCTTTATCGGCGTCAGCCGCCTGGGCACCACCGGCAACTGGTACCGTGTCTACACCGGATGTTTCCGCACCCCGGAGGAAGGCGAGCGCATGCGGGATGATCTGACCGCCGAAGGCTTCGAGGACGCGTTCCTGACCACCATTCCCTATACCATCGCCATTCACCCGCCGGAGCACGATCCCCGGGGGGAAACCCTCGAAAACCAGCTTCTGGCCAAGGGTTATCTCCCCTACCGCCTGCCCGAAAGCGCCAGCGGTGCCGATCACCGCGTGCTGGTCGGGGGTTTTCAAAGCGAGGCTGAAGCCGGCGAAACCCTCGAGCGGCTGAAGCGCTTGGGCTACGACGTCCGGGTGGTGCCGCGGTAGTGGCCATCCTTGCTGGGCATCCTGCGGCCCCGGCCGGTGTTCCCGTGCGGCTGCCATCCCGTCGAAGCGCGGGCGCCGGAATCGGCATCAAGGTTTTCTAAACGGACACGACGCGCACCGGATCGGC
>JASJBQ010000095.1 GCA_030066455.1 Desulfobacterales bacterium
TCCTGGCGCCATTCGGCCAGCCGCTTGCGGGCGTATTCCAGACCGATGGCATAAAGCTCTTCGTGGGCTTCAAAACCCAGCACCTGATAGGCATGGACGGGGGGAAAGAGCACGAGGTCCGCATGTTTTTTGGCAAAAAGCCGCTGCATGGACAATTTGCTGCTGAAGGTCGTCGACTGGACGAGAATCTGGAAGATATTCGTGAAGCGATCCCGGGGGGAGGGGGAAAACGGGTTCAAACGCTCGTACAGGAGCCTCCAACCCGACAGATTTTTTTGACGGCCGGGGGCGACCATCCCACCGCCGCCGGCCACGTCAACGGCGATCACCTTGCCGCCTTCGCAATGCGCCTCCATGATTTCGGTGGGCAAAATGTCAACGAGGCCGCCATCCACGAGGAGTTGCCCCTCAGCCTGCACCGGGGGGAAGACGCCGGGCAGCGAACAGCTGGCGCGAACGCTTTCCCACAGCGATCCGCGGTCGTGCAGCACCATCTGCCCTTTGCTCAAACTGGACGAGATGCAGTAGAATGGCAGCCAGAGGTCCGCTATGTCCAAATCCTCGAAGAGCGATTGGAGCAGATTGTCCAGCCTGCGGCCGCGCAGAAAAGCGACCATGGGGAAGTCCAGATCCATCAAGGCGCGTGAACTGGTGAAGAAATCACGGGCCAGATCGAGAATCTGCCCGGGCGTCCATCCCCGAGCATAACAGGCGCCCATAATCGCCCCCATGCTCGTGCCGCCAATCACGTCGACTGCGAAACCCGCTTCCTCCAGTGCCTGAAGCACGCCGATGTGCGCAAACCCGCGCGCACCGCCACCCCCGAGCACGACCCCCAGGGCGCGCTCACTCATCCGTCGCGCCGCCCGCCGGAAATCAGCCGCATGGCCCGGACGCACGTGGTAATGCCGCTGCCGGCAGTCAAGCGCCATCCAAGCACCGGTCCCGCGGGGTCGTTCGCAGCCTGGATCTTGAACGAGAATCAGCTCCACCTTCAGGTCCGACCCCGCCACCGTGCGCCCCTCAAACTGGCGATTGATCCGGGCCACGCTGCCCGTGGCCGCCGCATCCGCGATAACCACGATCCGGTCCGTTTGCTTGAGGCACCAGCGGGTCCAGCTCGTTTCCGCCGGGTCGCAGACGAACATCAGGAAGCGCCCCTGCGCCTCCTGGGCTTCGCACCATTTGATAAGCCGTTCACGTGCCTTTTCGAAGGCGTCGTCACCGCCAACCGCCCGCCCCACGATGTCCTGCAGTCGCTGACTGTCGACAAGCACGCCCGGACCGGCAATCTCGCTGTGTGCCTGGAAGAGGGCTTCGACCACCTCGCGCAGGCTGGGATCCTCACTGGCCGGCAGCAGGGCGAAGGCCTGTGGCCGGGAACGTTTGACAATCATCCCGATCGAGCGCTTGATGGCGTTGTCGGCATAGCGCGCCAGGGCGACGATCAGTTCGGGGGTGGCCGCCAAAACCTGAAGCAGCTCCGATCCTCGAAAACGGATCAGCTTGGTATCGCGCAGGGCAAAGAGATCGCCGACAAACGGTGCTTGCGTCAGCACCGACAAGAGCCCGATGGTCTCGCCGCGGCCGCCGTTCATGGCAAACGTATCCCCGACCCTGAGACGCACGCGCCCGTATTCGACGACGAAGGAATCCTCGATCGCCTCCCCCGAACTGAAAATGTAAGTTCCCCCCGGAATGAACACCCGATCGGCGATGCTGGCCAGCGCCTCGAAGCCTTTATCGGAAAGCATCGCAAACGACTGGTGAGGCGAAAGGATCTCGCGCAGTTCCCCGGCGCTGACCGGCCCGTTGCTATTTTCGAGGATCGTGTTCATCTGACGGCCATCTCCTTATTGAACCCGCCGGTATGAGGATACGCCACCCGAGGGCGGCAGGTCGGGCATCGGGAGCCCTGGACAAACCATGTCAACCTTTTCCTCTGACCGACTGGAAGGCCTAACCTCGAGGATGGTTTGCGTCAAAGGTGCTATTAAAGCCTTTAAGCCAGGGAATTTCAATATCAAAACCCGAAATGCCTATTCGACCCGTTTTGCAAAACTCGCTGGCGCCGCTGGTCGGGATTTGTTCGCGGTTTGGCAGGATGCGGACAGATGATGGTGCGGCGATGGAACACCGGGGATCGCGCCACTGTCAAGCAAGACGATCCTGGCCTTTGGCAACAGATTGAAATCGGTGGCCGAGGCCACGGTGTAGGCGCCCATCTTGTGCCCGACCACCAGATCGCCGATCTGCATTGCGGGCAGATCGACGTTCTCGGCGATGATATCGATGCTGTCGCAGGTGGGGCCCGCCAGAACGCTGGGCCACCTCCCGGGTGCATCGGAGAAGACTTCCAGAGGATAGTGCATGTGGTCGTAAACCTGACCGCTGAAGGCACCATAGACGCCGTCGTCCAGATAATACCAGTTCAGACCCTCGCGGCGTGCCTTGCCGATCACGGTGGTGATACTGGTCATGGCGGGTCCTGAAACAAACCGTCCCGGCTCGGCGATGACTTTTACATGGGCGGGCAGACGTGCCCGCGCGTCGCGAATGGGGGCGCAGTAGGCGTTGATGTCGACTTCCGCGCCGTCGTAGGCGATGGGGAAGCCGCCCCCGATATCCAGGATGCTGATTGGTGCGGCCCCGGTCGTGTGGTGCTGGCGAATCAGCGTGTGGCAGGCATCGATCGCCGCGGCCTGCCGGTGGGCGTCACGGCACTGCGAACCCACGTGGAAACTGAGCCCTTTGACGTGGATCCCCAGTCTGGCGGCCAGAGACAGCAGTTCCCCGGCTTCGGCGACACCGCAACCGAATTTCCTGGACAAATCGACCGCCGCCGCCGGACTGCGAAAACGCAGCCGCACCAGGAGCCCGACACGTGGGCGATAGGGTCGAAATTTCAACAGTTCGTCGGTATTGTCCACGACGAACGTCGTGCAGCCATAGCGCAGCGCGGTGCGGATATCGTCGTCGTGCTTGATTGGATGGGTATGGATGGTGCGCCGGGCCGGAATCTTTAATTCTTGCATCAGCCGGACTTCGCCCGAGGAAGCCAGCTCGAAACCACTTCCCATGTCGGCCAGGCATTGCAGAATCCCCGGGAAGGGCAGTGATTTGACCGCGTAGAACAAAGCCACCCCCGGAAGGGCCCGCTGCAGTTCGCGGTACTGCGCCCTCACCGCGACCGTATCCAGGACCAGCAGCGGCGAACCATGAGCCTTCACGAGTTCACGGTAGGGCCGCGCATGCCGGGATGCAGATTTACGAACGGTATGCATGGGGCTTCTTTCCGATCGTCTGAAGCACGTGCTGGGGTAAGGCAAAAGCCGCCCGGTGAATCTCCGGATTGTAGTAGCGGGTATCGATGCCGCAGGCGGCAAAACGCGCGTTCAGCAGGGCCGGATCGGTGTGGCGCAGGGCGGTGTCGTCGGTGGCCCAGCCGAAGGTCATGATGCCGCCGACGTAGGTGGGGATCGCGGCGGCATAAAAATGCCAGTCGTCGAATACGGCCGCCAAACGCCTGGCGGTGTCGGCAAGTTCTTCCGGCTGCATGAAAGCCACGCCGTTCTGCGTGACCAGGACGCCTCCCGGATTCAGGGCGCTCCGGCAGGCGCGATAAAACTGGCGGCTGAATAGCGCCTCACCGGGTCCGATGGGATCGGTGCTGTCGCTGATGATCACGTCAAATCGCTGCGCGCCCGTCTGCAGGAAATGCAGGCCGTCATCGATAACGACCGTTACCCGCGGATCGTCGAAGGCGCCGGCACTGTGGCGAGGCAGGAATCGCCGGCAGAGGTCGATGACCTGGCTGTCGATTTCGACCTGGGTGATCCGTTCGACCGCGCGGTGACGGCTCACCTCCCTGAGCATGCCGCCGTCGCCCCCCCCGACGATCAGGACATCGCGGGCTTTCCCGTGGGCCAGGATGGGCACATGGGCCAGCATCTCGTGATAGACGAACTCGTCGCGCTCGGTGGTCTGCACAATGCCGTCCAGCACCAGCACGCGACCGAAGGCGGCATTGTGAAAGATCATCAGATGCTGGTGGCCGGTCTGGTCCTCATAAAGCATCTCGTCGACGCGGAACAACTGGCCATAGCTGTCATAGAGGGTTTCAACGAACTCGCGCATGCCCCGACATTCCTCGAAGATTCTCGGTAAGCTGGATATTGTGGGGTGCAAAGGCCCGCTTGAGCACGGATACGGCCTCTTCGGCCCGGGCCTTGCCGCACATGAAAACATCAAACGCCGCGAAACGCCGCTCGGGCCAGGTGTGCACGCTGATGTGCGACTCCGCGAGGACAGCGACACCGGATATACCGCCGCAGGGTGCGAAATGGTGCAGATGAATGTGCAGAAGCGTCGCTCGACATCGCTGGACGCACTCTCGCAGGGCGGCCTCCATGCGATCCAGGTCGTCCAGATTCCGGCACCCCCAAAAATCCAGGATGAGATGAACGCCCGCAAAACGGACACCATCCCTTTGAAGGAAATGGTCCTGGGGTTCGCCGTCCGGGGAGATGTGGTGGTGCCTGGGCCAGCGACCTTGGCTGCGGGCGTCGGTTGCGGGCCTCAGCACCTCATGGTGCCGGACAGGATCTCTTTGCATTCATCGCCCTCCCCCGCGATGCGGTCGGCCCATGGTGAAGGGTGACGCATCAGCGGCCATCTCAATGAAAACTGAGAAGCATTAATGCAAGACGGGGAAAAAGCGCAAGATCTTTTTCCTGCCCTAAGGTCGAGGCCGTAAAACCGCCATCGTCCCTCAGGTGACGATCGGCTTGGGTTGCGGCCGCATGTTGGCGAACGTCATGGAAATCGCCGGGGTCCGGCTCGAGGTTCGGATCTGCCGCTGGCGGGGCGAATTCACACTGCCAAGCGGCTTCGATTGTGGATGGAAGTTTTTGAATGACGACCCAGGCGGGCCCTGGAAGAAGATGACACGCTAGAATGGCTTACCGACGAAGCCGCTGGCGCCCGGCCCGCGCCGCGATGCAACAGGCCCGACCGGGGGTTGAAGGGCGATGATCAGCGATTATACCAGACCAGCACCCGCCCTTTCCAGTGCTTGTAGCGCAGCCAGTCGGCCCCGGTATCAAACCAGAAGGGGCGCTCGATCGTATCCGCGTGAATCATCTGCCACATTTCGCACTCGACGGTATCGATGACGACAAAATCCTGCCCGCGCTTCAGCCCCATGGCTTCGCATGCTTTGACCGTGTCCGCAATCACCGTCGCGGAAACACAGTGGACGGTAATGTCTTCGTTGGCATCGGCACTGTGGCGGGCCATGAAGGCCTTGCGACCGCCGGGGTAGCTGGCCTCGAGCGACGCATTGCGGAAAATGACGGTCAGATGGGTGCCGACAAGTTCCAACGGGTCCCTTGAACGCGATGGGGACTCTGCTTGGGCTGCGGCCATCAACCAATCCTTTCGGTGCGTGTCGGTGGCAAATAGCAGGGGCGAGGCCACAAGCCCCGCCCCAGAGGGAGAATATGAAAGGAGTACCGGTAGTCGGCAATCATGGGATCGGGCACTCAGAATGAGATCAGGTTTTCGCGTTCGGCATCAGCGGTTGTCCCGACCCCAGGATTGCCATTGGACGGATATTTAAGCAAACCACATGCCACTATTGGGCTTGATTGTTTTTCGATATGATTTCAAACAGATTCATTTTTAAGCGCTATTCAGGCCATGGATAAACTGACGCGATGTGTCAGCATGAGTGACAAATTTTGTCAGCCCGAGGTTGGCGCGCGCCGGAAACGTACAACAGGAGCGTGCGGTCAAAGGCACTCCATGGTGCGACCGGGATGGGTCGCCGTGAGGCCGGATGTCCAGCGAACGGCGATTGATCCATTCCCGAGCCGGCTGGCGGTTCGTCATTTTTTACCCTTGCGCCGGGGCGTGTAATAGTGCGCCGCGTTGCGATGATAGACGTGGGCCGCCTCCATGAGGGTTTCACTGAGGGTGGGATGCGGATGAATGGTCAGCCCGAGATCGGTGGCGTTGGCCCCCATTTCGACTGCCAGCGTGCCTTCGGCAATCAACTCGCCGGCATGCGGGCCCACGAGGCCGACGCCCAGGATGGTTTCGGAGGCGGGGTCCACCAGGATCTTGGTCAGCCCATCGGCGGTACCCAGGGTGGCTGCCCGGCTGGAGGCCCCCCAGGGAAACCGGGCGACTTCGAAGTCAACCCCCCGGGACTTGGCTTCGGTTTCGGTCAGGCCGGCCCAGGCGATCTCGGGATCGGTAAACACCACGGCCGGCACCGCCAGCGGTTCGAAGGCCACCTTGCGGCCCGTGATGACCTCGACGGCCACACGCCCCTCGTGGGAGGCCTTGTGGGCCAACATGGGCTGGCCGGCCACGTCGCCGATGGCGAAGATGTGCGGCCTGCTGGTGCGGCGCTGTGCGTCGACGCGGATAAACCCCTGGTCGTCGGTGGCCACGCCGATTTTTTCCAGGTTCAGCCCCGCGCTTTGCGGACTGCGGCCCACGGCCACCAGGGCCTTGTCGAACAGGCGGTTCTGCAAATCGCCGTTCTTGTCGCGAAAACCCACTTTCACGCCGTTCTTCTGGCTCTTGACCGCTTCCACCGTGGTTTCGAGCAGGATCTCCGTAAACTGGTTTTGCAGGCGTTTGTGCAGAAACCGCACCAGGTCGCGGTCCACACCGGGCAGCAGGTGGGGCGTCATCTCCACCAGGCTGACCTGGGCCCCCAGACCGGCATAAACACTGCCCAACTCCAGGCCGATATAACCGCCGCCAACCACCAGCAGCCGGTCCGGAATCTCAGCCAGCTCCAGGGCGGCCGTGGCGTTCATGATGCGCGTGCCCCCTTCCGCGAAAAGCGCCAGGTTGGTGGCCCGGGAGCCGGTGGCGATGATGGCCTGCTCAAAGGTCAGGTTTTGCCGCTGCCCTCCGGAATCTTCGACCGTCAGGTGCCTTTCATCGGCGAAAACCGCACGGCCGCGCAGGTGCGCGATATTGCGGCGTTTGACCAGTTGGCCCAAGCCCTCGGTCAACTGGGCCACCACGCGCTGCTTGTGACGGCGCAGGGCCTCCACGTCCACGGAGAGACCCTCGAAATGCAATCCCCACGTGCCGGCATGGCGAGCCGCCTCCGTCAGGTGGGCGGCGTGCAGCAGGGTCTTCGATGGGATGCAGCCGCGGTAGAGGCACACCCCGCCGGGGTTGGCCTCAGGATCGATGAGCGTTACCTGCAGACCCAGATCGGCGGCCAGAAAGGCGGCGGCGTACCCGCCGGGACCGGCGCCGATGACGGCCAGTTGCGTTGTCTTTTCAGTCATGGGGCGTCTCCGTCGAATGGTATGGTGCACTGCCGGTTTAAAGCAACAGGGTTAGGCCCTGTTCGAGGCCACGCGCAATCCAGTCGAGAAACCGGGCGGCATCAGCCCCGTCGGCAATACGGTGATCGTAAGACAGACTCAACGGCAGCATGTTGCGGGCCACGAACTGTCCATCCCGCTCCCGCGGCATGCGGCGCGACCGGCTGAGTCCCAGGATCGCCGCCTGCGGCCAGACGACCACCGGCGTGAAATTGACCCCGCCGATCCCTCCCTGGTTGGAAATGGTGAAAGTGGCGCCTTCAAGTTCATCCGGTTTGATCTTTTTGGCGCGCGCGCGCCGGGCCATATCCGAGATTTCCACCGCCAGGTCGATGATGCCCTTGTCCTGAACGTTGCGGACCACGGGCACCAGCAGGCCGCGGGGCGTGTCCACCGCCAGCCCAACGTGGACGTGGTCTTTGTAAATCAACTGGTCGTTTGCCAGGTCGATGCTGGCATTGAACTGCGGAAAACGCATCAGGGCCGCGGCACAGGCTTTCATCGCCACGGCCGTGATCGTTAGTTTGCCGTCCTGTTTTTCCGCTTCCCGGGCGTGGCGTTCGATAAAAGGCTGCAATTCCGTAATGTCGGCTTCGTCGAACTGCGTCACGTGGGGAATGAGGCGCCAGGCGGTGCTGGTGTTTTCAGCCGTCAGCCGGCGGACGGTCTCGAGCTTGACGGTGCGGACCGGTCCCCAGCGGCTGAAGTCGGGCAGCGGCGGCGGTGTGCCGCCGGCATCCGGCAGCCGCACGGTCGGGGCCGCGGCCGTCAGACGCTGTTTGACGTGGGCGTGAACGTCTGCGGCACTGATCCGCCCGTCATGGCCGCTGCCTTTGACGGCGTGGATGTCGACGCCCAGTTCCCGCGCCAGACGGCGTACAGAAGGGGCGGCCGGCGCCGGCCGCAGGGGCCAATCATCCGCCACCACGCCATGTTCGTTTTCCCGCCCGGCGCGCCGGTCTTCCGACCTGAAGGCCGGCGCTTTATGCGCTTCACGCGGTGCATCCCCCTCGGCGGCGGCAACCGCCTGCCGGTCCGCGGCGACGTCTTCTTCCTGAGGTGGGGTCCTGGCATCGATCGCCGCCGCGAGTTCATCGGTTGTTAAAACCGGTTCCGGCGTCCGGGGTCTCTTTTCTTCCCCGCCCTCCCCGTCGTCCTCCCCTTCGGTCACCTCGATGCGGGCGATGACTTCTCCCACCCGGGCCTCGCCCCCGGCCTCCACCAGGATCTCGCTGACCACGCCGGCGTAGGGTGACGGAATCTCCACGACCGCCTTTTCGGTTTCCATCTCCAACAGAACATCGTCCACCGCCACGCGGTCACCCACTTCGACCAGGACTTCCACGACTTTTCCGCTGGTTACGTTTTCACTGATTTCCGGGACCGTCACGTCTTTGCGCATGGATTGTTCCTCGGTTGATCATCAGATGGGCCCCGCGCTCGGTGTCAGTTCCGGCGCGGGTTGGGTTTGTCCGCATCGATCTTCAGGGCCCGTTGCGCTTGGGCCGCGACGTCCGCTGGGAAGCGCTTCTCACGGGCCAATCCGCACAGCGCCGTGTAGGCAATGTGCCGGGCGTCCACCTCGAAGAAATCGCGCAGCGCGGGGCGTGATTCGCTGCGGCCGTAGCCGTCCGTACCCAGGAGCAGCAGCGGGCCCGGCACCCATTTGGCAATCATGGCCGGCAGCGCCTTGAGGTAGTCCGAGGCCGCCACGAAGACGCCCTGGGCGTCGGTCAGCTGTGCCTCGACAAAACTCTTGCGCGGCGTCTGGTCCGGGTGGTGCAAATTCCAGCGCTCGACATCCACGGCATCCTCGTACAACCGCTTGTAACTGGTCACGCTCCAGACGTCGGCGGCCACGCCGTAATCTTCTTCGAGCATCTTCTGGGCCTTGAGGGCCTCGTTCAGGATCGTCCCGCTGCCCAGGAGATGCGCTTTGATCCGGGCGCGCTTGTTCGACGAGGCCTTGAAGCGGTAAAGCCCTTTCAGAATCCCCTCCTCGGCGCCCTTGGGCATGGGGGGCATGGGGTAAAATTCGTTCATCAGGGTCAAATAGTAGATCACGTTGTCCCCGTCTTCGAGCATGCGGCGCAGGCCTTCGCGGACGATGACCGCTACCTCGTAGGCAAATGCCGGGTCGTAGGCCTCCACCGAAGGGTTGGTGAGGGCCAGCACGTGGCTGTGGCCGTCCTGGTGCTGCAGCCCCTCACCGGCCAGGGTCGTGCGCCCGGCCGTGGCGCCGAGCAGAAAACCGCGGGCCTGGGCGTCGCCCGCGGCCCAGATCAGATCGCCGATGCGCTGGAAACCGAACATCGAATAGAAGAAATAAAAGGGAATCATATTGACGCCGAAGGTCGAATAGGCCGTGCCCGCGGCGACGAAGGAGGACATGGCCCCGGCCTCGGTGATGCCTTCCTCGAGGATCTGGCCATCCGTGGCTTCCTTGTAGTAGAGCAGGCTTTCCTTGTCCACCGGCTCGTAGACCTGCCCCACGTGGGAATAGATACCGATTTTGCGAAACAGCGATTCCATACCGAAAGTCCGGGCTTCGTCGGGCACGATGGGCACAACGTGGCGTCCCAGATTCTTGTCTTTGAGGAGCTTGCCCAACAGGTGGACCATGGCCATGGTGGTGGCTATCTCGCGCTGGCCGGAACCTTGCAAGAATTCGCGATAGAGATCCAGGCGCGGCGGTCGGTGGACAGGCACCGAAACGCTGCGCGAGGGCAGCATCCCGCCCAGGGCGCGGCGTCGCTCCTGCAGGTATTTCATCTCCTCACTGTCATCGTCCGGGCGGTAGAACGGCATCTTGGCGATCTGCGCATCGGGGATCGGGATACCGAAGCGGCTGCGGAAATGACGCAGTTCCTGCTCGTTGAGTTTTTTCTGCTGATGGGTCACGTTGCGTCCCTCGCCAGCCTCACCCAAACCGTAGCCCTTGATGGTTTTGGCCAGAATGACCGTGGGGGCGCCCTCGTTTGCTACGGCCGCCTGGTAGGCCGCGTAGACCTTTTCGGGATCGTGGCCGCCGCGCCTGAGTTTGTGCAGCTGCTCGTCGGTATAGTTGGCCACCAGCCGGGCCAGCTGCGGATAACGCCCGAAAAAGTCCCGGCGGATATAGTCCCCGCCGGCGACCGTGTATTTCTGGTATTGGCCGTCGGGCACTTCTTCCATGCGCTGCAACAGCAGACCGCTGGTGTCCTGGGCCAGGAGCGGGTCCCAGTCGGCCCCCCAGATGACCTTGATCACGTTCCAGCCTGCTCCCCGGAAAGCCGCCTCCAGTTCCTGAATGATCTTGCCGTTGCCGCGCACGGGACCGTCCAGGCGCTGGAGGTTGCAGTTGACGACGAAAATCAGGTTGTCCAGCGCTTCACGGGCCGCCAGGGTGATGGCCCCCAGCGATTCGGGCTCGTCGAGTTCGCCGTCGCCCAGGAAGGCCCAGACGTGCTGGCGCCCGGTATCTGCCAGACCCCGGTCTTCGAGGTAGCGGTTGAAGCGCGCTTGATAAATCGCCATGATGGGCCCCAGTCCCATGGAAACCGTGGGAAATTGCCAGAAGTCCGGCATCAGGTAGGGGTGCGGATAGGAGGAAAGCCCCCCGCCGGCCTGAAGTTCACGACGGAAATTTTTTAAATGCTGCTCGTTCAGGCGCCCCTCCAGAAAAGCCCGGGCGTAAATTCCCGGGGCGGCATGCCCCTGAAAAAAGATTGAATCGCCCGGGTGTTCCGGCGTGCGCGCATGAAAAAAATGGTTGAAGCCGACTTCGAACAGGGTGGCTGAAGAAGCGAATGTGGAAATGTGCCCGCCGATGCCATCCATCTGCTTGTTGGCACGCACCACCATGGCCATGGCGTTCCAGCGGATGATGCTCTTGATCCGCCGCTCGATGTCGCGGCTGCCCGGGAACACCGTCTGGCGGTCGGCCCCAATGGTATTGATGTAGGGCGTATTGGCCGTGAACGGCAGGTGAATGCCTTTCTCCTGAGCGTAGGTCTGAAGACGACGGAGCAGTTCGACTACACGCCGCGGGCCCTGGTGGCGCTCGACATATTCAAGCGATTCGAGCCACTCGCGATTTTCAATTAATTTCCAGTCCACTTTGCCGTCGTTGGTATCAGCCATAAATCAGTTACCCGTAGTGGGTTTCCCCGCTCGGCCCTCTTGATGTCAACCCGAGATAAGAAATCGTGTTTAAACCAAATGCTACCATAACGTTTTATATAACAACTGATGGTAACTACACTACGCCCATCATGCAACCGAACTGGCTGCCTGCTCGGACGGTGAACGTTTCTTCCTGCTGAAATTGCATGTATTTGAAATGTCGTGCAATGCGGGCGCGACATGGGAAGAATTGGATCGAACGGTCGATGGGTGTCGCCGGCGGCTCGTGGATGATGATCGCGGTTCGATACGTTTTACAGCCTCTATGGGCACCTCTGTCGAGACTGGTTTCCGGAGGTCGGGGGATCAGTTTGCGCCGGCGAGGTTTTCGCCTGTAGCGGAGACATCCATGAAAACGGCAATTGGTGTCATCACACACACATTCAAGTCATCACGGCGGTAAGAATCAGCGCTGGTACGGTCAGGCTTCCTTCTCTTGGCGTCGGAAGGCGGCCGCAACAGGAATCGAAATCACGAGAAGGGCTTTCAAAATAAAATTAATTTATTTTTAATTATTTAATATGTGCATATATAGTTTGCAATAAAGTTGTCTATTATATTGACATCAAGAGGGCTGGATTCAAATCCTTGCACCCGTACGCGTGGATGGATCAAGAAAAGGCATGATCGATTTTTCGAACAATTCTGACTAGACACTGAAGCAAGGCGATTCGCCTGGACAACGGCGCAGGCTTTGGCACGGGAAGTGCTAACTGTAAATAGTGAAGCCAAGCGCCAATCGCCCCTCCTTGCCGCTCAGCATTTAGCCTCGATGACACCTCGGCGCCGACGTTCTCCTCTAAGCACCAAAGCTTGTTTCGTCGCTCCGTATATCGGTTTTTGGAAGGATCCCCTAGTGATCCTATCGTTAAAAACGAACCGCATCACAAACGAGGAGGAGAAAATGAAAACCTTCGCTACGCTGACAACCCTTATGGTCATTGTCTTCCTGGTCACCCCGGCAATGGGGGCCGAACCCGGCCCGGTAAAAAGAGTGGTTTACGAAAATGCGATTGACGAGGAGATCACCCGGTCGCGCGAGATGGCTTCATTGCTGACCTCCCGTTCACCCAACCTGCGTAAAAAAGGTCATCGCGAGGCGAGCATGGCCATGTTTCTGGAGACCCATCGCGACAAGCTCGTGGACGACATGCTGGAAATGAATCTGGAACCCAAAGGCTACAAGGTCGAGCGGTTCCTGAACGAGCGCTTCAGCTGCACCTGCTATGCCACATGGGCCGCCAAATAGTGGACCCGTATGGTGGCCTCCAACAACGATGGGTTTGAGCAGGGATTCCGCTTACCGCGAGGCAGGGTTTCGAGAAATACAACAAGAATGATCGTTGAACCTGCAAATCTATAGCGCATCCATAAAGAAAAAGGGCAGAGCCTCTCGAGTCTCTGCCTTTTTTTTTGTCGCCCCATCGTGATACGCGCGCAACGATCTATAGGGGTGCTGAAGTAGAATTCAGAGAAACTTGCGCCAGCCGTCAAGGTGCTTCGCCCCCAGGCGCGCCATGCAGAGGGCGCGCGTCGATCCGTACTCCCGAATCCACCCCTGAAGCATGAGCCTGATCGTGTCGTAATCCTCGGTTCCCGCTACCAGACTGCCGGCAGGGTCGATCAGGCTGAAGGCCTGTGCGAGGAGGCTTTCTTCGTTGGGTTGTGGCGGTATCGTCTCCATCCGCACCACCTTAAAAAATACTTTAATCGAATAGCGAATATGTCTTTTAAAATGAACTTAGCGCGATGCGGGAGAATGTCAACCGGTTCCGGATTGGAGCGCTCCTTTAATCTCCACACACGCTCCGGAGCGCCATCAGGCCGTTCTCGTATCATCGCGCAATGACGGTTGGACCGGGCGAACGGGGACACTTGTACGGTTGTTGAAATAGGTTTCAAAAAGAGGATTGCATTCAGTCCGTAAGCCATTAAAATATCAATTCTACCATAAACACCTGCGCCGTCGGCCAGGAGCTTTAACGGTGTGAATAAGCCATCGTCGGGAAGCGTTCATGTTCGATTTTACAGACCCTGAGCTTCGTCAATTCGCGGTTAACATCTCGCGGGAGGCCTCTGCCGAAAAGTTGGACGCCCTCGCGGCGGCCATGGGGGATCAAAACTTCGCCCGGCGCATGGCCCGTGAAATCGTGGCGCGCACGAAACCCCAGGAGGCCATCCCCGAGGTCTACGCCCGCTACCGATCTGTCGTGCACGACGGCATCGCCTTCTTCCTTTCGCAGGTGAGCCATGAACGGCTTGTCGCACTGGCGCTCAGTCAGTTGAACCTGCCCCCCGATACGGACACCCGCAAGCGGCTGCTGGAACTGGCCAAGCGCTTTGCCACCCTCCACAAGCTGGGTCAGCTCATTGCCCGCAACCCCAACATCGATCCGGCGGTCCGAAAATGGCTGATTCATCTGGAAAATGGCGACTACGGCACGCCTCGCGACAAGATCGTGGCACGGATCGAGCACCAGCTGGAACAGACCGGGGGCCGGGAGCAGATGCAGATCCACCCCTTCATCCTCGCCGAAGCCAGCGTCGGCGCCGTGGTGCGCTTCGATTGGCGCCCGCCGTCAAGTCGCGGGCAGGTTCAGGGAGTCTTCAAGGTGCTGAAACCCGGTATCCGCCGGCAGCTCCAGGAGGAGTTGCTGATTCTGGAAAAAACGGCCGCCTTTTTCGAAACCCGCCGCCATCACTATCCTTTCAAGGATTTCCAGTTCCTGGCGGTATTCCAGGAAGTGCGGGAGATGCTGGTCAACGAGATCGACCTGGCGGCCGAACAGACCTACCTGGAGGAGGCGACCGATTTTTTTGCGGACTTGGATCTGATCCGCATTCCCGCGCTGCTGCCCTTCAGCAGCGACGCCATGACCGCCATGGCCTATCTGCAGGGCCCCAAGATCACCGATGCCGAATTGAGCCGGGAACAGCGCCGGCGCCTGGCCGAGGCCCTCTTCGAAGCCCTCGTTTGCCGGCCGCTTTTCGGACGGCAGGCCACAAGCCTGTTCCACGGCGATCCCCATGCCGGCAATATCCTGGCCCTTGAGGATCCGGCCACGGGCCGCCTGCAGATCGGCCTGCTGGATTGGACCCTGGCCGGTCACCTAAGTCGAAGCGACCGGATGAAAACCACCCAACTGATTCAGGCCGTGGTCAAAAAAGATCTGAGCAGCATCCGCCGGGCGATCAAGGCCCTGGCCATTGACGGATCCTGGGGCGATCCCGGGCGCCGGCAGCGGTTTCGGCGGCAGGTTCTGAATCTGATCCATTCTTCCGCGTTCGATGAACTGAGCCATATGCGCAAGACGTTCAAACTTCTGGAAGCGCTGGCCTACGAGGGATTTGTCTTTCCGGCCGATCTGATGCTTTTTCGCAAGGCAATTTTCGCCCTGGAGGGGGTTGTCGAGGATCTGTGCCCGGGGTTCGACATGGATGCGGC
>JASJBQ010000096.1 GCA_030066455.1 Desulfobacterales bacterium
TTCACCGCTACTATCTATCCGTTTTTCTAAACAAATCGTGATTCTATCGGTCTGGTATGGTGTTTGCTACGTTAAACGCAAGGCTTGCGGCTCTGCCCAGCCACATGGTTCGAAATCCGGTGAGGAGGGACCGGCAGATGAAAACCGCCGATGTTGAAGCGACCTATCTATCCGAACTACTGGTCATGGTTCGCTGTCTTGCCAAGACAGCACTCGGGGATGCCATCCTCATCCTCCTAATGATCGCCACCATCATCCTCTGAGCAGTATCTCAAGATATCCCTACCCCTCTGAAAGAGTAGAACGTGCAGCGCCGTTTACCTTTTCGGCGCTATCCAGAAACGCACAATTCAAGATCCAGTGAATAATTCGTGGGAGCGATACGGAGAGGTAGGGCAACCCATATCGTCGGTGGGGGGGTGCGGGGGCGGGTACGCCCGCCCCCGGGGATGTGGTTAGAGGGTTAGTGTGTTCCGCCGACGGCCACTGCGACTCCGAGAACCTGGTCGATCACCATGAAAGCAAAGCTGGAGCGGTCGTCATCGTAACGGTGACGTTTGGGATAGTGGTGATAGACGTGCTTTTCCACGACGCGCTCGCGGTGATGACGCCCTTTGTAAGTACGGTCCCGATGATATTGCCAGCGGTGATGGCGATCACGATACCAATCGTGATCTCGATCCCGGTGGCAGTAGGCCCCGCGATGTTTGTAGCGGTAGCGGTGCGGATTCCCCTTGCCCTTGTGCCATCCATAATGATGTCCTGGATGGTCCTTGTATTTGTGATGGTATTTATGGTCGCCTCGGTGCCCTCTTTTGCCCCTGTCATGATCAGCCCAAGCGTTGCTGCCTAATGCCAGTGTGAATCCTATCAAAGCGATGCCGGTAAAGATGAGTTTGCGTGTCATGTCGATCTCCTCTGTAGCGGATTAAAGACCAGACCATATTGGCTCGTTCAACCCGTATGACGGGGATCGCGTTTGATTGGTCTACATTGCGATGCGGAATTGTTTATCCCTCTCTCTGAGGCCTCTAAGAGGTCCTATTTACAGTCAAAATACCAGGACCAGGGTTTTACGGAATAGACGGTCCCGGCTGAAGACCTAATTACGGGATCAGCCGAGCCGTTCACATCGCGTCAAGGTTGCGCCGAGAGCATCCCCTTCCGGAAGGTGGACAGGCTGACCAAGGGTGGGATCCGAGAGATTGAATGGGTGCCAGCTAAAATTTGATGCTTATATAATCAGGGCATAACTGCGTGACCGACGACATCAATCCGGCGCTCTGTGAGCCGCCTGAGCCGCACGAAGTCACGTGGCATCGGTCGCCTTGGATGGCATACACGGTCGCACCAACCAAATCATGAGGAATAGCAATGGATCTTCAACTTACAGATAAACGCGCCCTGATCACCGGCAGCACAGCCGGTATCGGTTATGCCATTGCCGAAGTGCTGGCCGACGAAGGCGCCGCGGTCATCATCAACGGGCGGACCCAAGAATCGGTGGCGGCGGCAACCGCCAAACTGGCACGCGCGGCCAAGGGCGAGGTCATCGGCTTTGCCGGCGATCTGGCCACCCCCGAGGCCGCGGAAGAGATTGCCCGGGTGCATCCCGAGGTCGACATTCTGGTCAACAATCTGGGAATCTTTGAACCCAAGCCCTTCGAGGACATTCCGGACGATGATTGGCGGCGGTTTTTTGAAGTCAACGTCCTGAGCGGGGTGCGCCTCTGCCGGCTTTATCTTCCGGCCATGCGGGCCCGCAATTGGGGACGGATCATTTTTATCTCCAGTGAAAGCGGCATCCAGATTCCCACGGAGATGATTCACTACGGCATGAGCAAGACGGCCCAGTTGGCCATTTCACGCGGGCTGGCGGAAACCGTGGCCGGCACGGCCATTACGGTCAACAGCATCCTGCCGGGTCCGACCAAGTCGCGCGGCGTTTCACGTTTTGTCGAGGCGTTGGCCCAGCAGGCAGGCAAGAGCGTCGAGGCGTTCGAAAAAACTTTTGTACCCGAAGCGCGCTCCACATCGTTGATCAGGCGCTTTGCGACCCCCCTCGAAGTGGCGACCCTGGTGGCCTATATCGCCAGTCCTCTGGCATCCGCCACGACGGGCGCCGCCCTGCGCGTGGACGGCGGTGTGGTCAAGACCGCCTTCTGACCCGCCAAAAGAGTGTGCCGGCAGCATAGGAAGACGACTGCCCGCCTCATATTGGGCCGCGCGGGTTGTGCCCACCGGAGTGGAAAAAATCCCCGGATGGCCCCAAATTGACAGGTCGCGATTCCGTCCATAGTGATAGGATATTATGATCCGCTGTCAATTCTGGAACCAAGCGGCGACTGAATACAAACGGCGACAGCGGCGCACCGGACAGCCCCCGCCGACAGCGTGCTGTCTAGATTGGCCTACCGACCTCGACCGACCCGCAGGACATGGAGTATCGGCGATGAAAGCTTCCGACCGCTTTGTGCAGGCGCTCGAAAATGAAGGTGTCGAATATATCTTCGGCATTCCCGGCGAAGAGAACCTGGACTTCCTCGATTCGCTCACCCGCAGTTCGATCCAGCTGGTGCTGACGCGCCACGAACAGACCGCCGGCTTTATGGCCGCCACCTATGGCCGCCTGACCGGCCGTGCGGGGGTGTGTATCGCCACCCTCGGCCCCGGCGCCACCAATCTGGTGACGGCGGCGGCCTATGCCAATCTGGGCGCCATGCCCATGGTCATGATCACGGGACAGAAGCCCATCAAGTCGAGCAAGCAGGGCCAGTTCCAGATCGTCGATGTGGTCGACATGATGCAGCCGCTGACCAAATATACCAAGCAGATCAGCAGCGGCGACATGGTCCCGTCGAGCGTGCGCGAGGCCTTCCGCCGCGCCCAGGAAGAGCGGCCCGGGGCTGCGCATCTCGAACTGCCCGAAGACATCGCCCGCGAAGACACCGACGTGCCGGTCATCGCCCCGAGCCACGTGCGGCGGCCGGTGGCCGAGGACAAGGCCATTCAGATGGCGGTCGATCTGATTGCCGGCGCCCGCCACCCGCTGCTGTTGATCGGCGCCGGCGCCAACCGCAAGCGGACCTGCAAGATGCTGCGGCGCCTTGTCGACCGCACCTGCATCCCGTTTGTCACCACCCAGATGGGCAAAGGGGTCGTCGACGAGGCGGATCAGCGCTTCATCGGGAATACGGCCCTTTCGACCGGCGATTTCGTGCACCGCGCCATCGATGCTGCCGACGTCATCATCAACGTGGGCCACGATGTGGTCGAAAAACCGCCCTTCTTCATGGAGGTCGGCGGCCGCACGGTCATCCACATCAATTTCACCTCGGCCATTGTCGATCCGGTCTACTTTCCGCAGGTGGAGGTCGTCGGCGACATCGCCCACAGCATCTGGCGTATCGGGGAGGCCCTGCCCGCCCAGTGCCACCGCGATTACACCTTCTTCGAAAAAGTCCAGGCCGCCCTCGCCGACCACGCCGGGGAGGGCCAGGGCGACGACCGCTTTCCGATCGATCCGCAGCGCCTGGTGGCCGATATCCGCGAGGTCATGCCGTCGGACGGGATTATCGCTCTGGACAACGGGATGTACAAGATCTGGTTCGCCCGCAACTACCCGGCCCACATCCCCAATTCCGTGCTGCTCGACAACGCCCTGGCCACCATGGGGGCTGGTCTGCCCTCGGCCATGGCCGCCAAGATGGTCTATCCCGGGCGGCGCGTCATGGCGATCTGCGGCGACGGCGGGTTCATGATGAACTCCCAGGAACTGCAGACGGCCGTGAACCTGAACCTCGATCTGGTGGTCGTGATCCTGCGCGACGACGCCTACGGCATGATCAAGTGGAAGCAGACCAACATGGGCTTCGACGACTTCGGGCTGGATTTCAAGAACCCCGACTTCATCCGCTACGCAGAAACCTACGGGGCCCGCGGACACCGGGTCGAGGCCGCCGGACCGTTCACGACCGTGGTGAACCAGGCCTTCGAGGCCGGCGGTGTCCATCTGATCGATATACCCGTGGATTATTCGGAAAACGACCGCATCCTAAACCATGACATCAGGGAGCGCAGCACCCGGCTGTGAGCGTCCATGCTTGAATCCAGCTATCCTTACTACCTCGCCAACGAAGCCCGGCAACCCAACACCGACCTCGCCGTAACCGACAAGTACACGGGTGAGGTGGCCGCCCGCGTGGCGCTGGCCGACGCCCGGGCCATCGATATGGCCATCGACGCGGCGGTCGCGGCCAGCGGCCCGCTGCGGCGTCTGCCGCCCTACGAACGCCAGAATGTTCTAAACCACTGTGTCGACCGTTTCCGCGAGCGGCAGGAAGAGCTGGCCCTGGCGCTGTGCATCGAGGCCGGCAAACCGATCAAGGACAGCCGGGGGGAGGTGGCGCGTCTGATCGATACCTTTCGCATCGCAGCCGAGGAAGCCGTACGGATCAACGGAGAGGTGCTGAATCTCGAGATCTCCCCGCGGTCCCAGGGCTATCGCGGGATGGTCCAACGGGTACCGATCGGACCGTGCTCGTTTATCTCGCCGTTCAACTTCCCGCTGAACCTGGCGGCCCACAAGATCGCCCCGGCCATCGCCGCCGGCTGCCCCTTCGTGCTCAAGCCCGCCAGCCGCACCCCCGTGGGGGCGCTGCTCATCGGCGAAGTCCTGGCGGAAACCGGCCTGCCGACGGGCGCCTTTTCGATCCTGCCCTGCCGGCGCGAAGGCGCCGATCTGTTCACCACCGACGACCGCCTGAAACTCCTGAGCTTCACGGGCTCTCCCGCCGTGGGCTGGAAGCTCAAGGCGCGCGCCGGGAAGAAAAAGGTCGTGCTGGAACTCGGCGGCAACGCCGCCTGCATCGTCGATGCGGATGCCGACCTGGCGGATGCCACCGAGCGCCTGATCACGGGCGCCTTCTACCAGTCCGGGCAGAGCTGTATCAGCGTGCAGCGGATTCTGGTCCACGCATCCGTCTACGACGACCTGCGCGCCCGGCTGGTCGCTGCCGCAAGCGCCCTCAAAATGGGCGACCCCAAGGATGAAGCCACCTTTATCGGTCCGCTGATCTCCGCGGCTGAGGCCGAACGGCTCCAGGACTGGATCGACCGGGCGCGGGCCTCTGGCGGCAACCTCCTGTGCGGCGGTGGACGCGAGAGCGCCATGCTCGAGGCCACCCTGCTGGAAGAGGTCCCCGCCGATCAGCCCATCTGCACCGAAGAGGCTTTTGGTCCGGTGGCCGTGCTCTCGAGCTTCCAGGACTTCGGCGATGCCCTGCGGCAGGTCAATGCCAGCGCCTTCGGATTACAGGCCGGTATATTCACGAACGATCTCAGCAAAGTTCTCCGGGCCTGGGACCAACTGGAAGTGGGCGGCGTCGTGATCAATGATGTGCCCTCGTGGCGGGTCGACAACATGCCCTACGGCGGAGTCAAGGACAGCGGGCTGGGCCGGGAGGGCATCCGCTACGCCATCGAAGACATGACCGAACCGCGGCTCCTGGTGATGCGTGAGCGCCGGACCGGCCGCTGAATATCGAGAGCGCATCTCAAAATCAAGCTCAGAGGTGCTGGCAAGGTGTGAGACGTCAATGGATCTCCAGGCTCCAATATATAAGGCCGTAAAGGGTTCATCCGACAGCCTGTAGAGAATCCAGGTTGGAGACGATAAGTATGCGAAGCGAATTCAAGGCCAGACAAGCCATGCGAATATGGACAGCGATTATCTTTTTGACACTGTGCGCCACGGCCCATGGGAGTCAGACCGTTGTCAATCCCGTCGAGGTCGGCACCGTGCAGTGGGGGCGGAATTTCGATGCGGCCCTGAAGATGAGCGCGGAATCAGGGAAACCCGTGCTTGTCCTTTTTCAGGAGGTGCCGGGTTGACCGGGGGTACGCAAGTTCGGCCGTGACGTGCTGACCAATCCCCAACTGGTAAAAGCCATCGAAGAGGAATTCATCCCGATGCTCGTCTACAACAACCGCGGCAGCGGGATGGATCGTGGATTGCTGGTGCGCTATCGCGAGCCCGCGTGGAACTTTCAGGTCATCCGGTTCCTGGATGCCGAAGGAAGAGACGTCATTCCCCGCAAGGATCGCGTCTGGACCACCAGGGGCGTGGCCCGACGCATGATCGCAGCGCTGGACGCCGTCGATCGCCCGGTGCCGAATTACCTGGAGGATCTTGCCGGAAGTCGATAACGCTCTTGCCGCATCCGGCCTGGGGTTAAAATCCAACCGCACCGGCGGCCCTTGTTGCCTCAAAAACGAAGCCCGAGAACGAATTTATGGCCGATGTCATCGAACGCTTTCTGGACTATTTCTCCAGGATCACCGGCATCATGATGGAGCAGCGCCTTCTGGGCGCCGTGGTGATCATGGCCCTGTTTGGGGTCCTGGCCTTCCTCGTCGATTTCTTTATCCACCGGATCGTCGACTATATCCGCAAGAAATCAAACATCGATATCGATAAAACATTTATCGGCAGCATTCACCGGCCGGCCTGGATCACCATGGTTCTGGTCGGTGCACTTATGTCCGTAACGTGGCTGAAACTCGACCCACGCATCGATTATGTCGTCAACGCGATCCTGAAAACCTTGCTGATCATCGTATTTGCAGTGGGGCTCGGCCGGTTGATGAAAACCATCTGTCATCGATGGTGGGTCAAGCGCCGACAGGGCCAGCAGATTATCCATCTGATCGAGAATGTCGGCCGGGTCATGCTGCTGGTGGCGGCCGTGGCCCTGTTTCTGCTGGTCTGGCAAATCGATGTATCGCCCCTTCTGGCCTCCGCCGGCATCGTGGGTCTGGCGGTGGCACTGGCCGCCCGGGACACCCTGGCTAATTTTTTCGGCGGGATCAACATCTTCCTGGACAGACCGTTTGCCACCGGTGACTACATCATTCTGGAATCCGGCGAGCGCGGCGAGGTTGTCGATATCGGCGTGCGCAGCACATTGATCCGCACCCGCGACGACGAACAGATCTCCATCCCCAATTCCATCGTGGCCAACACCAAAATCATCAACGAAAGCGCACCGGAACCCCGCTACCGGGTCCGCATCAAAGTCGGGGTGGCCTACAACTCCAATCTGGAAGAAGTGGAGGCCGCCATGCTCGCGGTGGCCTTTTCCAATCAAAGTATCTCGCATGTGCCCGAACCCCGGGTGCGCTTCCGCGCGTTCGGGGATTCGAGCCTTGAATTCGAGCTCCTGTGCTGGGCCAAAACCCCGGCCGACCGGGGGCGCGTGATCCATGAATTGAACCTTGCCATCTTCGGCGAATTCCAAACGCGAAAAATCAGCATTCCCTTTCCCCAGCGGGATGTCTACATGCACCCCCTGCCGACCGAACCAGATGATCCGCCCGTAGGCGAACCAAACGAAGGGAGCCACTCATGACCCGAATTCTGACGCTGGGCTTGATGGGATTTCTAATGCTGCTGGCCGGATGCAGCTCGCCTCCGAAAGCACCCGATCTGGGAGGGATCTACAACCATCTGGCCCGGCATGAAGACCCCTATCGCAATCCGGTCATCCTGATCCCGGGTTTGCTCGGCTCCAAGCGGGTCGATCCGGACAGCGGGGTCATCGTCTGGGGGGCCTTCGGCACCGGCACCTTGAATCCGAACAAGCCCGATGACGCCCGCCTGTTCGGCCTGCCCATGCAGCCGGGCAAAAACCTGCAAGAATTGACCGATCGCGTGAAGCCGTCCGGCACACTGGACAGGGTCGTGGTAAATTTCGGCGGCTATCCGATCGAGCAAAATGCCTAGGCCTACATTCTGGGCGTACTGGTGTTTGGCGGGTACCGGGATGAACATTAGCTGCTGCCGGATGCGACGGATGTGGTGCAGCGCCGGCAAATCGCGCACGATCATCTCCAAAAAAGCCTGAGGCGTGCGCGTCAGTTCGCTCAAGCCATGGACAGGCCTGCCCGGGCACCGACGGGGTTGAACTATTACCTGGTTGTGGGCGACTCGGAGGATACCGCTAAAACGGCGCGCATCAACGCCGACGGCTCCGTGACCATCGTGGCCAAAGGTCCCGGGGACGGGACGGTGCTGCGCAGCAGCGCCTTGCTGGATGAACGCGGAGCTGCGAATCGGAATTCGAGATTGGCTTCGCCCATACCGTGGACCGATGTCATGTTTCTGTTTTCCAGTCACCAGAACATAACCAATGATCAGTTCTTTACCGATAATTTATTGTAGATTCTTCTGGAAAAACCGCGCGGATCATAAGCCCAGATCTTTCGGCCGCGCGAATGAATCAGCGCGGCTTCCAGATATCCAGGGCCAAGACAAGATCCCCAGCAAAGACCGTGACCGGACCCCCGTGGTGTGGCCGCACGTATGATCGAGGCAAATCAGGCCGCTAAGCGCCTGGTGCCGGATGACCCGCATAACCTCTCAGGAAACCAATGACAGCCGCCGTCGGATCCGTGCGCGCCGCGGGTAAAAATGGATGTCGATCTATTCCAGTTTGAAGGAAATTTTGAGTTTGGTGCGATACCCGACGATTCGGTTGTCCTCCAGACGCATATCCATTTGAACCACGTCCGCCACACGTATGTCGCGAATGGTACGGTCGACCGTACGCACGGCCGCCTTAGCTGCATCTTCCCAAGACTTTTCGGAGAATCCTACGACTTCGATTACCTTATAGACAGCATCATCCATGACAATCTCCTTTCCACGTTGGTGTGAGCGTTAAAACGAACGTGCCCTGTCTACAAACGGGTGAAGACAAATTTCAGAATTGAAATCCAAGATTCTGGACAGGCATGTGACTTCGAAGCATCAAAACGAACTTTCCTATAGTTAGGATCGCAAGCCCTGAAATCAACAGCCGCGAACTGAAATATATGGATCGGAACTCAGGGGCAGGCAAACCGGTCACGGCCGTTGCGACGGAGTTGCGAAACAAGGCCTCCGGCAGTAATGACGCGGGTGGAAACGGGTGTGCCGGTGGCGGCGACAGCCCGCGCCGCCCAGGTGTTGCAGGTGTTGAAGAGGTGAAAAGAGCCTTGGGCCCGGTAAAATCGGCTGGCGCCGTAGAGACCCGGCCCCAGGGGAATGACCTCCCCGTCCGGGCGGCGTTCGAAGCTTGCCATGATGAAATCCAGCATCCGCTTGTATTCGGATCGGCGGACGCAGATGTCGACGACCTCGCTGGCCGAAAAATAGCGCGCCGGATCACCGGAAAAACCCACGATGTGCATGACGCTGGCCGTGGGCCACAGCGCCGCCCGCAGGGCCAGGCCGGCCGAGGGTTTCTCCGCCTGGTAGAAACGCGCATCCCCCCAGCCGATCTCGAGGTGCTCGGCCCCGGGAAAATCATCGTTCCCAAACGGCACCCGGGATGCGATTTCAACCCGGTCGACTACGATGCCCACGTGCCAGCCGTGCTTGACGACCTGGAACACCTTGCGTTGTTCTTCGTCGGGAGGCGTTAGCGGCGCTACCTCGCGGGCGGCACAGCCCGGGATGAAGACGAGTAGCAGCGCCAGGCCGTACAGAATGCTCTTAAAATGACTTGGGCATCCGCGCAGGGTGATCGTGAGGCGCATAACAGCATAGGCATTCCTAACTACCACCGGGGCTTTGGTCGAAGCGGCCCCGCGGCTACGGACCTTTGGCATAGGTCCCCACCAACTCCGCCTGGGCAATGATGTGCCCCTGCATAGCTGCCTCCACCTGGGCCTTGGTGGGATTGGCCAGGCCTTCCAGCCGCGTGTCCAGAGCATAGAGCTTGTGGAAATACCGGTGACGCCCGATCGGCGGGCAGGGCCCCCCGTAGCCGGTCCGCTTCCAGTCGTTCAATCCTTCCCCGGTGCCGGCGGGAAGATCCCGGGCCGCCACGCCCTGCGCCAGGCCGTCGGTCTCGGCCGACATGTTGTAGAGCACCCAATGGACCCAGGTCATCCTGGGCGCTCTGGGGTCCGGAGCGTCGGGATCGTCGACGATCAGCACCAGGCTCCGGGCATCGGCGGGCACCCCCGACCATGCCAGGGGCGGAGAAATATCCTGCCCCTCGCAGGAAAACTGCTTCGGGATGGCTTCGCCGTGGTTGAAGGCCGCTGACTCGATTTTCAATGCCATTTGCGCTTCTCCCTTCGATCCCGGACCGCCCGGCAGGATCAGGCTGCCGGCGGCCGCCAGAATCATGATGCCGCATTTAAAGGTTGTGTTCGTGATGACATCACAAAAAGTCATGTGTCAGGCGGTTTCGTGAAGGGTCGGGATACGGCTCGCGAATCCCTATGAAAGGCGTACTTACGGTACGCCGCAATGACGAGGGATACGGTTGACACCGATATTTATCCGCCGCGGGTGGATCGGACCTTTACGAGGCCGTCTTGAATTTGGCCTTCCAGGCTTTCATCTTCTCCGCCGGCCAGGCCGTGCAGAAGGCCGGCCGCCCTTTCATGACCATCTGCATGCAGGCATCGTCGCAGGCCGGGTCACAGTGGACGATCGCATCCTCCCGGCCCTCCCGGACCTTGTGCGGCCATTCGGGGTCGGCCCAGAGTACGCGCGCCAGGCCGATCAGGTCGGTCTTGCCGTCGGCAATGGCATGCTCGGACAAAGCCCCGGTCGCCAGGCGCCCGGCAGCGATCACCGGCACGTCCACCGCCCCGCGGATCGCGGCGGCCAGTTCGAGCATGTAGCCCTCGTGTTTGGACTGCGCCACGACCTCGTCCAGTCCGAAGGACTCGAAGGTGCCGCCCATGACCGAAATGTAGGCAATGCCCGACCGGGCCAGTTCCCGGGCGAACAGGCGCGACTCCGTTTGTTTCAGACCGTCCGGAAGCCATTCGTCTGCCAGGAAGCGATAGCCCACCGGGAAAGCGCCCACCGTGGCCTTAACTCGCGCCAGCACGTCCAGGCCAAAGCGCATCCGATTTTCGAGCGCTCCCCCGTAGTCGTCCGTGCGTCGGTTGGTGCGCGGGGAGAGAAACTGGGCCAGCAGGTAGCCCGTGCCCCCGTGCAGCTCTACCATGTCGAAGCCCGCTTCTTTGGCCCTGGCGGCCGCAGAAGCAAACTTTAAGACGATTGCTTTGATCTCGGTCTCGGTCAGGACCCGGGGCACGTAACCGAAGGTTTTCACTGCCGAGGGGGCCGGCGGTTCCGCAGCTGCATGGGCAAACCGGCCCGCGTGGTTGATCTGCAGGCAGGCCCGCGCCCCGGCCTCGTGGATCACCGCGGCCAACCGCTTCAGTCCGTCGAGGTTGGTGTCGGTGTCGGCCCGCAGGGTCCGGTTGGACCCGCTCCCTGCGGGATGATCCACGGTGGCGTTTTCAACCACCACCATGGCCACCCCGCTTTCCGCCATCAACCGGTAATGCGCGAGGAGCATGTCACTGGCCGTGCCGCCCTCACCGGCATAGCCCAGGTAGAGGGGGGCCATGGTCAGCCGGTTTTTTAATACGATTCCCTGGATTTCGATTTCCGAAAACAGGTGGGTGTACATGGCTTTCTCTCTTCCCCTGCGGACCGGCACGGCCCGGTATGCAATAATCGACAGGCTGTCGCT
Source organism: Desulfobacterales bacterium (assembly GCA_030066455.1). Next base: position 11,547 of record JASJBQ010000096.1, read on the forward strand.
GGCATTGGCAGGTTTGAATAGTGGTTCAAACCCGCGGCCTGGCAAGTCAGGAACCACGGCTTTCCAATGGCAATCGGCACTTCACCCGTTATAAGCTGGAGGTGTGTGTAGCTAAGCGTCAGAATTCAGGTGAGAGATGAGGTGGTCAGCATCGCGCCAAACATCACCTAGTGGGGTAGCTTTGGATTGTTATCATTTGATATGGATTGATGGCAACCCATCTTTGATTTCCGTCCGGGAACCACTCATTCGATGGATGCCGCTTAATTCTTAAAACCAACTTTATCCATCACGCCAAGCGATAAAACTCGCAAAGAAAAACATAAAGAAATACCCTTTTCGGCCCTCGGCCGAAGCAAGCTGTTTGAATTTCTGGGTTTATTCGAATCAGGTATTCAAACTGATTCTGTTGCAGCCGTTCTTTGCGTCTTGGCGACTCCGCGTGAGAATGCAGTTTCTCCGCCTTTGGCCGATGCACGCAGTGCTTCGCGTCTTCGCGTGAGGTCAGGAAGCGTAATAAATGTGCATGACGCCCTGCGATCATCACCGGGACGTGCCCGACAAGATGGCATCCTTGATCATGGCATCGAGCCGGTCCATCATTTTGTGTTTGAAGCCCAGCCGCTTGGCATCGGCGAGAAATCCGGCCGCCTTGTCGGGGTCGCGCAGAAAGCGCATATGCACCACGGCCAGATCCCAGTAGGGCGCCGCAAGGTAGGGATCGAGGGCGATGGCTTCCTTGAAAAGCGCGCACATCGTGTCGATCTGCTCTGGTGATGGCGCCACCCCGGCCTGGTCGCAGGCCATCATGATGGCTTCCCCTTTGCCCCCGCGAGCCCTGGCGGCCCGCAGCTTCAGCGTTGGATCGTCAGGATCCTGCTCCCGGAACTTGTCCACATAGGCAATCGCATCGTCCTGGCGCCCGGCTTTGAGCATTTCCGCATATTCCAGTTTATCGAATTCTTCGCCCATACTTGCCTTTCCATACCTTCGATTATCTGACAGCTGTCAGGCTATTGCAAATCCGTATGCGACTCTCGCAAAGCCGCGAAGTCCGCGAAGACGGCATTTAAAATTCGCCAATGGCGAATGCAAGGTGTTTGAATTTCTGGATTCGACCGAATCCGAAATGCAAACCTTTTACCTTACGCCGTGCTTGGCGTCCTGGCGTGAGGCGATGCGGTTTCGCCGTTCCTGGGAAGACGCGCTAGTTTGCATGACAGCCGCTGAGTCATCGTCCCGATTTATGATGCGCTGGGGTGGGCACTCAGCCGCATGTATACCGCCCTGGCCGAAGATCAGGGCTTGTACTCCGGAACTTTTACGGACTTAAATGCCGCGCGCGTATGACTGCTGCAGTTCCGGCCTGATCTTTAACTTGGCGCATGACTCGTCGTATTCCTGCAAATGCCGATGGACCGTCATTCTCAAACACCGGACTTGGTATAGGGCACCAGGGATTGAATTATATATATATTCTTTCTTTTAGGCGTAACCTCGTGGTAGCGTCCGTTCTCCCAGACAATCATCTTGCTGTAGAACGCTTTGTTTTTATAGACACCGGCGGCCAGAAACTGCTCTTTGTTTTGGATGCGGTATCCATTCACGGCGATGATGATGTCCCCCTGCTTTAATCCATACTGCGACATCCATCTCTCTGATTTAACAAACACCAGCCCTTTTTTCGGCGCTCCCGTGGCCTCATTCAGGGTGATGGTCTGCAATCCTTCCGGGAACAGGGCGTGTATCAATTCATCCCGCTTGGATTTAAAGGATGCCTTTTGGGGATTGCTTTGAAAAAACCGGATCAGGGTGGTCGGGTCCCCGTAGCGTTCGGCGATTTTGCGGTAATATTTTTCAGTTCCCTTTAAATCCCCGATTTTTTCGCACAGTTGGGCCATCGTATGAAAGCCGCTATATGAACCGACCGCGGCGCCGGCTTCAGCCACCTCGAGCGCTTTTTCTTTTTCACCGCTGTGATAATAGTAAAACACCAGCCATTCCGATTTGTTGGCTACAAGGACCCGGTCGATGGCCTTGTCCACGCCCTGCTGATAGGCGCGGGCGGCTTCTTCTTTGCGCCCTGCACGCGCCAGGTACTCGCCAAGTTCGAAGTATTGATCGGGGTCGATCTCACAGATGCGCCGATACAAATCGATCTGCTCTTTATCCTTGATGTCCGGATTGTATTGATTCAGTTCCGAGAGCGTATTAAGCGCCCCCAGATTATAGTCGATAAAGGGGGCATAGATGCGATTGAAGGTTTCTTTGTTCCACACCCCATGTTCTTTCAACATTTTTTGGTAAAATGCGATAAGCTTTAATTGGTATGGCGCCACCTTCAGCGCAGCCTGACAGATGTTCAGCGATTCACGGTCATTCACAAAACCACCCACCATCCGCGATTCGATATCGAAAACGGTCCCGGGCAGGGGAGCATGCACATACCAGTAGCCATTGAACAAGTACTTCAGACCGTTGCCTGCCCGCCACTTTTCTCCCTTCATGGCTCTGAAGACATTGGCACACCGAAGAGTAATCGTTTCCGGCGCTTTTTTGATAACCGGCTGGATCAAATGCGTTGCGGTGCGCATCTCACCGGGATCGGTGGCGCACACCCGCATGTACACCGGGTACAGTTTCAATCTGGACATTTGTTCCCGGGTAAACGCGTAAAAAGCACGCGCACGGTCTTCGACCCCCCAGACATAGGAATAGAACCGGTATTCATGCAATATGCGGTGCATGATGACACGCTGGAAATAAGCGCCCCAGGCACCTTTCGAGATCACCTCCCATCTCGGCCTGCCGTCGGCATCGACAGCGACGGCGGAAGACCCGGTCTGGTTTAAAAAAGCAACGAGTTGATCGAAATCGTTTAAAAAGGGCTCCGCCCTGAAGAGATTGGCGAGTTCCTGCAATTCGGCATTGACGCTGTTTTTTAACAGGAGATGGCCCGAAGATACGTTGTAGTCCCAATCCGCCGCGACCCGGGCGGCCTCGTTGAAGGGAATGTTATGTTCTTCAGCCTCACGAATCCAGGCAATGGCCCGCACTGGGGAAATCGAACGGCACAGCGCGCCAAAAAGTTCCATGTTCTCAAAAAGCGTCCGCCCGGGTTTTTGCTTCAATACGCGCCAGTCTCCGGTAATACGGGTGTAGAGGGCATCTTTCCAGGCAGTGTATACGGCAGACTGGGGTGAATCCTGCATGGTCGCGTCCAGGGCGTCAATTCCATCCAGCGCGAGCAATTGATGATCCAGATGCAGATTGTGAACTGCCAGCGCGATGCCCTGGAGCGGGTTCTCTTGAGAGAACGGCAAAAGGGCATTGGCGATGGCAAGATGTGCGGTACTGCGACATAGATTCGGACGCAGATCTGTAAACATTCCTGCTGTTTCGCGCATGGACATCATCCC
>JASJBQ010000092.1 GCA_030066455.1 Desulfobacterales bacterium
GACCGAATGGCCGATGGAGAACAAAGCTGGTTGGTCTTTCGGTATTGCATCCATCATTCATATATTTCACTGTTGGCGCGCCGTCAGTGCAAAAGGAATTCGGGCATGAGCCCCCCGCAAAGACGAGCACAGCTCTCGACAACCTACATGCTCAGCATTCTGGCCTTTTCTTTTGTGGCCACCGTGAGCATGGCCGCTTTCTGGGTGGGTTCGGCCTATTTGGAATTCCAGGGCCTTTCCGAGGAACTGGAATCGGATTACATCGACGCGCGCAAGGAACAGCTCGTCAACGAGGTCGATCGTGTCATCGACTATCTCAACTACGAAAAAGCCAGTGCCGAAAGGCGCCTGCGGGCCGATATCCGCTCGCGGGTCTATGAAGGTCATCGCCTTGCGGAGGGTATCTACAAGCGCCACCGTGGCAGGATCGCCAATGCGGCCCGCGAAATTCGTGACGATATCCCCGTGATCATCTGCAGTGCCTACAGCGAAAAAATGGATCCTTCACGTGCCGGTGCCTTTGACGGTCTCTACATCGAAAAGCCGATCGAAATGCAGAAACTGGCGGCCGCCGTTCACCGGGCGCTAGTCAGATGCCAGGCCTGCAGGCGGGCCCCGAGAAATCGGTGTGACAGCCGGTTCGATGTGTGCTAGAACCTTCTCGGAAGATAGGGCTGGCTGACCGGGTGGTGTCGAACCGCCCCGTAAGATCGCCTTATGTCCCTGCAATGAAGTCTTTGTCGAATCCAAATACCCGGCGATAAGCGCAATGCTCGATACAATCCCGGCGGTGATCCGGATCCTGTTCGTTTTCTCCCTGATTCTGTTTCTGATCAAGCGGCGCTGGTCGCTGGGCAATGCTTTCCTGGCGGGCTCCGTTGCGCTGGGCCTCATTTTCGGCATGTCTCCGCCGGCGATCATCAAGGCCGTCACCAGGGCCTTGTTGGATCCCAAGACCATGAGCCTGGCAGTCGTCGTGAGCCTTATCCTCGTGCTCAGCCACAGCTTGGAGAAATCCGGCCAGATGGGGCGTTTGCTGGAAAACTACAAGGGGCTGGTGCGCCGGCCGCGATTGAACCTGGTAATCTTCCCGGCCTTGATCGGGCTTCTGCCCATGCCCGGAGGGGCCATTTTCTCCGCCCCCATGGTCAAGAACCTGGGAGCCACCCACCAGCTTCCTGGCGCAGTCATGAGTTATATCAACTACTGGTTCCGCCATATCTGGGAATACTGGTGGCCCCTCTATCCCGGCATTCTGCTCACCACGGCGCTGGCCGGCATCGACCTCTGGCGTCTCGTGGTCTTCTCGATGCCCCTGACCGCGGTGGCCGTGGCCGCCGGATACTGGCCGCTGCGCGGTAGCGTGATCGACGGCCGGGCGGAGGTCGCTTCCAAACCACTGGGGCCCTTTCTCCGGGAACTGGCCCCGATCGTCTTCGTGATTTTGTGCGGGGTGGGTCTGGGCATCCTGCTTTCTGCCCTGATGCCGCCGGCCGGCCGGCCGGTGGCCAAGGAGGCGGGTCTGATATTCGCCCTGCTGGCGGCCATCGTCTGGGTCTGGCGACAGAACCGCATGCCGGCCAAAACCTGCCGGACCATCGTGACCCAGCCGGCCATGGTCAAGATGATCTACATGGTGGCCGGCATCCTTATCTTCAAGGGCATCCTGGAGGATAGCGGGGCGGTGGAGCGTCTTAGCCTTGAAATGCTGGCCTGGAAAATCCCGCTGGTTCCCATCGCCATGCTGATGCCATTCATCGTTGGCCTGGTGGGCGGGATCACCATCGCCTTTGTGGGGGCCACGTTTCCGATCCTGGTTTCCCTGGTCAACTCCCTGGGCCAGTCCGACCTGATGCTGCCTTACATGATGCTGGCCCTGGTGTGCGGCTTCGCCGGTGTACTCGTCTCTCCGCTACATCTTTGTCTGCTGCTCTCCAATGAATACTTCGATACCCATTTGACCGCCGTATATCGCTGCCTGCGTCTGCCGGTGTTGGGCCTGGTGATGGGGGGCATCATCTACTTCGGCGTGCTTTGTATGGGGATGGGGTAGGGGATGGCGGTTCAGGGGTTCTGGGTTCTGGGTTAAGAGGTTCTGGGTTCGGGCTTTAATCAGGTTGAAGTTTTATCAACCTTGAACCAAGAACCTGGAACGGGAAATCTCATGTCGGGTGTCGGGTTTCAGGGTTTAATACTTCTGAATTCTGGCTCCTGATTTCTGAATACGGGCAAAAACACCTGAACACTGACACCTGAAAACTAGTTGACCCGGCACCTTGAACCCTGTTCTCCAATCTGATTGGAGAACCGCGGTACCCCCCATCCACTCATTCCTGATGGAGATCGATGGCGCTTTCCTCCAAGCAACGCGTCGTACTGGGGTGTGTCGTTTTCGGCCTTTGCATTCTGTCCAATGCCGCCTGGAGCGGGTCGTCCGACTACTGGCCGACCCATGGGTGGCGCACCTCGACGCCTGAAGCCCAGGGGATGAAATCCGATGTGCTGGCCGATATGTTCGCCGACCTGACCTACAGCGAACACAGCATCGATTCGGTCACCATCATTCGCCACGGCTACATCGTTCTGGATGCCTACTTCTATCCGTTCCGCAAAGATACCAGGCATATTCTGCAACTGGACCCGATACATACTCGATCTTCCCATGGCCGAGCCCCCGGGCACCCGTTTCGTCTACTGCAACGGCGCCTCTCACCTCTTATCGGCGATTGTCCAGAAAGCCACCGGCATGCGGAGTCTGGCCTATGCCCGGCAAAATCTCTTCTCGCCCCTTGGTATCACCGATGTGATCTGGGAGACCGCCCCCCAGGGTATCGATGTCGGCTTCGGCCGGATGTGGCTCAGGCCGCACGACATGGCCAAATTTGGCTGGCTGTTTCTCAACAAGGGGCAGTGGGAAGGCCGGACGATCGTAGCGGCGGATTGGGTTAATGCCGCCACCCGGGGCCATATCGAGACCAAATCTTCCGATCGGTACGGATACCAGTGGTGGGTCGACAAAGAAGGTTCCTTTGCGGCCATGGGGCACCGGGGGCAGCGCATCTTCGTGGTCCCCGAACACGATCTGGTGGCGGTTTTCATCTGCTTTCATGCCCCCGAACGCCGGATTTTGTCATGCGGAGTCACATCATCCCGTCCATCGTATCGGATGTGGCACTGCCTCCCGATACGGCCGCCAACCAGCGCCTGAAGGCCCTGGTGCGACAATACATGTTGGACGATGTTTATCGTCTTTCTAATGCGCCTGTTGAACTGACGGCATTCAAGGGCCGCTGGCGAACCGATTTTTCTTTTTCTTCCTCCTTCTTCGAGATCGGCCATACACTTGTTTCCAAGGCCGAAATCGAGTTTAACGATGAGCAGGCCCGGGTTCGGGTTACCGATCCCCAGGGGGGGATGATTGAATTGAAGGCCACGAGCGATCCCGATCCAAAGCGTGAGGTTGAAAATTAGATTGTAAAAGTGCATTAGCGACTTTAAGAGGCCGTGAAGGAGTATAAGGGGCATAATGGAGCGAGGACTTCGGATGGTTCCCGGATCCAGTGCTCCGTTCAGGATGCAGAGCAAAACGTGGTTTCAGTCTTCAGGGTTCGGGTTTCGGTAGCAGTCGGACGGTCAACGCTTACGGTTGTTTCTCTTGACACCTTCAAACCTGAAATCCGATACTTCAATTCCTGACACCCGAATCCTTGCATCTGAATACGGAGTTAACCCTTGACATCTTTATACTCACAAGACCCCAATAACGGGAGGGGAGGGAGATAACATGGATCTTGCCACATATGACGAGACGGCAACCTTGAAAAACGGGCAGGAAGTCCGGATCCGTGCCATGCGTGCTTCCGACAAAAGTCTGGTTCAGGAGATGTTCCGCAACCTGGAGCCCGAATCCATCTACACCCGCTTTTTCCACGCCAAAAAGGTGTTGACCGATGGCGATCTCAAGATGATCACCGAGGTGGATTTCGAGAACGTCGTGGCCTTTGCGGTCACCATCGGGCCGGAGGCGAACGAGACCATGATCGCCGGCGGTCGTTATGCCTGTCTTGAAACCCAGGGCCCCTGCCGCAATGCGGAGGTGGCCTTCACGGTGGAGGAGGATTACCAGGGCCAGGGGATCGCCGGGATGCTCATCCGGCGTTTGACCGCAATTGCACGCGAAAGGGGCCTGGCGCAATTCGAGGCCGAGGTGCTTCCCGAAAACCGCGCCATGCTGGCGGTCTTTGCCCACTGCGGTCTGCCCGTGAAAGAGAAGTACGATGGCGACGTGATTCATGTGACGATGCCCCTGGCAGAGGAGGGCACCTCTTGAGCTTCCCGGTTCACCGGTTCACGTTTCAGGGTCGAAAGAAGAATATTCTTAGGATTCAGGTTGGCCGCAGGGCGGTTACAAGGTGTCAGTGTTCAGGTTTCAAGATGAGCAGCGTGCTCAACTTCCGTGACCTATTCCCTGACACCTGACACCCGGCACCCGACATAAGGTTCCCCGTTCCAGGTTCTCGGTTCAAGGTTGAGAAAAATACAACCTGATTAAATCCCGAACCTGGAACCCCGAACCCAGAACCTCGAACCCCGAACTTAGAACCTTGCACCCGGAACCCCTAAACCCTGAAACTAAAAGCAATGGAGCGACAATGACATCCTCAACTAGAGAAATAGACCACCGGGTCATTTCCCCGCGCGAAATGCTCTCCAAAGCCGCAGACAACACCCAGGTAATGCGACTGCGAACGGCACGGGACGTGCTGCCGGGAGGCTATTTGGCGGCCATGACCCCGGTGCTCGTGGACTGGCAGGCCAGCCGGATCGAGGCGACCGAGCCCTTCGTGATTCTTCGCAACGTCAACTACGGCGGGAACCCGATCGAACGGACCACGACCCTCCACTCGGTCCGGATGCCGCTGCAGGGCATCCGTTTTGCAGAATTTATTCTGGTGCCGCCCAAACGCATGGGGCCGCGTGCACCGTTTCAGCACGTCCAGCTGCGCTTCGTGTTTCAGCCCGATTACTATCCCGAGCTCATGTGCCTGGCCGGAGCCCGCACGGGCACCGACAGCCGCTTCCCGGACCTGGTGCTGAGCTGGGAAACCTGGCTCCCGCCCCATAAGAAATACCACGCCATCAAGGGGCTGGACTCCTCGGTTTACCGCTTGACCCTCAGGGCCTTTGCCGGTCCCCAGCGTTTTCTGGAGGAGACACTGCGCGGGAGGAATTGGCATGCTTTTCGGCTGCAGATGCCGGGGGACGACGAGGGGCGGGTTGAATTGCTGAAAGTGGCGCTGGCGCTGGGAGACGGCGTCGGCCGCCACACCCTTTCGCGCATGCTGGAAGAGGGTGAAGAGGCCTGGCTTGCCGAAGCGCCGGAAGATGCCGCCGATGCGTCCGCAAAGCGAGATTGGCAGATGCTCAAGGCTCACATCCACCAACCCAGGGATTATGGCGATGCCCGGATGCACACCAGTCCGGAAAAGGAATACTATAATACCATGGTCCATTCCTGCGCCACGCTGTCCCGCTATACCATCCTGGTGGCCGCTCACCGGCTGGTGGAGCGCGGCCACACGGAGGGGCTCGATCTGGATCGGCTTCCGGAAGCCGCGCTGGGCAAGCCCGAAGCCTGGATGCGGGAGGCAGCCCATGCCAAACTCGGTGGCCTTTTCCTGCGCGGTCCCCTGGCCGTGACCTATGCCATACGTCATCCGCAAACGTTGCCGGACAAGATTCCGGGGCAACTGGCCCGGGTCGGTCTGATCGTTGAGCGGGACGGCAAACCCTGGCGCGTACATTACACCCACAAGGGCACCCGGCCGTACGATGTGTCCGGAGCCCATGTCGTGGATTACAGCACTAGCTGAAGGAGAAAAGGGTTCGAGGATCCAAGGATTCAAGGGGTCGAGTGAGATGTTGAAAAGCTACAAGGAGTTGAATGGCCGTCATTGAAGCGTAAATATGAACGTTGAACATCGAACGTCGAATACAAAAGAATTAACATCGAATATTGTTGATTTAAGATTTCGCATTGCATCCCTGAAGCCTTGGGTCTTTTGACCTAACGAAAGGAAGAAATCGTGTCCGATACCAACAAAGCAACAACTGCTCGGATTTTTGATAAGATTTGGAATCAGCATGATTTAGCGCTGATCGAAGAGATATATGCTGAAGACTTTGTGGCCAATATTGCCAACGCCCCCGAGTCCATCCGGGGACTTGAGGCGTTCTCCCAATTCGTGGCGCTGTTCCAGGCGATGTATCCTGATTTTCTTTTCACCGTGGAAGACCAGATCGCGGAAGGCGACAAGGTGGCCACCCGCTGGTCGGCCCGGACTTCGTACCAGGGGAGTGAAACCTCACTGACCGGCATCAGCATTCACAGACTGGTGGACGGGAAGGTGGTGGAGTCCTGGGACAACTGGGATTCGGCGGGCGCTTTGCAGGCCGGTGACTCGGAACTTTTCGATCAGATCGGCGTGAGCCTCTAGGTGGGCCATCGAGTTTGTCAGAGGTCCGACGCCCTGTACCGAAGCGAGACGCAGCGCCCCTGAGGATTGCGGGACTGAGGATTCAAGGGGGCAAAGGCAAGGGTTCGAGGATCCCAGGATTATAGGGTTCAAGTGAGATGCTGAAAGACGACAAGGAATTGAATGTCTGAAAAGCGTTAAACAAACTCTGTTTGAAGCTATAAACCCCTTGATCCCTCGAATCCTTGAACCCTTGGATCCTTATGATCTGTCGATTTGAAGAAGTCCCGAAATAGTAAGGGAGTCGATTATGACCACGGACACCCCTAAAATCTACACCGACGTCCAAGAATGCATCGATGGTATCATCGAAAAGGTCGGCAAGCGGATCGTCATGGCCCTGCCGCTGGGTATAGGAAAGGCCAACCGGGTCACGAACGCCCTGTATCAAAGGGTGGCGGGCGACCCCGACCTTCACCTGACCATCGTGACGGCCCTTGCCTTGAGCCGCCCGGCTGCGAAAAACGATCTGGAAAAGCGCCTCATGGACCCGCTGATGGACAGGGTCTTCGGTGACTACCCGGAACTGGCCTACCTGGAACCGCTCCGCACCAAGTCACTTCCGGCCAACATCGAGATTGTGGAGTTCTTCCTGGCCACGGGCAAATCCCTGAACAACCCGGTCGAGCAGCAGAACTACATCAGCAGCAATTACACCCACGTGGTCAGAGACCTGCTGGCCATGGGAGTCAATGTCTGTGCGCAGATGGTCAGCCAGGAAAAAATCGACGAGAAAACCTGGTACAGCCTGAGCTGCAATCCCGACCTGACCCCGGATCTGATTCCACAGTTGCGGGCTGCAGAGCAGCAGGGCCGCGGTGTGGCCGTCGTGGCCGAAATCAACACGAATCTGCCTTTCATGGTCAATGACGCCATGGTCGACCCGGCCGTCTTCGACATGGTGGTTGATCATCCGACTTGCACGTACACCCTGCCGGCCCCTCCGAATACAGCGGTCGGGCAGGTGGACCATATGATCGGCTTGCTGGCCAGTACACTGACCCGCGACGGGGGCACGTTGCAGATCGGTATCGGTTCCTTGGGCGATGCGATAGCCAGCGCCCTGCGACTGCGGCACCAGGACAACGGCGCCTATCGCAAGGCGCTGGCGGCCATGGACATCGAAACCAAGTTCGGCGACGCCATCGTGGCGATGGGCGGTCTGGATCCCTTCGATCAGGGCCTTTACGGCTCCAGCGAGATGTTCATCAACGGCTTCCTGGAACTGTATCAGAGCGGCATCCTGAAACGTGAAGTCTATCCGGACGAAACCATCCAGCGCCTCGTCAACGAAGGCCGGATCACCCCGCAGGTGGACGGACGCACCCTGAAGGTCCTGCTTGATGAGAGCGCCGTTTCCTCACAGCTTTCAGCGGCGGATGTGAAATGGCTTCGGGATTTCGGTATTTTCAAAGCCGGCGTCGTCTATGAAGACGGCGCCATCAGGGTTAATCCCGATCTTCTGATCGGTGCCGATCTGGACCGGGAGGAGGCCATGGACGCCGTTTGCCGCTACTGTCTGGGTGATCGGCTTCAGGGAGGGATCGTCATGCACGGGGGGTTTTTCCTCGGACCCCGCAAGTTCTATGAGACCCTCAAGAACATGGACACGGAGGAGCGGAAGAAATTCTGCATGACCAGCGTTAAGTTCGTCAACCAGCTTTATGGGCATCAGACCCTGGCCACCTTGCAGCGCACCGATGCGCGTTTTTTCAACACCTGCATGATGGCGACCCTGACCGGCGCGGCCTGTTCCGACGGGCTGGAGGACGGTCGGGTGGTCAGCGGTGTCGGCGGGCAGTACAATTTTGTGGCCATGGCCCACGAACTACCGGGGGCCCGCTCGATCCTAATGCTGCGCAGCACCCGCAGCAAGCAGGGCAAGACGTCATCCAACATCATGGGCCGCTACGGGCAGATCACCATTCCCCGCCACCTGCGGGACGTTGTCATCACCGAATACGGGATAGCCGACCTTCGCGGCCGCACCGACCGGGAAGTGATCGCCGCCCTGATCAATATTGCCGACTCCCGTTTCCAGGAAAAATTGGTGCAGGCCGCCCAAAAAAACCTCAAACTGCCACGTGATTATCGCATCCCGGATGCCTACCGCAACAATCTACCGGAGCGTATCAAGGAAAAGCTGTCGGCCATCGATGCCCGCGAGATTTTCCCGGCTTTCCCCTTCGGTACTGACATGACGGATGTCGAACTTGCCCTCGGCAAAACCCTCCAGGCGCTCAAATCCAAACTGGGTTCGCCCGGCGGCGCCGCCAAGGCGGCGGCTCGGGCCCTGGAGGTTCGGGCGGTGCCCTCGGCAGCAGAACCTTATCTTAAACGCATGGGTTTGTCCGCCCCCGACAACCTTAAGGATAAGATGGCGCGCAAAATGATCGTGGCCGAGCTCATCGCCGCGGGCTATGTGTGATGCCATGAGCGGTTTCAGGTGTCAGCGCTCAGGTTTCAGGATGGTCAGCGTCCTCCATGCCCGTCTCGTTTTTCCTGACACCTTGAAACCCGACACCTGGCACATGACACGTCACGCTTGAAACTCGCAACTTCAATTGTCCCCGGCAGCCGAAAGAATTAGTGGAGGTAATGCATGTATCAGGTTCTCGCCATTCTGGCCCTCTTCACCCTTATCTACAGCTTCGTCGCCGGAAGGATCGAGCGCACCTGGATCAGCGGACCGATCGTGTTCACCGCTTTCGGGTTGCTGGTGGGTCCCGTGGGACTTGATATTCTGCCGCTGGATACGGACGGTGAAACCATGCGAAACTTGGCCGAGCTGACCCTGGCGCTGGTGCTTTTCACTGACGCCGCCGGGGCCGACGTGGGCGTCTTGCGGCAGGCCCGGACCCTGCCGATCCGTCTGCTTTTGATCGGCCTGCCGCTGACCATTCTGCTCGGTTACGGATTGGGCGTGCTCCTGATCGATAGTTTGTCCCTGCTTGAAATCGCCCTCCTGGCGACCCTGCTGGCCCCCACCGACGCCGCTTTGGGAAAGGCCGTAGTGACCAACGAGGCGGTGCCGGATGAAGTCCGCCAGGGACTCAATGTGGAGAGCGGCCTGAATGACGGTATCTGTGTGCCGATCCTCTTTGTCTTCCTGGCGCTGGCGACTGGCGAAGCCGGCAAGGAGGGGCCCTGGCAGCTTGCCCTGGTGCTGGTGGCCGAGGAGATCGGCATCGGACTGGCCGTGGGGCTGGGGCTGACCTTCCTGGCGATGATGTTCGTGAAGTATGCGCGACGACAGCGATGGCTTACGCCCACCTGGATGCAGGTGCCCGTGGTCGCGCTGGCTTTTGGCTGTTTCGCCTTGGCCCAGCTGGTTGGCGGCAGCGGCTTCATTGCGGCCTTCGCCGGTGGTCTTGTGTTTGCGGTTCGGGCGAAAAAGGACCGGGAAGAATTCCTGCAGGCGGCCGAGGCGACCGGGGATGTCCTGGCCCTGATCACCTGGGTGATTTTCGGCTCGGCCGTGGTGGGGCAGGCCGTGGGTCATTTCAGCTGGCTGATCCTGCTGTATTCGGTGCTGACCCTGACCGTCATCCGTATGCTGCCGGTGTTCGTATCGCTCACCGGCACGGGGATGAGCACCGAAGGCAAGCTGTTCGTCGGTTGGTTCGGCCCGCGCGGGCTGGCCAGCATCGTGTTTGCCGTTATCGTGGTCAACGCCAAACTGCCCCACAGCGGTCCGATTGCCATGACCGCGGTGTGCACTATCATATTAAGCATCCTGGCGCACGGGATAAGCGCCAACCCCTGGGCGCGGGCCTTCGGTCGGCGAAGACAGTAGCCTGCGGCAGCCACGGCCGCGGAGGTGGTTCATTCTCCACTTTTGCCGCTCCTCCGGCGTGAGGGATACTGAGATCCAATTGCGCTTAGGAATCAACCGGGCCTTTTGAACGACGCCAAATCATGAGGGATATCTGCCAGGGCCTGAATAATCGTTGCCTCATGCCCCCTCGGGGCCCGTCCCTGATGGCCGTGGGGCATCTCCCCATTTGGTGAGGATGAAAAGCGTTCACGGGCCAGATCACTGTTGAAAGCAGAAAGATAGAAACGAATGCACTGGAAAAAGATCGTCGGGTTTGGCGTTCTCCTGATCTTCACCGCGCTGGTGGCGGTCTACGTGGTGCTGGCGACCTACGACTACAACAGGCTCAAGCCGCATCTGGCCCGGATGGTGAAAGCGGCCACCGGCCGCGAATTGCGTCTGGATGGCGACCTGAAGCTGACGCTCGGGTTGGCACCGGTGTTGGTGGCGAACCATGCAGTACTGACGAACGCTTCCTGGGGATCGCAGCCGGAGATGATCAAAGTCGAAAATCTGCGACTGCAGGCCCGATTGCTGCCGCTGCTGTCGCGAACCGTGGAACTGACGCATATCGGTCTGGCAGGGGCGGAATTGCTGCTCGAGACCGATGCCAGCAAACGGCGAAATTGGGATTTCAAGGCGGCCGCCAGCCCGGAGAAGAGAGACACCACGGCCTCCGGTCCACTGAAACTGGATTTCGATCATATCCATATCGCGAACCTGACGCTCGTCTATCGTCAGGCAACGTCCAAATCGGTCAAACGGTTTCATTTCAAACGTGTCGATCTGGCCCGGCAGGGAGATGGCGATACCCAGTCGGTCGATCTGCAAACCGAGGTCAATGGACAGCCGGTGGTTATCACCGGAACGACCGGGGCCATCGAACAATTTTGGGCCCGCCAGCGCTTTCCAGTCAATCTTACCGGCACCTATGCCGGCGCCGCCGCCACGATCGACGGGAATATCGACCGCATACGGCAATTGAAAGGGGTTGATCTCGAGCTGAAATTCTCGGGCAAGGAATTCGCGGACCTGGGCCCTTTGGTGGCAATGCACCTGCCCGCGATGGGCGCCTTCGATGTCCGCAGTCGACTGACAGGTTCCGCCACGGCGCTGGCGATCCAGGCATTTGAGGCCCGCCTCGATCAAAGCGATTTCAAGGGGCGCGGCAAGGTCGACTGGCATAAGAAGCCGAAGATATTCGTGCGGCTGGAGTCGTCACGGGTTGACGTCAGCACCCTCATCGACCACCTGGAAAAGGATGAACCCCCGACGAATACGGCTGACAAGCCGCGCCGACGCCTTTTCTCCGATACGCCCCTGCCTCTGGATGTCCTCCAGAAACTGGACGCCGATGTCGTGTTGAAGGCCAAACACATCCAGGGCCGTAATGCACGCCTCGAATTGGGACGCCTGGCCTTTAAAATCGTAGACCGTGGCTTGCATGTCGAAAATTTTGAGGCGACTTACAAAAAGACGCGCATCGCAGGCAATCTATCTGTTGCGCATGGTGTTCCGCCCCAAGTGGCCGCGGACATTCTGGTCCAGAACCTGGACCTGGGCAATCTTTTGAAGGAAACCGGCAAGAGCGATGCGGTGCGGGCCGTCATCGATATCGCGGCGCACGGGAACAGCAGGGGAAATTCGATCCGCAGTCTGATGGCCAATCTCGATGGCGCGATCGGGTTCGTCATGGGCGAGGGCTACCTGACCCACTACCTCGATATGCTCGCGGGGGGTCTCTCCCAGAAAGTCATCGATCTATGGGATCCACCCAAAGCGGTCGATCAGATCAATTGCGCCGTCGTGCAGTTCGATATACACAAGGGTCTGGCCACCAGCCGGGCCTTTGTATTCGATTCCCGGGCGGCCATCATCACCGGTGCGGGCGAAATCAACCTGGGCACCGAACAAATTGATTTTCTTCTGTCGCCCGAGCCCAAACGTCCCGAGCTGCGCATCAGGCCCAATCTTAACGTCAGGGGCACGGTCCTGGCGCCCGAGGTCAGCGTGGACAAGCGCTCCTTGTTGCGAAGTGGCGCCAGAGGCCTCGGCACTTTAGCGGTCGGTCCGGCCGGATTGCTGGCACCTTTTGCTCATCTGGGGGCCCACGAAACGCATCCCTGCGACGTCGAGGGTACCGGCCAGGGCGAGCCTGAAACCTCTGCCGAGAAAAGGGCGCCTTCCCCATGAACGCCCCTGGTGGTAAAGACGGTTCATGACAGGCGGGTATCAAGCCAACCGCGAATGGCTCTAAATCGGTGGCTGCATTTCTAACAAGGTAATTGCCAATGCCCATATTTATATGGTTCAACCTCAAGGCTGCCTTTAGAATTGCCGCCGCGGTCGCTGCCGGGTCGATCTTCTCTCTCCCCGTTGCCACGCCGGCGCAGCAAGATACGCCGAGGGCATCCAAGATAATGGTGGGCACGGTTGAGGCCCCGCCTTTTGCCATGCAGACATCCAATGGGGACTGGGAGGGGCTCAGCATCGAGCTGTGGCGCGCGATCGACCGGGAACTGCGGATCGACTACGAGTTCGTCACCTACGACGATCTCGGACGATTGAAGGTCGATCTCGAAACAGGCGCCCTGGACCTGTCCATCGCCATGGCTTTAACCGCTTCGCACGAGGCCGATTTCGATCTGAGCCATCCCTTTCTTACTTCAGGGTCGGCCATCGCCATACCGGTGGCGCAGACGCATCACAGCCTGATTCATTTCAGCGGACGCCTTGTCGATCGGTTTGTTTCCCTGGAATTTCTGGCGTTGATCAGTATGCTCGTCATTCTGGCCTTTGTTGCCGGCGCTCTGGTGTGGTTTTTCGAGGGTCGACACCACGGCGAGAATTTTTCAGGCCGCCCCATCAAAGGAATCTGGCAGGGCCTGTGGGGGTGGGCCATGGTGACCATGACCACGGTGGGCTATGGCGACAAGACGCCCCGGACGGAATTTCCCGGCCGGATCAAAGTACTCCCCGAGATCTACGATCAATATGACGCCAGTTTGGCCATGCTCTCGGGCAGTACCCTGCGTGAAGCGCTCAACCGGGCGCTGTTGAAGATCATCGCCACGAAGGAATGGGTACGGGTAAAAGCGCTCTATGTTGACGCGGGGGGGTAAGGCTGAGGCGCGCTGCCCTCCCCTCAAGGACTAAACTTATGCGGAAACGCCAACGATTCATCTGTAGCATCGGTATCGCCATCCTTCTGCTGGGCCTGGGCGTGCCGTCGCCCGGCAAAGCCAGCATCGATCTGACGGCCGAGGAGAAGGCCTGGATCGAGCAGCACCCCGTGATCCGGGTCTCCAGCGAACCCGATTACGCCCCTTTTGATTTTGTCGAGGAGGGCCGACCGTCCGGATTCTCGGTGGATTATTTGAACCTCGTGGCCGAGCGGGCCGGACTGCACCTGGAATACGTCCAGGACACCTGGAAAAATCTGGTCGAAAAGGGCAAGCGCAAAGAAATCGATTTGCTGCACACCATCTTTTTTACCCCCGAGCGCGCCCCGTTTTTCCATTATACAGAACCCTACAAAACCGTGGTCAACGGTATTTTTGTGCGCAATGGCGTGGAGGGCGTCGCTTCCCTGCAGGACCTGGCCGGAAGGCGGGTCGTCATCGCCAAGGGCGATTCGCTGGCCGAGCATTTGCCGCAGCTGGTGCCGGACGCCGAATTCGTGTTCATGGACACCTATGAAGAAATCCTCAAATCCGTATCCCTGGGCCAGGGCGACGCCACGGTAATGGACATTGCGGTGGTCCATTATCTCATTCGCAAACTCACCTTGACCAACATCCGACCGGCGGGCGAAGCCCGGGTCGATATCGCCGATCATTATATGAGCTACCGCTTGGCCGTGCGCAAGGACTGGCCGGAGCTCCAATCGATTCTGCAAAAGGCCATGGATACCATCACGCCGGACGAAATGGCCGCATTGGAGGCGCGCTGGTTCGCCTTGCCGGCCTTTGCCGCGGATGGTATTGCGCTGACGCCGGAGGAGCGACAATGGCTGCGGGACAATCCCGTGATCCGCGTCCACAACGAGATCGACTGGCCGCCGTTCAACTATTTTGAATTCGGCCGCCCCCGGGGGCTGTCGATCGACTATATGGATCGGTTGGCCGTCAAGTTGGGCCTCGATGTCGAATATGTCTCCGGGCCCAGTTGGAATGAATTTCTTGATCGGGTGAAGCGCAAAGAACTCGATGTGATGCTCAATATCGTCAAGACCGAAGACCGGCAGAAATACCTGCTGTACACCGATCCGTATGTCAAAAACCCCAACGTCATCGTCAGTTCCGCGAATAACGCCTATGCTGACATCGAAGAGCTTTTCGGCAAGGTGGTCGCCTTTCCCAAGGGTTTTTTCTACGAGGAAGTACTGACCAAATCGTTTCCCCAGATCGAACGCTTACCGGTGGAGGATACCCTGGCCAGCCTCAAGGCCGTGGCCTACGGCCGGGCGGATGCGGCCATCGGAGAAGCGGCCGTCATTCAAACCCTGATCAACCGAAATATGCTCGTGGGGCTTCGGATTTCGGGTGAGGTGGAACTGGGCAATCCGGACCTTGCCAATTTGCGCATCGGGGTCCGAAACGACTGGCCGTTGCTGCAGTCGGCGCTGATGAAGGCTATGGCGACCATTACACCGCAGGAAATGGACCAGATCCGTCAGAAGTGGTTGGTGGGCACCAAACAGCCGCCCGATGGGAAAGCGGCACCGCCGGCCGAAAAACAAGCCGGCCAATCGCGTCTATCCCTCTCGCCCGAAGAGCGCGCCTGGTTGGCTGAGCACCCGATGATCCGCTTCACCGGCGATCCGGA
>JASJBQ010000007.1 GCA_030066455.1 Desulfobacterales bacterium
GACCGGGGCCGTCAAGGGCCCCGGTCCAGGTTAGGTTGTGGCCATGGGCGATGGATTCAATCCGCTTGCGATAGAGACTGTCCGTCCATGGGGTGGCGGGCCGGACAGCCTTGGCCGGTGCAATCCATGATTTCGCCCGACGCCCATGACCACGGGGGAGGAACATGGTGTTCTGCGGGATCAGCTCAGGGCCACGACCTTAAGGCCGCCATTGGCCCGTTTGACCAGCAGCTTGAGATCGCCGCCTTGCTTGTGCTTCAGGACGCGTTTCTTGAAGTCTTTGGCCGAGTCCACCTCGTGGCGATTGACTTCCACGATCACGTCCCCTTGCTGCAACCCGGCCTTGGCCGCTTTGCTGCCGGGCTTGACCGCGGTGACCACGGCCCCGCGGGCATCCTCGATATTCATTTGCCGGGCCATTTCGGGTGTCAGGTCCGAAACATGGATGCCGTATTCGGTTTCCTTTTCGGAACCGGTTTTGCCGCTCTGGGCCAGGGTCAGGGGGCGCCGGCCGACTTTAAGGGTCAGGTTTTTCTCCTTGCCGTTTCTGAGAACCGTCACATCCACCCGCTCGCCCACGGCCAGGCCGGCCGCTTTGGTGGTCAGCGCGCGGCTGCTGTTGACCTCGGTGTCGTCCACTTCCAGGATAATATCGTTGGGCCGGATGCCGGCCTTGTCGGCCGGGTCGCCGGGAACCACCTGGGTCACCAGAACACCGCGGCCTTCCTCGAGGTCATAATACGAGGCCAGATCGCCCTTGAGATCCTGGATCGTGACCCCCAGCCAGCCGCGGGTGACCTCGCCTTCCGCTTTGAGCTGGGTCACGATGTCGTTGGCCATGTCGATCGGAATGGCAAAGCCGATTCCCTGGCCGCTGGCGATGATGGCCGTGTTGATGCCCACGACCTCGCCCTGCATGTTGAGCAGCGGTCCGCCGCTGTTGCCCGGGTTGATGGAGGCATCGGTCTGGATGTAGTCATCGTAGGGACCCGCACCGATGACCCGGCCCTTGGCACTGACGATGCCGGCCGTCACGGTGTGTTCCAGACCGAACGGGTTGCCGATCGCAACCACCCACTCACCGACAGACAGGTCCGAAGACTTGCCCAAAGGGACGAACGGCAGCTTCTGCCGGGAATCCACCTTGATCAAGGCGAGGTCGGTCTGGGGATCGCGGCCGATGACGGTGGCTTCGAACTGGCGCTCGTCCTGGAGGACGACCTTGATGCTGTCGGCCCCGTCCACCACGTGATGGTTGGTGACGATATGGCCATCAGGATCGATGATGAAGCCCGTGCCCAGACCGGACTGCTTGTGTGGTCGGGAGTTACGGTCGCCGAAACGGGGTCCGAAGAATTCGCGGAACGGATTGCCCGGGCCGCCGTGCCCCCTTGAAAACGGGTGGGCCGCAGGCCGCATGGCTTTCTCCACTTGAATGTTGACCACCGCCGGGCCAACTTTTTCGGCCAAAACGGCGAAGTTCTGCGGAACCATTCTAATCCCCGGATCGTTGGGTGCGGCCGTGGCGATCGTTAAGCCGGAAGTGACCATGAAGCTTAAAAGCGTCAATATCATCACTGCGTTCTTGAAACGGAAGTGTCGAAGCATTGTCTGTAGCCTCCTGTTGGTTTGGATGTGAACGTTGATCGCTCTGCTTTCACTGCGACCAATACGTAAGTGTTTGGTATAGAGTGACCCTAAATCATAAAGATCACGACAAGATGATGTGAAGATCACCAAACGGTTAATTTGGATTCAAGCTGCTCGCGGACAGCGTTGGGCCCGAAGTGTTTGCTTCCCGACGAGCGAAAGCGCTATTGTCGCTGGCGCCCCGTCTTCTCCTCGAAAGGTAAGCCCTGGAAGGAATACGCCCGATTCCCGCCTGTCTGCGGTTCGCCCCGCCGGACGGCGCACCGACGCTGCTAGCACGTAATGAGATCGGGGTTCGCGTCGGATTTGAAACGAGATCGCCTGGTGCGGCGCTGGATCGGCCTCTGAGGTAAGGCCAGGGGCATCCATTCACCTGGAGGGGAGGGTGTGCGCTCCAGATCGTCGGCGCAGGGCGAATGGCGGGTCGGTATCCTTGGGGGGTTAAAATGCGATTTCAGGATGTGAGCGATCCTGGCGACGCGCGGTCCCGGCGGGGGGTCCATGGGGAGATGTCACGGTGCGCAAACCGCATGCGGATGCCTGGCCGGCGAGGACCCGTGTGCGTGGGGTGGGGGCCGTCAATGGCGGTCACGGATGATGCGCCATGCGCCGGTCAGTCTATAGCTGATCCAGGCAGCGGCTCTCGACGGCCTCCATTTCCTCAAAGGCTCGATTGCGGCGGGCATCGAGGCTTTCGATCTCACGCCGCAGACGAGCCCGGGTATCGGGGCGCAGTGCATCCGCTTCCTGAGCCTGTCGCCTGATGATCAGCTCACGCTCGAGGCTTGTCAGGTGCTGATCCAAGACAAAGAGTTCGGCCCGGCAGCCCGCAAGACGCATTCCTCGGGCCCGTCCTGCCAGAAAGGCCCTTTCCGTTTCGGGGGGGCAGACGTGATGATAAACCCGGCCGTTTCGTCCGACCTCAAAGCCGTTGCCGTCGGTGCAGTAGATCTGTAAGCCATCAAGACGACCTGCTGCGTAGGCTTCGCGATCCGGCGGTGCTTCCGCCTCGCGGCAGGCGGCGAGGTAACTTTCGAAAACCGACAAGGGGGCGCCGACCCGGCCGTCGCGGTGGCCGAGACTGAACCAGTCGGTGGTTTGGCAGTCCTCGATGGACGAATGGGCGCAGGCGGCGAGGGACCCGGCCAGAACGACGCAAAAGATCAAGAGCATGGTGCGCATGGCGTGCATATCCTTCCATGGGCCACCCATTGCGTTCAACTGCCGCTGACGCGAGGGATCGCGGGTGGCTGGACGCGCCGAATGGGCTGTCGCTTGAAGCCCGCGGCGCCATGTCACCGGTGTTAGCACATCTCGGGGCGGAACGACAGTCCACGCAAACGCATGCTTGGCGGCACCCCGAGGTTGGACTTGCCAAAACCGTCCGAACCGTTTTAGATAATAGGCGCACTTCTTCCGTGTCACGGGGCCGGTCCTCCGGACGCTTCAGCGGTCGCCGCAGCGAGTGACCGCAAAAAGCGGTTCGCCTGATCGCATGACCTTGAAGCACTTAAACGGTATCATGGATCCTGTTTGTTCAGTGCCTGGTTGCCCCGCCTGGGGGGTACGCCGATTCGACACCGTCGTTGTAAAGGGCGTCTATTGACCGACACCGATCCGCAAATCGCCATTGGCATTCTGAATGGTTACCCACGCGCCAGTCGCGACAATTTCGACCGCAGCGGGGTCGGACACCCCCATGATCTCTTCAGGGATTTTCTGGGCCGTTACCTGCCGGATGCCGTGGTGGAAATCTGTTTCGTGGCTGACCGGGATCAGCCACTACCCGCCGGAGCGGCGCTCCAGTCTTACAGCGGTTTCATCTGGACGGGTTCGGATCTGGCCATCTACGACGACGCGGACCAGCGGGTGACGCGACAGATCGAACTGGCCCGAGCCATTTTCGCCAGCGGCGTTCCCATGTTCGGCAGTTGCTGGGGGGTGCAGATGGCGGCCGTGGCCGCCGGCGGCGCGGTCGCCAGAAATCCCAAAGGACGCGAATGGGGGATCGCCCGCGACATCACCCTGACCGCCGAGGGCCGTCGATCACCTCTGATGGCCGGCAAGCCGGAGCGTTTCGACGGGTTCATCATGCATCTCGACGAGGTGACCCGTCTGCCGGCGGGAGCCCGGTTGCTGGCCGTGAACGCGCATACACGGGTTCAAGCGCTGGAGGTCCGCATGGGGGCGGGCGTTTTCTGGGCGACCCAATACCACCCCGAATACAATCTGCTCGAAATGGGGCGCCTGATTGCCGCCCGGGCCCAACCCCTGATGGCCGAGGGTTTCTTTGCGGCGGAAGCCGACGTGAATCGGTACGCCGAACAGATGATGACGCTGCACCGCAAGCCCCGGGCGGAGGATCTGCGGGCCGCGCTCGGGGTGGATGAGACGATTCTGGATCCGACACTGCGCGAACAGGAACTGTGCAACTGGATCGACCACCTGGTTCTTCCCCGGGCCGGATGAGGCCGTGACGCCCAATCCCAACGGGGGCCTTCGTCAAACGCTTTGCGGATCAATGCGGTTTAATACGCCGTAAACATATCTCTGACCAAAGTGCCCGCTGAATCCCGCGCGCCGCGAGCGGCGGCGGTGAAATTTTTACTTCCCGATATGTATCTATACGAAAGGAGACGCATGATGAAAAACCGGAATTGGATGGTGGGGATGATCGCCGCGGTACTGTTTCTGGCCGTGACCGTGCCGGCTGCCGCGGAAACGCTGGAACTCTTGACTTGGACCGGTTACGCGCCGAAAGAGCTGATAGAGAAATTTCAAAAGGAAACCGGCATTATGGTCAAGCCGACCTTCAGCACGAATGAGGAGATGATCGCCAAACTGCGTGCCACCCGCGGGGCGGGTTTCGACCTGGCCCAGCCCAGCCAGGATCGCATCGCTTCGGTCCAGGCCAAATACAAGCTCTACCAGCCGATGGACTACGGTCAGATCAAGGCGGACCAGATCATCGCCTCCATGCTGGAAGCGGTCAAGGTGAACACCCTGGTGGACGGCAAGAGTTACGCCGTACCCCATGTCTACGGGACCTCTGGGCTGATTGTGAACCGCAAGTTCGCCCCGGATGCCAGGGATTACTCCGATTTGATCAATGCAAACTACAAGGGCCGTGTCAGCTATCGCCTTAAGCGTCCGACATTATTGGGTCTGGCTTTTTCATCCGGTAAAGATCCTTTTGCCCTTTACGACGATGCCGAGGCCTACGACGCGCTGATGCAGGAGATGGGGCAGAAGCTGATCGCCGGCAAGCCCATTGTCAAAACCTACTGGACCAACGGCGATGCCCTGCTGCAGAGCTTTCTCTCCGGTGAAGTCCACCTGGCCATGGCCTGGGACAACGGGGGCTGGAAGCTCAACGCTGAGAACCCGGATATTGATTTTGTAGCGCCCAAGAGCGGGGCCCTGGGCTGGATCGACACGTTCGCCCTTCCGGCCAAGGCCAAGAACGTGGCGGCCGCCTACAAATGGATCAACTTCATGCTGCGTCCCGAAAACGCTGCCGTCTTCACGAACATGGAGAAATACGGCACGGCCTCCAGGGGCGCCATCAAGCTGTGCGATCCGGCGGTCAAGGCCAATTTCGAACGCAGCTTCTCGGCCGCGGATATCGACAACATCAAATGGTATCCGCCGGTGCCGGCCAAGCTCGAGCAGATCGAAGGGATGATACTGGACAAGGTCAAAGCCGCCAACTAGATAAACCGCAATCCAACGGCTGCGGCCGGCCCGGGGGCACAAACCCGCCCGGCCGGCCGGGCTTTCCGGAAATATCTGCATGCCCATCGATCTCGCCGTCGACAAGATCAGCAAACGCTTCGGGGATTATACCGCCGTCGAGGAGGTCTCCTTCGAGGTACCCCAGGGGCACTTCTTCTCCATTCTGGGCCCCTCGGGGTGCGGCAAGACCACCCTGCTGCGGATGATCGCCGGCTTCACGGCACCGAGCGAGGGCGTTATCGCCATCCGCGGGCGAGACATGCAGGGGGTCGTTCCCAACCGCCGGCCGGTGAACATGATTTTCCAGCACCTGGCCCTGTTTCCGATGATGACCGTGGGGCAGAACATCGCCTTCGGCCTCGAGCGCCGCCGTGAAAAACGCGACGTCATCCAGCGCAAGGTGGCCCGCATCCTCGAGCGGGTGGGGCTCCCCGGTTTCGAAGCCAAAAAGATCGATCAACTCTCCGGCGGCCAGCAACAAAGGGTGGCGGTGGCCCGCTGTCTGGTGCTGGAGCCCGCCGTCCTGTTGCTGGACGAGCCCCTGGGGGCCCTTGATCTCAAACTGCGGGAGCAGATGAAGGTCGAACTCAAGACCCTCCAGGCCCAGGTGGGCACCACCTTCGTCTACATCACCCACGACCAATCCGAGGCCCTGGTCATGTCCGACGCCGTGGCCGTCATGAACCAAGGGCGCTTCGAGCAGGTGGGCGCCCCGCAGAGCCTCTACCACCACCCCCAGTCCGCCTTCGTGGCACGCTTCGTGGGCGAAAACAATGCCTGGATGGGGCGGGTGCGGGGGGGGATGTCACCGCCCTGAAGATCGACACCGACGACGGCCGATGTTTTGTCTGCCGCACCGCCGAGCCGCTGGAGGCGGGAATGCCGGTCGAACTCTTCATCCGGCCGGAAGCGCTGCTGATTGAGCCCGACAAGGGAATTGCGGACCTCAATCGCTTCGAGGTGCAGGTACGCGCCATTCTCTTCGACGGCGCCAACAGCCGCTTGCTGGCCCGCCCGGCAAACGCGGACAACGAACTGCTCATCGCCCTGCCCCAGAACCGCCAGTATGACCACATCCGGGTCGACGACCGCATCGAGGTGGGCTGGGCACCCACCTCGGGGATTTGTTTCGCCGCATCATGAACGCGCATCGCCGATATCGCCTTACCCTGCCATTGATCCTTTTCATGTCGCCGGTGCTGCTTTGGCTGGTCCTCCTGATCGTCCTGCCGCACGTGGATCTATTGATCATGTCGCTGCGGGTCGAGGGCGACGACGGAGGGCTCGTTTGGAGCCTGGCCAACTACCGGCAGTTCTTCGGCGAACCGATTTACTGGCTGACCTTCGTGCGTACGGCGGTGTATGCCATTCTGGTCACTTTCCTGACCTTTCTGATCGCCCTGCCCGTGGCCTTCTACATCACCAAGGTGGTTGCGCCCCGCCGGCAGGGGTTTTTGCTGCTGCTGCTCCTGATGCCCTTCTGGGTGAGCGAATTGGTGCGGGTCTACGGCTGGATGATCCTTTTGCGCGAAAGCGGTGTCATCAACCATTTCCTGGTGGGGCTGGGGCTGTGGGGGCAGCCCGTGGAGATGCTCTACAACGACGTGGCCATGGTCATGGGGTTGGTCTATACGTCGATGCTCTTCATGGCCGTGCCTCTGGTTACGGTGCTGGAAAGCCTGGATGACAGTCTGATCGAGGCCGCCTACGACCTGGGCGGCAGTCTGGCAACGACGATCTTCCGGATCATCATTCCCCACGCCATGCCCGGCATCGTTTCAGGCAGCATCGTGGTGTTCATGCTGACGCTGGGCAACTACCTGACGCCCAACCTGATCGGAGGCAAGAATTCGCTCTGGTTCACCGAGCAAATCTACAACCAGTTCATCGCCAGCTTCAACTGGAACCAGGGGGCGGCTTTCGGCTTTCTGCTCTTGCTGCTTTCTTCTCTGGTGATTTGGGCGGGGCTTAAACTCACCCGCCAGAAACTGAGCAAGGTGGTTCAATGATCCGCACGCTGCCCCAAGGCGCTGCCTACCGTTTCGGCTACCGGGCCTACATGCTGCTCTACTTCGCCTTTCTCTTCGCTCCTCTGGCGGTAACCTGTATTCTGGCTTTCAACGATTCCCAGTTCCCGGCGCTGCCCTGGAAGGGATTCACGCTCGAATGGTTTTTCGGCGACCTGCCGCACCGGGTGGGTATCTTCAACGACCGGGTCAACCTCGACAGTATCTGGGTCAGCTTTCAGGTGGCTTTCTGCGTGACCCTGACGGCCACTGCGGTGGGCACGTGCGCGGCCTTTCTCTTCGAACAGGAAGATTTCCCCTGCAAACCGCTGCTCTATTTCCTGATGTTGTCCCCGCTGGTTATTCCGGGGGTCATCCTGGGCATTTCGATCCTGCTCTTCGCCAATTCCCTGGGCCTTTTCTTCGAAGACCACTGGGGCCTGGACATTCCGCTCTTCCGCCCGGGTTTCTGGCTGGTGGTGCTGGGCCAGTTCTCTTTCATTACCACCCTGGTGGCGCTGATCGTGTCCGCCCGGCTGCGCAAGTTCGACCGCACACTGGAGGAAGCCGCCATGAATCTCGGCGCCGGCCGCCTGGAAGTCATCTGGCATATCACCCTCAAATACCTCCGGCCGGCCATCATCGGGGGGGCGGCGGTTTCCTTTCTGATGTCCTTCGAGAATTTCAACACCACCCTTTTTCTGGTGGGTTCGGAAACCACCCTGCCGATCAACCTTTACCTTCAGGTGCGCGACGGCAGCACGCCGGTCATCAACGCGATCTCGTTTCTGCTCATCGTGGGGACGTCACTGGCGGCGGTGGCCAATCTCTACTTCAGCCGCTCCCAGGAATAAGCGCCACCAGGGGACCATCGCCCCCTTCCGGTTGCACCTGAGCGTCCTCGGTTTAATTCGGCGTGTTGTAAGGGGCACCACACCATCTTCCGGCCGATTTGATCTCCCCCGCATAAGGTGATTTTCTCTCCAGACGGGGCTCGTCGTGACAGGGTTGATTGCAGAAAACGCCTTCGGCGATAGGCGTGTGATGGCGGGCGATCATCCGGTCGCTTGGTTGCGGCCGGTCTGACCGGCCGGAAGACTTATCGGGATGGTTTGGCCGGGCCGCAGGTCCGGCAATGCCTTTGAAATCGCGTTTTTTCTTGATTTGGTTGTAAATTTATATAAGATTCATGATGTTGCAACGTCAAGGGTAAATCGGTTCCCATACGGAAAGCAATTACCCCGCAACTGGCCAGCGGTGTCCAGCCGTTACAGGCAGGCTTTCATCGAATCGGATTCGGGTTGCTCGCAACCGGATCATAGAAAGCGGGCGGCCTTCAGCAATTACGCTGTGGGTTGATACCCGCCCACGCTTCACCCGACCAAGGAGGAGGCCCCAATGGCAAAGGCGGCAAAAAAGGGCGTCAGGAACTCTTCGCCCCCGAAGGACAGCGCGACGGTGGTCGCCGAGCCCGAGAATATCGACAAGATCCGCGATATTCTGTTTGGCTCCAAAGAGCGCCAGTACGATCAGAAGTTCGTTTCCCTCGAGACAGCCATCCAGAAAGAAATCAGCGACCTGCGCGGCGAAACCAAGAAATCTCTGGCCTCGCTGGAGACCTTCGTCAAAAAGGAACTCGCCAGCCTCGGCGACCAGTTGCGTACCGAGCAGGAGGAGCGCCACGAGGCCATGGAGGATGCGGCGGCTAAAATCGACAACGCCCGCAAAGCGCTGGAGCGCAAGCTGGGTCAGTTGAGCGATAAGACCGTGGCCGGTCAACGGGATCTCCAGGAGCAGCTCCTGCAACAGTCCAAGAGCCTGCTCGAAGAGATTCACGACAAGCACGAGGCGCTGAGCGCCGATTTGGACGCGGCCGTGCGCGAGTTGCGCAACGAGAAGACGGACCGCATTGAGCTGGCGAATATGCTCATGGAAGTGGCATTGCGGCTCAAAGAGGAGTTTGACCTGCCGCAGGCGGAATGATCCGCCCCCGGATCCGCGGCGCCTGAAACCCGAGTGCCCAACCGGCCACTGGCCGGCCGGATACCGTTGCCTGTCGGCCGGCAGCCCGTAAACCCCCGAATCACCAATGGTGCGGGAGATGCGATTGCCGGATTCCACGATTCCAGGGAAACCCGCAGACACACCTGAAGAGCGCGTGCCCGAGGCCGCGGAGGATATCACTGCCCTTCGGGACATCATCGTCGGCCCCCAGAGGGAGAGAATCGATCGTTTGGAGGCGCGGCTGGATGATCCCGCCGTGCGAACCAACGAAATCAGCCAGCACCTGGCCGAGGCCCTGGTGTTGCGCACGGGGCGCGACGACCAGGTGGCCCGGGCGCTGGAGCCCACACTGGCCGACGCCATCAAGGTCTCCGTACAGAAAAGGCCCCAGGCGTTGGCCGACGCCCTTTTTCCCCTGATGGGGCCCGGGATCCGCAAAGCCATCTCGGCCACCATCATGGGGATGATCCAGTCCTTCAACCAGGTCCTCAATCACAGCTTTTCCTGGCAGGGCCTCAAGTGGCGGCTCGAGGCCCTGCGCACCCGCAAGCCTTTCGCCGAAGTCGTTCTGCTTCACTCCCTGGTCTACCAGGTGGAACAGATCTTCCTGATTCACAATCAGACCGGCCTGGTGCTCAACCACGTGGTGGCGCGTGCCGTCGACATTCAGGACCCCGATCTGGTATCGGGCATGCTGACCGCCATCCAGGACTTTATCCACGATTCCTTCAGCGTTGGCGGCGACGCTGGGATCGACACCCTGCGGGTGGGCAATGATCGCAGTGTGTGGGTCGAACAGGGCGCACGTATCACTTTGGCGGCTGTGATTCGCGGCACGCCCCCTATGGATCTACGCCGCGAACTTCACGATGTTCTCCATCGTCTGGAGCTGAAGAAGCGCGACGCGCTGGAGGCTTTTGCCGGCGATACCGGGCCGTTCGCGGAGTTGGAAGACGATCTGACCGCTTGCCTGCAATTCAAACTGAAAGAGGAACGCACGCGGATATCACCCTGGCTGTGGGTGTTGCTGACAGGGCTGCTGGTGCTCGCGGGGTATGGGGGGGTGCGTACCTATCAGGACCACCAGAGATGGGCCGGGTTCGTCGGAACCCTACGCAAGACGCCGGGCATCGTCGTTACGCTCGCGCAGCGGCAGTGGGGGGACATTCACCTTTCCGGGCTGAAGGACCCCTTGGCCACCGACCCGCTTGAACTGCTGCTGGAGGCCGGATTCGATCCCGGGCGTGTGCGCGGGCGCTGGGAGATTTATTATGCGCTTGAACCCGCATTCGTCATCCAACGGGCCCGCCAGAGCCTCAAGCCGCCTGACGGCGTGGGGCTCAACCTGGTTGACGGAACGCTGACGATCAACGGGACCGCCCCCCATGCCTGGATCGGGAGTGCCACCCGGCTGGCCCCGCTTATTCCGGGGGTCCGGTCGGTTGCCACCGACGGCCTCCAGAGTGTCGAAAGCCTCGAGCTTAAAGCGCTGGGCCGGCAAATCGAGGGGGTTTCCATCCTGTTTGCGCGGGGTACCACGGTCTTCGGCCGGGATCAATATTCCGAGGTGGACCGCGCGGCCGAACTGCTGCGGAAGCATCAGGAACTCGCCGTCCACATCGATCGCGATCTGCGGATCCTGATCGTGGGGCACACCGATTCCACGGGAGAGGAAAGCTACAATCGCGAATTGAGTTACCAGCGGGCCGACAAGGTCTGGCGCGCCTTGCTGCGGATGGGTGTCAGCCCGCGCCATTTATCCGTGCGGGGCATGGGCGCCACCGAACCGATCAAAGCCGAAAGCACGGAAGAAGACCGTGAGCGCAACCGCAGGGTCTCTTTCAGGGTTTTTCAAGTGGCGCAGTGAGAAGGGAAGAGCAATCGCATGATCAAAAAGAAAGTCTGTATGTTGGGCGCCTTTGCCGTGGGAAAAACAAGCCTGGTAAGGCAGTATGTCCACAGCATCTTTTCGGAGAAGTACCAGACCACCGTCGGGGTCAAGATCGACAAGAAGACCCTCGAACGGGACGGCGGCCCGGTCGATCTCATTCTTTGGGACATCCACGGTGAAGATGCTTTTCAGACGGTGCGGACATCCTATCTGCGCGGCGCGGCGGGTATTTTGATCGTCGTCGACGGCACGCGAAGGGCTACGCTGGATACGGCTATGGACCTGCAGCAGCGTGCCCGGGAGACGGTAGGTGCGGTGCCGATCATCTTCGTGTTCAATAAAAGCGACCTGGCGGCGGAATGGGAACTCGAAGACGCCGAGATCGAGCGTCTGCGGCTGAAGGGGATCGCCACGATCAAGGCCAGTGCCAAAACGGGGCGCGCGGTGCCGGAGACGTTCGACAGGCTGGCGCAGGCCATGCTGGAGAACGAATGACGGATCTGCCGCAGACCATTTGCGATTATCTCTGCCGACGATCGCTCGATCAGCGGCGGCCGGCCTATCTGCGCCTGGATCAGGACGGCACCATTCGCGACGGAGGGGGGAACCTGGATTTTCACGACCTGGACCCCTTGGCGGTGGGCCAGCCCATCAGCGCGGTACTGGATTTCATGGAAGGTCTTCTGCCCTTTGACGAAGACACCTGCCATCTCGGCTGTCTCCAACCGCAGGCCGATCTGTGCATCGATGTGCATATTATTCCTGATAACAATGCGCATTGGCTTCTTCTGCTGGATACGCACAAGGAGGAACGTCAGCGCCGGGCCATGCAGCAGAAAGCCAACGAACTGGCGCTGGTGCGGGAGGCCCAGGCCCGCGTGCTGACCCCCAAGGCATTCACTGCGGCCCAGCGACTGCCGGATGTTAATTTCGACCCTCGGGGGGAGCGCCGGGAAGTTTCCGTTTTGGCGGCGGAATTCCGGCTGGCAGCAACGACGGCAGGACATGCGTCCCCGGCGGCGATTTTCGAGCGCCTGGCGACGACTCAGCGCCGAATGGTGGCCGGAGTGCAGGCGGACGCCGGCCTCGTCCATTCGCAGACCGACACGACCCTGGTGGCTCTTTTTGGACTCCTGCCGGCCCTGGGCGCCCCGAGCGGGCAGGCCCTGTCCGCCGCCTTTAGTCTGCAACGCCAATTGGATGCCGCCGCCAGCGACACAGCCGTCGGCCTGCTGCCGCCGGCCATGGTCGTCACCACCGGCACGGCTGTCGTCGCCCTCGAGACCGGTTCGGCAGCCGTGCATCTTCAGGCGGTGGGCCCGCCGCTGCAGACCGCTGCCCATTTGTTGCCGGTGGCGCTGCCCGGCCGCATCTTGACCGACGCCGCAAGCTTCAGGGCCGCCGGCCTGATGCAGGCGGACTTCGAATCGTTTGAAACCGGCCAGGAAACGTCCACGCGGCCTTTCCCAACGGAATTGAGGATAACCCGTTCATGAGTGACACCTTCATTCGCGCGCTATTCAAGCTTTTCAACGCCGTGGTGCTGAAGCATGCGGGTGACGACCGCTTCCAGGCCGCCGCCCCCCTTCCGGAATGGTTCTGCGGACTGGTGCCCGAGGCCGCAAGCCCGGGGGCCGCCATCGCCCTGGCCGATTGCTTTCCCTTCCTGCAGGACTTCATTCCCGAAGCCCAAGCCTTCTGGGAAAACCAGGGCCGCGGGCGCCTGCGCTCGGGGATCTGGCTCGAGCCCTTGCCGGACGGCAAGGATTTGGCATTAGGGGCGACAGCCCTTTGCATTGTGGAACAACCGATCGTGATGATCGAATCGCCCCAGTTCAGCTACAACGAGCTGCACGCCACGATTCAGACCGGTCGCGAACTGGCCCTGACCTATCACTGCCTGTCCCAGGCGGAATCCGCCGTCAGGCAAGATCGGGACGTGCTTTCGACACGGCTCGAAGAGCGCAATATCGAGCTGGAGGCCATCAATCTGAAACTGCGGGAAAGCGAGGCGCGGTTCCGGCTGCTCTTCGAGCAGCTCTTCGATGCCCAGGTCATGTTCACCGACCGCGGGCGAGTCGAGGATGCCAATGAGGCGGCCTGTCGGCTTTTCGGTATTTCCCGCGATCCACTGTGCCAGGCCGACATGGGCGATCTCCTGGCGCCGGAAGAGGCGGAGCGTGTGGCCCGCCTGCTGCAGCGCCTGCCGGAGGGCGCCCCTGAATTTATCGGCGAGATCCAGGTCCGCCGCCAGGGCGAGGGGCCTGTCCCCGTGGAGGCCGGCGGCGCGGTGCTGACCATCGGGGCCCAGCGCTACGGTCTCGTCAGTTTCAGAGACATCACCGAGCGCAAGCAGCTCCAGGTCCAGTTGCAGCAGGCCCAGAAGATGGAGGCTATCGGGACGCTGGCCGGCGGCATCGCCCACGATTTCAACAACATCCTTGCAGCGATCCTGGGTTACAGCGAGCTGGCACTCCTGGACATTGACGCGTCGAATCCGGCCCACATGAACCTGCAAGAAGCCATTAAGGCCATCCACCGGGGAAAAGACCTGGTCAAGCGTATCCTGGCCTTCAGCCGGCAGGACGAACAGCGCAAGAAGGCCATCGACATCAGCGACGTCGTCGAGGAAACGCTGAAGATGGTGCGGGCGCTCATCCCGGCCTCGATCGATATACAGCCCCGGATTCAGACAGCGGTGGGCACGGTCGAAGCCGACCCGACCCAGATTCACCAGGTCATCCTGAACCTGTGTACCAACGCCGCCCACGCCATTGGAGAGGCGCGGGGCACCATCCGGGTGGAACTGGAACACCAGGTGCTGACCGAACTGCCCGAACGTGTCCATTCGGAACTGATCCCCGGCACCTATGCCTGCCTGACGGTGGCCGACAATGGCGCCGGCATCCCGTCCGATCTGCTGGGAAAGATATTCGAACCCTACTACACCACCAAGGATAGCGGACAGGGAACCGGTATCGGCCTGGCGGTGGTGCACGGAATCATCAAGAATCACGGCGGGGTGGTGACGGCTGCCAGTCAAATCGGCGAGGGAAGCACTTTCAGCGTCTATCTGCCGATCATCAAGGGTGAGGTTGAACCCAAGGTTCAGGATCGGGCCGAAAAGCCCACCGGCAGTGAACGCATCCTGCTGGTGGACGACGAAAAAGCCCTGCAGGATATCGGGGAGCAGATGCTGCAGCACCTGGGCTACCGCGTGGTCGCCGCCGGCGGCAGCCGTGAGGCGTTGGATTTATTTCGCCAGTCGCCCGATGCCTTCGATCTCGTCATCACCGACATGACCATGCCATACATGACCGGCGAGGAGCTTGCCCGTCAGCTCCTGGCCATTCGCCCCGGCCTACCGATCATTCTCTGCACCGGCTTCAGCGAGAAGGTGACGCCGGAAAACGCTCGCCAGTTGGGCATCCGCGATTATCTGCTCAAGCCGCTGACCATCGATCAACTCGCCGCCAAGGTCCGGCGGGTGCTGGATGACCGCCCTCCAGGTTGAGGTCGACAGGCTGACCAAAAAAAGCGGCCTCTGCGGCGCCACATGGATTGGCCGGCAGCGCCACGATGCTTGTAGGATTCAGGGGAGTGCGGTGTGTTCACCGGAAATGGGTTTACATTCCGGCACCGGATTTTAGACGGCGCGGGTCTCACCCCGGAAAGCGTTCTGCAACTTGCGGGTCACGGGGCCGACAGGCCAGGATTTTTCAAACCCGATGATTTCGGTAACGGGGCTTACTTCCAGGGTGGTGCCGGTCAGCATGAGTTCGTCGGCCCCGGCCAGGCGCTCCTGGTGGATGGGCCGGGCGTCAAAGGGGATGCCTTCGCGGGCGCAGAGGGCTTCCACCACCTGGCGCGAGATGCTGTCCAGAATGTAGTTGGTCAGCGGCGGAGCCACGACGCAGCCGTTATCGACCACGAGAAAACTGCTGTGCGAGCCTTCCATCACGCAGCCGTCACGCACGAGCAGCGCTTCGGCCGCGCCCCTCTCATGGGCCTGCTGGGCGGCGAGGGCATTGGCGGTGAGGCCCACGGTTTTTAGATCGCAGCGGGCCCAGCGCTGGTCCGGTAAAAGCACCACGCGAACACCGTTTTGCTGGATGTCATGATCGGGCTTAAAAGCGCGCACCGTTGCATAAACGGTAAGCGGGGTGGTCGCGGATGGAAAATGATGCGCCCGGACAGGGGGGGCGCCGCGCGTCACCTGAATGTAGACCAGGGCGCCGCCCGTTGTCAGGTTGTTTTTCTCCAGCAGCGTCCGGCAGACGGTTTCCAGGTTCCCGCAGCCATCGGCATTGAAGCGCAGGTGCTCGGCCCCGCGCACGAGGCGTTCGAGGTGGGCCGCCATCTGGAACAGGCACCCGTCGTAGCTGCGGATGACCTCGTAAAGGCCGTCGGCAAAAAGAAACCCCCGGTCGTCGGGTGAAATGGCGATGTCTGCTTTGGGCAGATACTGACCGTTAAGGTAGGCGATCATGTCGGCTCCGTCCGCAATTCGAGGCGTATGGCGCGCCCCGGCGGCTTGCGGGGAATGCCCCGATTCGTCCTTGCGCGCATAGCACAATCCCTGTTAGATGTCCACGTTCCAAGACCCATCGCCACTGCGGAAACGTGTTGCCTTTGATTGCCAGGCCTGGCTTTAAGGGCCACACGCCTTGCCGGCGGGCTATCTCGTGCCCATCCAAAAAAAGGCATCTTTCGGCCCAGGCCGGCGTTCTCGCGCTTTTGAAATCCTCGACGTAGCACACTGCGCGGGATGCTGCCCATCTGCGCGGCCTGCAAGAAAATCCTGGACGATGTCGTCCGTCGCCCAGGTGTCCCTGACTGTCACCTGTACGAAGCGCTTCAAACGGTCGTGATAGCGATCGATCAGGGGCATCAGATTGGGTTCGTTGGGCTTCATTTCAACAGCAGCCGGCCGCGGCCGTACTGCCGCAGGGGTGTTTTTCGAGGGGGCATCCCCCAGGGTTTCGGCGATGTTGTTCTGCATGAACACCGTGGCCCCGTTCTTGACCTTGCCGGCGAGCGCGGCCACGGCCCGGATCTCCTCGTCGGTCAACTTAACCTCCCGGGAACGGGAATACAAGTGGTCGAAGCAGGGGATGCAGTTGGCCCCGATGGCAGTACCCAGGGCGATCAAGATTTCGGTTTTGGGATCCATTTTTTCCTCCTTGGGTTGATGGTTGCATAAAACCGTTTTCACTCCACATGACGGCACCACGGAGAAAAAAGGTACAACTTTCTGCGCCGAATTTGGATTCACGGGTCGACCGGACAAACCCACATGGCACGGCGTAAGGGTATCCACTGCATTGGGCCTTTCCACAGCGCCCCGCGTCGTCTAGTTCTTTACATGCGCCCGATAGGAAAACGTGTCCGGGCACGATTTTCGTCGGCCAGCGCCTTGGTGATGTTCATGAAACAAAACATGTGAGAAAACATTTCGTTAATTAACGTATTATCCGATGTCGTTGCCACTTTCCGTGCCCGTCAAGAGGAAGGCGCAACATAAGGAAAAAACATGATCGCCGAAAGGGTTTGGGGGCCTTGCCATTGGTCCGCTAAGCAGACATGCGCGGATGACAACCCACACGAAAGACCCGGCAACAAAGCCGCCATTTTACCCGCAGGGCCGCTCGAGGATGCAGTCGAAGATGCCCGGCAGACGCCCGAACCTCTCACTGACAGAGCAATTGAAACCCACGGGGTTGTAGACCGCTATGGCCGTGTGAGCGCATCTTAATGGAAACCTAGGGTCCGTCGGCGCTGATGCTGGTCCCGAGAGCGAGCGTATGCCTTGACAGAAGCCAGGCAGTTACTAGTCTATAGCCCAAGTAGTATCGATCAAATGAATTTTAGCAAGGATGTGAGAGTACGGCTTTAAGTACAAACGCCTTCAAAGGATTTTGGAATTTTAGGCGAAAGTAGTGATGGTGGTTTTCGGATTAAACACCGTCCATTGAAAGTCCTTTGACTTTCGAGTGCTGTTCATAACATGGGCGGCTTGACGGTGGGGTTTAAATTTGCTTCCCGCTCGACACCACGTTGTTCTTACCTTTGTCCAACCTTCCTGCTTTTGAAGTCCCGTTACAATCGGACAACAGACACCGTAAAGACAGGCTTTGGCGCCCGCCATCATGTGGGCCAGGCTTTTGCCGCAGCGATGCCCTGATTTGCCGAGCCGATAACCTCATCCAGGCGACACGCGTCAATAATGAATTAAATCCAGAAGAGAAGGGCCATGAAAAGAAACCATCAACCGTCGAAGCGAAGGCCTCCGCGCATTGAGCTGACCGCGGAATTCCAGGAACGTTTGCGCGCCCTGAAACCTAAAGTGCCGCAAACCGCCAGACGATCGGGGTTACCCTATCTGATGGTCTACAATCTCGTGCATGGCCGGGTTCGGTCGATTTCGGCCCGAAACTACCTGAAGCTTTTCGGAGAAGCGCCGCCCAAACAGGAGCCCCGAAAGGTGGACGGCAGCTTTTTTCGCAGCATGGTCCGGCTGTGGTTGTATCTCAATGCTGACGCTACCCAGGCCGGCCTTTACCGGGAGTTTTACGGCCGGCATCACACGAAGCGGATTGACAACCGGATCTTTACCGGTCAGGTCAAAACCGTTTCCCCCCGACTGGAAAAAATGATGTTGGATAAATTCGAAACGGCAGGCCTGACCAAAGCCGAGCTTGAACGCTGGATCGATGACTTCGAATCGCGACCGCAACCGGAACGCGTGCCCTATCAACGCATTCGCCCCCTTCTGCTTTTTCTGCACAAGGCGTTGAACGTCCACCCTACGGCGATTTTAAACCAGTCCGTGGCGCGATACGAATCCGGATATCTGCAAACGGTCCCCCGTGCTGTCTATGACCGGGCGAAAACGCTGCAGAAGAAAACCGAGCAAGCGCTGTCTTCCGGGCGCGGATATGCGGTCGATATAATCCGAGACAGCGTCTACGGTGGAAGGCCCGATTACACGCTCTACTCGAAAATTGAGGAAGACTTGCTGTTTCTTAAGAAATTTGCCCGCAAAGGGGCCAAACCGTACCTGGGAAGGGGGCAGGGCCACTACGCGCTGGGTAAATCAAGACGCATCGCATCCTGGCGGGCGGATAAAATCATGAAGGACTGTGATGCGTTTATCCGTCAGCGGCCGGATTTACCGATTGCCAGCCTGCCGCGGTCCCAGCGCCAAAAATGGATCGGCTATTTGCTTGCAGTTTTAAATGCGGGCATGGGGCACCGGCTGATGACACAAGAGGGGCTCTCTCTGGAAAAACGGATTCTGAACCCTGAACACGGGCAGGCGACATACAACGAGCAAAATTATGGGTTTACCGAATTTGATATGGCCTCACGCGCGTTGGGCATGCGCAAGAAGGCTTTTGATTTGATGGTGTCCCGTAACTGCGAGATTTTCAGACGTATCGGCAAGTACAGCAAACGCTGGTACCTTCCCAACCTGTACCTTAAAGAACTTTCCACCAAAGATGACTTCCATTTGGTAACGATTAAATATGAGTTGATGGCCCGCCGGATGAATCAATCAAGCCAGAGCAACGACTGCCTCATTTGATGTCCCCTTCCCATCACCGTCATTTACTCGAGATGACATAAGGGCAAACTAATATTTGGTGCTAAACCCAATTGGCATTTGGTTAGCTCGAAACGCATATAAAGCAAATGGCGCGACCCGCCTTCGGTTGCGCCATTCTGTTTTGTGGAAACTCTGATGGTAGGTTCTATTTGTAGAGCCTTTTTAGCGAGATACCCGATTTGGTTTTGCGAACCAGGAACTTATCATTTTCGACAAACCCGAGTTCGGCCACCAGTCCCTTGGGAACGATGATGCTGCCGCGTTTGCCCACATTGACCTCGTTGGAGACGGCCGGTTTGGCGGCGCGCCGGGCACTTTTGATGGCGGGGACGGTGCCTTGCTGAATGAGGGCATTCATGTAGGCGTTCTTAAGCTGGACCGAGTTTTTGAAACCAAAGGCCTTCATGATTTCCGGTTGGGGCGTTTCTTCTTTGACCATCTTAATCAGTTTTTTTGAATCGATCGTTTTTTTACGCGGCATCAGCAATTCTCCTTTGTGTTTGGTAAGTGGAAATATTAATTTTGAGTTTAATATATCGATTAGCGTTTAAATTACAAGATCGATCCGAAAAATTTATACATTTCATTGTTTCATTGGCAAACAAAAGGCAACGCGATCTGAATTTATTTCGCAATTATTGACCTGCCGGTCTTTTGGTTATGGCGCCGCTTCGTGAATCATTTCGATGTCCTTTTTGCGCATGACAGCGTCGGAAACCAGTGCCAAAAAAAGTGGCGCTGCAATCGTTGGCCGCTTAAAAGAAACATGCTGCGGCGCAGAGTGCGGGGATTAAAAAAACGTCGCCCTAAACTGGATTCGCATCACCGGCGCGGTAATTTTTTTTGCCTTTGGGGATCAAAGTGATCGCAATTGTGGGGGAAAACCCTCAGCCGCCGGAAAATGAACCGGTCTGCCAAAGGATCCTTAAACCTGATTGCAGCTATCCGTGGCGACGATCAATGATCCGTTGATGATTGCGGTTGGGGTCAACGCGGCCGCCTTCGTACGTAGCCGCCGATCTCCGGCCTCCATCGGGTTGTTGACATCGTAAACTTCATGCAATCAAAGGAAGGGTAAGGCGTTGAGGTACCCGGCAACGATTTTAACCGTGAGGATGGTTCGGGCAATGGCTCATGGGGTTGAAAACCCTTAGTGGCTTGGGAAACGAATGATTGCAGGTCAAGGTGGTGGATCAAGCCAACCAGGCAACGGTGCATGCCCGTCACGCGCGTTCATCCACCAGGCGATTGGCTTCAAGAAGCAGATGCCTCAAGGAGAGATTGAGATTTGCATTTTTTACGCGGCAATCCCCTTCGACATTGATGTCGACCTGGTCCCAAGAAAGAATCTCGAGCGCCGCCTCTTCGCCGTTTTTCCCATCAATTTGGGCGTCAAGAAGGATGCCGTCACGGAAGTGCAAGAAACCGGATTGTGCGCGTGAGATAATCTTCAAGGTCCAGGATTTCTCATCCATTTCGACGTACTGCAGAAAATTGGCTAGCGTAAATCCGTGGAGAAAACCGTTTGAAGGCTTATCCGTGCTGATCTGTCCTGACGCGGTAGCACCCTTTTCACCGGTAAAAGAATCATGCGCGCTTCGATTATCTAGATCGCTTGTTTGAGATACGACGAACACAATCTACCCCCCCCGGAATCCTCATCGTGTCACTTCAAGATCGCAATTGATTTACGCCGAACGCGCACTCCCGCAGGTTTCCGAAATGTGAGTGCGGTCGAACCCGTCAGGTTGGAATCAACAACCTCTGGTACCATTCGTAACGCCAGATCATGAAAATAGGTTCTTGAGCCCTTGCCTGGCCGGTCGCATTGGCCGCAACGTGCATGAGACGATTGGTTGATATATCTATACAATAAATGTGCCAGTCGGTGCATTTATTCCGATTGGTTTTATGCATTGATCAGATATTAATCCTGACGAGAATGGTTTCCGAAGGTGATCTCTGGAAAACCCAATATAACCGTATAGTCGGAGGGTGTGGGCTGTCGCGGACATCGATTTCATCTGGCGGTGTTCCAATCTATCCACGAGGGAAAAAACATACGATCGAAGCCGGATGGATCGCGGAACGTCAAAACATGTCACCCGGATGACGCAATACGACAGCTCTGGAGGAAGGCTTTTAGGGACAATGCTTGCGGAAAAATAGATTGGGAATCCCCGAGCCGAAACCCAAAAACGAAAATGAAATCCTTATGGTCGACCCGTATTGAAATGTATCGATGGGGCGCCTGGTATCGGTTCACCGCCAGTCTAAAACATATCGGTCAAGCTTGGATTGCGTGGTCTTGTCGAGGTTATTAAAACTGCACCCGAAACCGATATGGTCTAAAATTTCCGTGTCGACGACCCATTCGACGACCAGGGCGGAATGTGTCAGAAAATCGACGGCGTTGGCGCCTTTTATCTCGGTGATGACCAATCGGTCCCCTGAGTTGACGATAACCGGCTCGGTTCTTTTCAGCAGAAAACCAATGCCGGCCGAACTTAGATCTTTAACCAGGACTTGAAAGGGTGCCTCTTGCTGCCCGATTTTTTCCAAGCGGACAGTCATGGCATCATCTTTTAAAAAAAAGACCCGCGGGTTTTGTCTTCGCTCGTGTTCTTCAGCACGCATTTTTGAACCTCTTTTATTCGTGCGGTTCAAACCCTGAAATCAACCCTCTGGTTCAGTCTATCGTAACGGCATGTATTGTCAATCGTTTGTGAGCATTCCCGACGCATCATTAAGAAACAGGGGAGGCGCCCTTGGACGTAGGCTTGCACTTGACCATCTGAAAAGCTTCTTTTAACCGGGCCTTAGCGGAGATGTGGCCAACCTGTGGGAATTCAGCGTCGTTTAGCGTTCAACCTGGCTGCCCATTTTCAGAAACCATAGCTGAATTGATGCATGCCGTTTGAAGTTAAAACGAAAGCCCAATGGTATCGGGCTTTTCTCAAATGAATGACACAACGTGGTCGCTCTAACGACTATTGTGCATTCAGGACATGTTATAGAGAGT
The DNA here is from genome assembly GCA_030066455.1 of Desulfobacterales bacterium. The sequence goes on from JASJBQ010000007.1 coordinate 21,918, forward strand.
CCCCCTGTGCCTGTATTTATGAGGAAAGACGAAATTGGGGAAGGCGAGACAGAATGTGGTTTCATTACGAGGCCAGCGGGCAGTTTTTAGTCAGAACTGGATATTATCGCAGAGGTTTCAGCCCTGAAGTGTTATTTTGGATACAGCAAGGTAAGGATAAGCTGGCAGGTGTATTTTATGATTTTGGTATTGTCTGGTTTTGGGCTGTATAGAACGACAAAACAAACTCTTTAAGGCACTTCCCTCCACAGTAGAATATCGCCTGCTTCAATATCATGGAAAATCATAGCTAGTGTCCATCCGTGATACTAACCGTTTGAAATAAATGAAAAAAGCGCATTTTGCGATGGATTTTTCTCACCGTGTGCGGTATAAGGTATTTCCCCAAACACCTAAAATAACTGCACAAACAAGGAAAAGGCCCAACGCAAAATGCGCAAAAAGAAGCAAAAACAAATGCCTCTGATGGAACCGGCTTCTGCTCACCCCCAGGAAAGAGAACTGGAAATCATCAGCCAGATTATCGATCATACCCCTACCATCTGCGAGTATGTTCTTCAAGATCTCAACGAAGGAAAGGTACGAAAACGCAATACCGGCGCAGAAGGCATGAGTGCCGAGCAGGTGCTTCGCGCCGCCGTCGTGATGCAGCTCCACTCTTTCACTTATGAGCAACTGGCTTTCCATATGGTTGACTCGCGGGCCTTAAGAAGGTTTTGTCGCATCGGTTTTGCCGACAAAGGATTTGGAAAATCCGCTCTCAACGCCAACATCAAAAGGATATCCCCGGACACATGGCAACACATTTCACAAGACCTCTTGATGCAGGCCAAAAACGAAAACATCGATCAGGGGCGAAAGGCGCGCATCGACTGCACGGTTGTTGAAACCAATATTCATAAGCCTTTTGATTCCGCCCAGCTCTTCGATTGCGTACGGGTGCTCACCCGGCTTTTGTACAAAGCCCGTGATGAGTACGGCATCCGAGTCGTTCTCACAGACCACCAACGCCGCGCCAAACGCAGGATGGTCGGCATCCAGTATGCCAAAACAAAACAGCAGCGCCTTGGGCTGTATAAAGATTTGCTCAAGGTTACGCAAAAGACCATCGGTTATGCCACGAAAGCCGAGGAGGTTCTGGGAGAGCTTTCCCCGGCGAGTATCGTCGTGTTTGAACTGCTCGGGCAAATCAAACATTACGCGGATCTGGCCAGACAAGTCTACGACCAGACGTACCGGCGTGTCATCCAAGGTGAAAACGTTCCCGCCGATCAGAAAGTGGTCTCGATTTTCGAAGATCACACCGATATCATCATCAAGGACAGCCGGGAGACCTATTATGGTCATAAAATCTGCCTGACCGGCGGTGCTTCCAACTTGATTTTAGATTGCGTTATCCTTGAAGGCAATCCGGCCGACACGGATTTGGTCGAACAAATGCTGGATCGGCAGGAAAAAATCTATGGTCGCTATCCATTGAAAGTCGCCTTGGACGGCGGATTCGCCTCGCAAGATAATTTGTTGAAAGCCAAAAAGCGCGAGATCAAGGACGTCTGTTTCGCCAAAAAGCGCGGGCTTAAAGAAACGGACATGTGCCGCAGCGAATACGTCTACAAAAAGCTGCGGCGGTTTCGTGCCGGGATCGAATCCGGCATCTCCTGGCTCAAGCGCAGTTTCGGCCTGACGCGCTGCACTTGGAAAGGGTTGCGGTCTTTCAAATGCTATGTGCTCTCATCGGTCGTCGCGGCCAATTTGCTGACGATGGCGCGGAAAAAGATGGCCACATTCTAACTTGGCCTGTTGTTGCCGGCGCGTCTGATGCCCAATGGATAAATGCGCTTGGAAATCGTATTTATGAGCTTATGATCTAAATATTGTCTCATGCTGCCTGCTCTTCATTCAATGAGAAGCACTTCCAAATTTTTTGGCCGCAGAAGACATTGAATTTTTCGTGTTTCTGGATGGACACTAGATAGTTTCGGTGAAACTCAAACGTATAAGTTTCTTCC
>JASJBQ010000088.1 GCA_030066455.1 Desulfobacterales bacterium
TTTGCTTTCGGTACGCTGCTGGTTTTAATGCTGGTCACCAGCGGGGTGGCGCTGATGGAACTGGAATCCACGACCACCGAACTGCTGGACTCTGAAAAGAAATATTTTCCGATCGCCGAGGACGCGACCCAGATCGATCTGGAGCTGCTCATGGCGCGCCGGCACGAAAAGGATTATATCGCCCGCCAGGATCCCAAGTATTTGAAGCGCATGGAGGAAACCCTGGCCCGTCTCGACAAGCATCTTGCGCATGTCGAGACATCCGCCAAGACCCTGGGCATCACCACGATCACCGCTGAGATCGCGCAGGTGCGTACCAACCGCGCGACATATGAAAAAGCCTTCAACCAAGTGGCCGCCCTGATCCAGGCGCAGGGTGACAAGAGCTCCGGCATCCGCGGTGACCTGCGCGGCTACGCCCACAAGCTGGAGAGCGCCATCAAGGAAACACCGTCACCCATGCTGATGAACGCGCTCATGGTGGACTACCTGATGATGCGACGCCACGAGAAGGATTTCATCCTGCGCCACGACGGGAAATACGTGGAAAAAGCCCGTAAAGTGGTCGCCAATTTCGAAGACCTGGATGACGAAGCGATTTTCACCTATGCGAACCGTTACGTGGAGACGCTGGCCAAGCTGGCCGAGAACGTGTTTGCCTACGAGGCCGAGTATCCGGTCATGCGCAAGGCCGCCCATGAAGTTGAAGTGGCCTCACAGAAAATCCGGAAAGCGGTCGCCGGTATCATTGCCGACCGGCAGGCCCACGTCGAATCCTTGAAGCACATGACCTTTTGGTTTGTCTCCGGTCTGAGCGTTGTGACCTTTATCATCGGCGTGCTGCTGTCATTCTTCTCCGTGCGCGCCATTACCAAACCGGTCACGCGCATCATCGAAGGGCTGCGTGATGGTTCGGACCAGGTGGCTTCGGCCGCATCGCAGGTCTCGGGCTCCAGCCAGCAGCTGGCCGAAGGTGCTTCCGAGCAGGCCGCCGCCATCGAAGAGACCTCTGCTTCGCTCGAAGAGATGGCCGCCATGACCCAGCAGAATGCCGACAACGCCGGCCAGGCCAACGGCCTTATGACCGACGCCAACCAGGTGGTGGACCAGGCCAACAGCGCCATGGGGCAATTGACCACGTCGATGGAAGAAATCTCCAAAGCCAGTGAAGAGACCCAAAAGATCGTCAAGACCATCGACGAGATCGCGTTCCAGACCAACCTGCTGGCGCTGAACGCCGCCGTGGAGGCCGCCCGGGCGGGCGAGGCCGGCGCCGGTTTCGCCGTGGTGGCCGATGAGGTGCGCAATCTGGCCATGCGGGCAGCGGATGCGGCCCGGGACACGGCCGAGCTGATCGAGGATACCGTCAAGAAGATCGGCGACGGATCGAAAATGGTCACGCAGACCAACACGGCTTTCTCACAGGTGGCTGACAGCTCGCGCAAGGTGGGTGAACTGGTCAGTGAGATTGCCGCCGCCTCCAACGAACAGGCCCAGGGGATCGACCAGGTGAACAAGGCGGTGACCGAGATGGGGCAGGTGACCCAGCAGAATGCCGCCAGTGCCGAAGAATCGGCCAGTGCCTCCGAAGAAATGAGCGCTCAGGCCGAACAGATGCAGGGATTCGTAGGCGACCTGGTGGCTCTTGTAGAGGGAAACCGCAAGGTTGCCCTGACGCTCGAACGACCCGGAACGCAAGAACCTTCGCCGGTTGCGTGCACGGCCAGTGAAGGGACGAAAGCGGTCCCGGCGCCGATGCAGGTCATGACCCTGGACGACAAGGAAGCTTTCAGCGATTATTAGCCCACGTCTACCCCCCCGATCGGCGGGTGGCTTTGGTTGTATCGCCGCCCGCCGGCGCCCTCTTCTGCAAAAAGGACCGAACCATGGAAAATTCCAAGGCAGGCAAATATCTGACATTCAAACTCGCCGATGAGGACTACGGCATCTCGCTGCTCAAGGTGCGCGAGATCATCGGCATGATGCCGATAACCAGCGTTCCGCGCACCCCCGCCTTCGTCAAGGGGGTGATCAATCTGCGGGGCAAGGTGATCCCGGTCACCGATCTGAGGCTGCGTTTCGACATGCCCGCAATCGACTACAACGATCGCACCTGCATCATCGTGGTCGAGGTTGCCGGGCAGGAGAGCACGGTGCAGATGGGCATCGTGGTGGACGCTGTGACCGAAGTGCTGCCGGTGCAGGACCAGGAAATCGAGCCGGCACCCGAATTCGGGGCCAGTGTGGACACGCGCTACATTCTGGGCATGGCCAACATGGAAGGTGCGGTCAAGATCATGCTCGATATCGACCGGGTGCTCACGCAAGCGGAGATCGACGCCCTGGTCGAGGCCGCTTAGGCCGAGTCATCAGGCGGGCCTCGCGGACAGCTGCAAGCCTAATCGTTCCCTGACGCGGGGCCCGGGTGAAGGGCTTGGTGTACGGTTTTGGCCAGCTCGCTGCGGGTGACGGGTTTCATGATCAGTGCCGTGATGCCCAACTGCCCCGCAATCGGGGCCGTTACGACCTCACTGTATCCCGTGCAGAGGATGATCGGCACGACGGGGTTGCGCTTGCGAATTTCGGCGGCCAGCTGCACGCCGGTCACCTCCGGCATGGTCTGGTCGGTGATGATGAGGTCGAAGGCCTCCGGCGCGGCCATCATTCGATCGCGCGCCTCGACGCTGCTCCGGCAGGTCGTGACACGGTAGCCCAGACCCTCCAGATGCCTCTGGACAACTTCAAGAAACACAGCCTCGTCATCGATGCAGAAAATTCTCTGGTTCCGGCCGCGGGGGAGGCGGTAAGAGGGTTCGGCTCCCCGGGCACCGCTGCTCTTCGCCAACGGCAGGTAGACGGCGAAGGTGGTCCTTCCCGGGACGTTCTGTTCGACCGCGATCAAGCCGTTCAGGTTTTTGACGATACCAAAGGTCACCGCCAGCCCCAGGCCTGTGCCCTCCTGCTTTTCCTTGGTGGTGAAATAGGGCTCGAAAATGCGTTCCAGCAGGGCGTCCGGGATGCCGGGACCGGTATCGGCAATCGATATTTTAACATAATTACCGGGCGGAATGCTCAGGGACATGGCATACCGAGCTTCGTCAAGCCGCTGGTTTTCAAGAACGAACGTCAACGTTCCGCCGGTCGTGCGCATGGCATGAAACGCGTTGGTGCCCAGATTCATGATGACCTGGTGAAGCTGGGTGGCGTCGGCGACCACCGTGTCCCGTTTGGCGTTGAATTCGGCGCTGATCCGAATGGTTGCGGGCAGGGTGGATCGCAGCAGTTTGACCGCTTCTTTAAAGAGCGGGGTTGCCGCCAGCGGCGTCAGATCGGTATCGTCCCGGCGGCTGAACTGGAGAATTTGCTTTACCAGGGAACGGGCGCGGTGACAGGCATCCACGATCCGTGACAGATAGCGCCTAAGGCCCTCCTGGGCCTTGTCCGTCTCCATCTGGCCCAGTTCGGCATATCCGAGAATTCCGGCAAGAATGTTATTGAAGTCGTGGGCGATGCCGCCGGTCAGCGTGCCGATGGTTTCCATCTTTTGGGTCTGCTGCAGTTGGGTTTCCAAATCGGCCTTCTCGGCCGTCAGCCGCTTTTCTTTGGTCACGTCGCGGACAAAAGCGCCCAGCGCCACGGGTTGACTGTCTTCGTCCGTAATGACCCATCCACGGGCGCTGATCAACACACTTGTGCCGCCCTTGTTGACGTATTCGATCTCCAGGGGCTCGTCGGTGACGAGGCCTCGCATCAAGTCCTGGATATTCTGCGCGATCCAGGCATGGTACCTGTCATTCACGAACATATGGTAAGGTTTGCCCTGCAATTCTTCCAGCCGATAGCCGGCCAGCTTTTGCAGACTGCGGTTGGCGTCAAGGATGCGCCCCTCCAGATCCACGAGGATGATGCCCTCCGGGTTGGAATTGAAAAAGGAGCGGAAGCGGTGCTCGTTTTCACGCAGGGCCTTATCGGCAAGCTTGCGTTCGGTAATATTGCGGCCGACGGACTGGATTTCGGTCAGTCGCCCGGCAGCGTCGAAAATGCCCCGGTCGGTCCACTCTTCCCATATGGGTTGGCTGTCAGGTCCCCATGTCAGAATATCGTTGGCCTCTGTGGGATGGTCGGGGCTTAGGCGGGCGATGATCTCCAGGGCCTGGTCGTAGGCCGATTTGGAAAAGAGCGCTTCGATGTTGCGTCCGATGATTTTGGCTTTGGGTTTTCCCTTGTAGCGGCAGTAGGCTTCGTTGGCGAAAATGACACGCCCCTCCGGTCTCCAGCGCAGAACGAATTCAGCCAGGTCCTCGACCACGGATCGATAGCGCTCCTCGCTTTTGACGAAAGCCTCTTCGGCCTGCCGGCGCTCGGCCAGTTCAGCTTCCAGCTTGGCGTCCACTTTGGCCTTGTCCAGCGCAATGGCCGCCAGTTCGGCAAAGCGATTCAGCAGCTCAAACTCATGGTCTTCGATCTGCCGGCCCTCCTTGGTGTGCAGGAAGCCGATGACGCCGAGCAGCGAATCCTTGGACTTGAGGGGTACACCGGCGACGGAATAGACGGCATCCCAGGCCGCATCGGGATGGCGACCCGACCAATTCTGATAATTATTGATCAGGATCGGGGTTTGGTCCTGCCAGACCTTGCCCACCAAGCCGTCGCCCTTTTTGATGGCGAAGCCAACGATCTCTCGGTAGAGCCCCTGGCCGATTTTCAGCACGAGGGTATCGGTTTGCGCTTCATACTGGAAAAAATAACCGTGGCGGGTGTGCATCAATGCCAGGGTATGCTTCAACAGAATCTTGAGAACTTCCAGCGGCGCAACCCGGCCGGCAACGGCCAGCATGATATCCTGAAGGGCCCGCATATAACTGGTCTGCCGGCGGCGTTCGGTATTTTCCCCCCGATAGGATCTCGCAGGCACCATTGTGCCGTCAATTGAAAGCAGCCGGCCATTCTTATCGCGGTTCGCCCTGGCCGTCAGGGTGCACGGCACACTCGCCCCGTCGCGGTGCTTGAAGCGTAGTTCAAAAGCGGTCGTTTCTTTTTCAATCCGGGACAGAAAAAGCGGCCAGGCTGAAGGATCGGGAAGAAAGGCAAGCGCGGGAAGCGCCATCACCGCCTGGGGTTCCGGGTATCCCAGGATATCGGCGGCCGCCGGGTTGAGGTCGACGAATCGGCCCTCGGGCGACATGCGGAAAACGCCCACCGGGATGGTGTTCAGCAGGTCGCGGGCGACGGGGTTGTTTTCCATGGGTGCGGCGTGATGGCTAAAGATACTCAGGCGTTAAAGGGTTCAGGCATATCGGCCTATTTGGCGCCCGGGTGCATGGGGCTTGAACCAAGTCCGGGAACGCCATGAAGGTTCGATGCGATGTCCTGTGTGTTTGGGCCTCATGCAAAGCATTATAATGAAATATCAAATAAATTCAACAGGTTAAATTGAATTTGGGTGGATAGGTGGAAAGTGTATTGATTTCGACAGGTTGCCACCTTCGACCGCTCGGGCACGGCTGCCGCCGTTGTCGCGGGCATCAGGTTGTCGTCAGCGCACCAGTGCTTAGTTTATTAAGTAAATATTTGCCCTGATGCCCTGGGAAAGATTGGAGGCAAGGCCTTATGCTCGATGTGTTCGTCACGGTTCTGTTCGAAAGCTGGCGGGTTCTGTTGGAAGCATCCGTGTTCATTCTGATCGGATTGACGGCGGCCGGTTTGATCCGGGTCTTCCTAAGCGCGGACGCCGTCGCCCGGCATCTGGGCCGGGGGCGCTTTCTGCCGGTCATCAAGGCGTCGCTGCTGGGCATTCCGCTACCGCTGTGAAGCTGCGGTGTTCTGCCGGCAGCCGTGTCGCTGCACCAGCAAGGGGCCAACAAAGGGGCCGTCACTTCTTTTCTGATCTCGACGCCCGAGTCGGGCGCCGATTCCATCGCGATTACCTATGCACTGCTGGATCCGATCATGACCGTGGTGCGCCCTCTGGCGGCTTTCCTGACCGCCTTTACCGCTGGCATTGCGGTCAATCACACGGCGTCGGACGCGACCTCGGCTTCGACCGCTGCGACGTCTGCTAGCCCCCTGGAACACTCTCCAAAACGGCCGGGGCCCGCATTCAAAACCGCTTGCGCTGCGACCGGGAGAAGAGCGGTGCGGGAGCTGCGCTTTGCTTTCACGGACTTTTGGGCGGACATGGCGCCGGCGTTTTTTGTCGGGGTATTGCTGGCCGGTATGATCTCCGCCCTGATACCGGCGCAGTTGCTAACGGCATACCTCGGCGGCGGAATAGCGGCCATGCTGATCATGCTGGCTGCCGGGATACCGCTTTACATCTGTGCCAGCGCATCCACGCCCATCGCTGCCGCCCTGATCCTGAAAGGGGTCAGCCCGGGGGCGGCCCTGGTCTTTCTTCTGGCCGGGCCGGCCACCAATGCGGCGGCCCTGGCGGTCGTGCTGCGAACCCTGGGCCGACGCACAACGCTGATCTACCTTGGATCCATCGCTGGATGCGCGCTGCTTTGCGGCGTGCTGGTGGATGTGCTCTACACGGCTTTGGGGCTGGACGCCGTGGCCGCAGCCGGGCAGGCGGGGGAGGCGATCCCTGCAGGGATGGCGCAGGCCGCTGCGGTCGGCTTGCTGGTGACAACCGCATTCGGCCTCGGTCGCAAATATGTCCATAAAGCCGAAACGGAGGGGGGGTCTTCCGAGGGCCGGGCCGCCGGTCTTTCGATCCGGCCTCATCCCCGGGCGGTGGGCCGACCGCCCCAAGGCCCCACCTGAGATTGTCCCTGACGCGATCGGTCGATCGCTCGCAACAATCTCCAAGATCAGGCGTCATCGCGATCAAACGCCCGAGCCTGCGAAGTTCGGCCGCCGATCCATTCAGCGCTATCGACGTTGCCGGACGATGGCTGAAATCCGGCATCACCCAATTTTCCGACTCCGGTTTTATCAGGTTCACCGGCCCCTTGAAGTGAGATGGCAGAGAAAATAGGAGGGATTTGCCATCAATGCGCCCTGAAACTTCCTGCCTTGCGAATCTGGTATTTGCAACTAATATCTAAAGAACAAAATTTTTATTCATTAAAGGTGATGACATGGTTTGTAGTCTCGATACTCAAATGACTCCCGAAATGCATCAAAAGATTACTGCGCTGGAACAAGATCTGGGCAAAATTCTGCTGGCATTCCGTTGCCACGACATGAGGCCTTCCGAACTCAGCCAAAGCGAGCTTCAGAAAGTCAGAGAGGTTGAAACTCAGTTGGGTCTATCCCTCGTTGCGGTGGACGCCTGATCAGAACCATTTGCAGACATGACGCTTTCCAGGACGACATGACACCTACGGCAGATGTTAAGCGATCAACTGCACACCCGTGCGCCATCTCCTCGTTGGTCAACATCAAATTGTGTGTATACACTCTGGTTCATATACCCACTGGAGACTGGCACTCTTGGTCCTCGAAAATTACAATGGACAAATAACATCCAAAACCCCAAGGAGGCAGCAATGGACGTAAAAGACTTTTGCTCGGCGATGGAAGCGGAAATGGCTTCATGGAAAGCCAAAATGTACGACGCCATGCGCAAAATCGACAAGCTTGGCTCGGCCGAAAAGGAAAAGATCCTGATGAATGTTCAGGACCTCAACATGCTCATGGATGACATGGCGCAGCGGGTCGAGCAACTGCGCACCGAGTGCCCGTCGGATTGGAGTCCCGTCAAAAAGCAAATCGAGCAGGGAAGCGTCGACATGCGCGGCAAGTACGATGAAACCATGGAAGCCATCGGCAAGGCCTCCCCGGTTTCGATCGCCGGTTGACGGCATCCCCCACCATGAAAAATGCACGGTCGGTTGAAAAACTCGACCGTGCATTGCTGAATTAGAGCCTGATTAATCGCGGCGTCTTCCGTGAAGTCGCGTTTGCCGACTTGTCCAGGACGCTTAATCTTACCTGACGCACACGCCTTCAAACGGGTAAATACCTTGAAATGTTACCCTTCGATTCCCTCAATCTGGCTGTCAGTTGGGGGCTGATGATCCTCATCTGGCTGGTTCAACTGATCATTTACCCGGGCTTTCGTCGCATTCCACCCGAAGATTTCGTCCGCTACCACCGCTGGTATGCTGTAAGGATTTCGGTGGTCGTTCTGCCGTTGATGCTGGCTGAACTGTTTTTCCTTCTGGGGTGGTGGCTGTCGGGAGCCGACGGATCTTCGGCCTACATCGCGACGCTCGCCGTGGCCACCGTCTGGCTGTCGACATTCCGTCTGCAGGTCCCCCTTCATCAACGGCTTCAAGCGGGAAAGCGCCAAGACCTCATCGAACGCCTCGTGGCAACCAACTGGATCCGCACAGCGGCGTGGAGCATCAAAAGCATCATCGTGACGATGGCAACTGCTCGAAACGGCTTCTAAATGCGTGTCGTTTGCCATTCCATCTGGCAACACAACCCCTTTTTTGGATGGCTAATCGTTGCTTCGGGTGCGCGCGGACCGGCTTGCATTCCGTAAACAGCGGCCACCACCATAACCGGCATGGCTTACGGTCGGTATACCGGGCTGATCGCTCTCGTGTGCCGATCGGTGCAGTTTTCAGAACCCATCGTTTTTTTATTCGGGTGTCGCATTGATTTGGATCATGGCCTCGAATGCGGGCAGCCGACGGCCCACGTACTTGCCGATCCACCGGTCATAGATCGGCAAGATTTTTCGCGACCGATAAAGCTCCGCAATCACGCGATCGGCGACCAGGCGGAAATCGGCGTCGTTCCGTCTGACGGCCAGTGCAAAAGGCTCGAAAGAGAAGACATCCGATTTGACGGTGAAGGCGGCCGTGTCAGATGCTTTCAGTGCCAATCCGAGAAGGACGACCTGATCGGAGGAAAACGCATCGATTTTCTTTTGGCGCAGGGCATCGAGGCCTTTGTCGGCCGCATCGAACAAAATAATCTCGGCATTTGTCGACGTGTCGCGGATGAGTTGGCGCAATGCCGTTTCGGTGGTCGTGGCGCGCACGACACCGATGCGCGACCCCTCAAGGCCGGCTTCGCCTATCTTTTGGTTGTCTTTCAACGTCATGAAGGATGCGCCGGTGACGAAGGTCAACTGGGTAAAGTCGACGAGTTCACGGCGGGAAAGGGTTTGGGTTGTGGAGCCGCACAGAAGGTCGATCGAGTTTTTACGCAACGCTTTGAAACGGTTATCTGCTGTTACCGGGATAAAATCGACTTGCAGGGCCCGTCCGATTTTGTCCTCGATCCCGGCCACCACCGCCCTGCATATGTCTATGGTGTATCCCGCCGGTTGATTGTCCTCGTTCAGAAAGGACATGGGGGGCTCCGTCTCGCGATAGCCGATTCGTATCCGTCCGGATTTGTCGATTTTTTCCAGCGTGCCCGTGAGCTCCTGCGCGGACAGCGGTACGGCGGTAAGAACGATCGTTAAGATGACGCCTAGTGTCTTATGCATGCGGGGGTTCTCCCTCTGACAGGTGAAGGGCAAGAGTATACCGAAACCCGACCGTAGATGAATTCAGCCCGCGAGTCAATCAAGGCCTGGGCCGGTGGGGAGGTATTTCACAATCTCTCCGCACACGGCCGTCTGGCCGGCAGCGCCAGCATCGATGGTGCCGGGGACATCCGTTAGAGGACTGATCGCTGGTCGCCGTTAGCCGTTCCGGGGCAGGCATGATGGCCTTGACATTTCAGACCAGCCTCGTCATACCTTTGGTCCGAGCCGCCATTCGCCCCAAGTGCCCCCACCGCCGCTATCGCGAAACCACGGGCTCGACACCGCCACCGATTTTGGTGCTGGGCGTTCAAATTCTGCGAGAGGTCATCCCATGAAAATCGTCGCTGCCCCCAATGCATTCAAAGGCTCACTGACCGCCACCGAAGCTGCCGAGGCCATGGCGGCGGGCATTCGTGAAGTTCTTCCCGAGGCCGAGATCGTTCGAGTCCCGGTGGCCGACGGCGGCGACGGCCTGGTGGACGTGGCCGTGGAGGCTTTAAACGGCGAGCGGCGCACCCTTACCGTGACAGGCCCCCGCGACGAACCGGTGGCGGCCGACTATTGCTACGTGCCCGCCATGTCCCTGGTGACGGTGGAGATGGCCCTGGCCAGCGGGTTGGCGTTGCTGCCCGATGATCAGCGGGACCCCACCCGCACAACCACCTACGGCACGGGTGAATTGATCCGGGCGGGTCTGGACCTGGGGGCGAAGAAGATCGACGTGGGCATCGGCGGCAGCGCCACCAACGATGGCGGTATCGGTATGGCCCAGGCGCTGGGTGCCCGCTTTCTCGACGCGGAGGGCCGTGAGCTGCCCGGTATCGGCGCCTCCCTGGGGGCCATCGCCAAGATCGATCTCTCCGGCCTGGATCCCCGGATCAGGTCGACGCGCTTCGAGGCCGTCTGCGATGTGGACAACCCCCTTTGCGGGCCGCGCGGGGCCGCGGCCGTCTACGGACCTCAAAAAGGCGCCAGCCCGAAGCAGGTCGACGAACTCGACCGGGGTCTCAGGAACCTGGCCGCGGTGATCACGAAACAGATAGGGCGGGAGGTGGCCGAGATGCCCGGTGCGGGGGCTGCCGGCGGACTCGGCGCAGGGTTGCATGCCTTTCTGGGCGCCGAACTGCGGCAGGGCATCGACATCATCTTCGAGCTGGTCGGCCTGGAGGGAAAGCTGGCCGGCGCCGATCTGGTCCTGACCGGTGAGGGTCAGATCGATTTTCAGACCGTCTTTGGCAAGGCCCCCGGCGGGGTGGGGGCGGTGGCCAAGGCGCACGGCGTCCCCTGCCTGGCCATCGCCGGCAGCGTGGGCGCCGATCTGGGCGACCTGCACGCCACCGGCATCGATGCCGTTTTCAGTCTCTGCACCGGCCCGACCACCCTTGAGGCGTCCATGCGCGATGCCGGGGAAAACCTGGCCCGAGTGACTCAGCAGGCCTTCCGCGTTTTCCTGGCGGGCGGAAAAAGCCTGCGGCCGCGCTAGCGCCGATCCGCGGCTGGCAGCGATAATCCGGTCTCAATCGGTTTCAGCGGTTTATCCCACCGCGTCCAGCCTGACGGCGGCAACCTCACCACAGCGTTGATTCCGCTCCTATTATCGGTGCCTTGGATGATACTCAAAGTATCGACACGGGCCATGGGCGCAGAGCTTTTATTGCCGTGGCGCCGTGATCGTCGCACAAGCGAAACCTACATAGGCCAGGGAATTCAATCGCGCAGGGGCGCTGGTCAAGGAAGCAAGATGCCTGTTGCGGCTGGCGCTACCTGACGGCGTCCAGCAGTGCACCGTTGTCGATCCAGGTCGTCACGGCGGCCGGGACCCCGACGAAGATGGACGGGTACATGGGGGTTATCCCGAGGTCATTCCACAAGAGCTCCGGTTCAACGGCCAGGTTGAAGTTGTAGGTGCGCACCGCACCCGGCGTCTCCAGCCCGGGGTTGGGGCGGATATGGCGAAAGGGCGTCAACAGGGTGGTGGCCAGCAGGGCCAGCCATTGCGGCAGCCGGAACACGCGGGCGTCCGGGTAATGGGGTTTGACTTGGTCGAGAAATTCGTTCCAGGTGGATGGCCGACGGTCACCGAACGGCAGGATGCCCGCGTAACCCTGCTCGGCGCAGGCGATGATGGCGCGGGCTGCGTCGGTGACGTGCAGGTGGGTGTAAAGGTTCCGGCCGAGGCCCGGCAGGATCATGCGGCCGGACTGCATCTGGCGGAAGTACAGATCCCGCAGTCCGTAGACGTGCGGCAGGCGCAGGGCGGCAAAAGCCATGCCGGCCGAGGCGGCCATGCGGGACAGCTGTTTTTCGGTTTCCACCTTGACGCGTCCGTAGTCGAGCACCGGATTGACCGGTGTGGCGGCCGTCACCGGCGCGGGGCTGCCGCTGTAGACCAGGAGGCTCGAGCTGTAGACGAAGCGGCGCACGCCGGCTTCGATGGCGGCCTGCATCAAGGCCATGGAACCGTCCAGGATGGAGGGTTTCAAGGCGTCGTAATTTTCGAAGGTGGCCCGTGCGGCGAGGTGCAGGACACCGTCCACGCCCTGGACGGCCGCCTTTAAACTTTCGTGATGGCGAAGGTCGGCTTTAACGAAATCCGCATCGAAATGGCAGATTTCGCAGTCGTCTCCAGCCTGGCGAATCATCAACCGGGGTCGGTATCCGCCCCGGGCGAGCTGGCGGGCCACCTCGTGACCGATGAATCCCGAGGCCCCGGTGACCAGCAGTTTTGGTTTTCGTCCGCTCGTGCTCATGTTGACCGGCATTTCCTATCAGCGTAGCGTTTCTGTTCGTTTAATGTGCCCGGCTCGGAACATCAAGTCGGCGTTGCAATTTCCAAACATAAAGTTCATCTATAATCTGGTGTCCGATCGGCGTCTGTCAATCCCGGTATCGTTCCCGTCAACGCGCCGTGCGGCGCGGAAAACCGCCCGCGCGCGATTTGAGGATGGAGCGCATGCGCTCCCGGCTCTGGGACCTCGTCGCCAGCGGTCTTTCGGAGACGGACCGCGTCTGGGAAGTCCAGCAGCTGGGGGCCGGGCCCTATATCCGCAAACCCTACACCCTGGAGAAGATCGGCCTGGCGGTTCGGACAGCACTCGACAATTAGCGGCCAGCATCGACGATCGGCCGTGGTTTTACCAGGCCGAAGTCCGGGCGGGCCGGCCCTCATCCAGATGAACAGGAGCCACCATGCGCGACCATGCCAAATCTCCGGACGACAGGCGGTTCCAGACCAGGGCGCTCGAGGCCGCCATACGAATCGGCCTCGTGGTGATCCTGATCTGGTGGTGTTTCAATATCGTCAAACCGTTTGTTCTTCCGTTTCTGTGGGGAGCGGTTTTCAGGGCTTTGCGCCTGACCTGATCAATCGGGCCATGTTTTCCTGGTCAGCGGCTTTGAGGTAGGGATGCATCGGCAAACTGAATATCCGCCGGGCGATCGCCTCGCAGACCGGAAAGTCGCCTGCTTGGTAGCCGAGAGATTTGAAGGCGGGCTGCAGATGCAGGGGTGTGGGGTAATAGACCGCCGTGGGGATACCGGCGGCTTTCAGGTCGGCGCGCAGGCGGTCACGCAGCGCCTCATCGCGTGCCACCAGAGAATACTGGGCCCAAACCGAGCGCTTGTCCTCAAAAATCTCAGGCGCGGCGATGCCGGGGATATCCGCCAGCAGACGATTGTACCTTGCGGCGGCCTCCTGCCGCAACTGGACCTCTTCCTCGAAAATATCAAATTTAGCCAGCAAGACGGCCGCCTGGATCGTATCCAGGCGGCCGTTGAGTCCCAGGCGGACGTGGTCGTAGCGATCGCTGCCGGCCCCGTGGTTCCGAATCGACCGCATGGCGGCGGCCAGCGTTTCATCGTCCGTGAAGCACATCCCCGCATCGCCATAGGCGCCCAAGGGCTTGGCGGGAAAGAAGGAGGTACAGCCAATCGCGCCGAACGCGCACGCCTTTTGACCTCTGGATTCCGCCCCGAAGGACTGGGCCGCATCTTCGATCAGCACCAG
The DNA here is from genome assembly GCA_030066455.1 of Desulfobacterales bacterium. The sequence goes on from JASJBQ010000088.1 coordinate 13,503, forward strand.
CCCCTCGCGGCCCGCCAGCGGCGTGATGGTGTCGTAATCCGCCGGCAGACCGAATAGATCGACACCGATGATTGCCCGGGGCCTGATCGTCCTGAAATCCTTTGGCAGCGGATGCCGGGATGGGTTGCGATCCCGCAGGTCCTGGATTGCAGCCGCGAGCTTCGACGCATCCAGGTTGAATGTTACGGGGTCGATATCGGCGAAAACCGGCGTGGCGCCGAGCAGACTGACGGTCTCCGCCGTGGCGACGAAGGAAAAGGGGGATGTGAAAACCGCATCACCGGGGCCGATATCGCTGGCCATGAGGGCAATCAGCAGGGCATCCGTACCCGAAGCGCATGCCACCGCATGTCTGACGTCGGCGAACTCGGCCAGTTGCCGCTCCAGCAACCGGACTTCAGGGCCCATGATATATTGGCCGTGATCGAGCACCGCCGCGATGGCTTTTTCGATTTTAGAACGGATGCGCTTTTGCTGGGCTCTCAGGTCGATGAAGTTCATTTGGGCATTGCTGTTTTGAGCCGCTATTGTGCCGCCGCCGTTTTTAAGGGTGCAATCCGGATCGATTTGACATACATTTTTATTGCCGTTCGCGCGGGCGAAGGGCAACGGTTCACATATCTTAAACCGTGAGGCGCAAAGCAAGTTTTTTTTGTAGCCCCCTGTCGCCGTGGTGCTGTCAAGCGAACGGCTTTTCGTCCTGGATATTTGCTCTGATCGGGATCATACGGTGAACGCCCCTTCAGGCTTTCCGAGCCCCTCGTCGGATCAATTTCATCTCAAGGCGGGTATTACGGCCGCCCACGATGAGTTCCTCCGGGCGTTTACCATGCAGGCCATGGGCATCGGCGGGGGGAAAAGTTTGTCACGAAAGGATCGTCAATGGCCATTCAAAGCGCACTTGTTACCGGTGGGGCAGGCTTCATCGGTTCGCACATCGTCGAAACCCTGGTGGCCCAGGGGACCCGGGTGGCAGTTGTCGACAATCTGTCGACCGGATTCAAATCCAACCTGGAATCCCTGATGCCGGCCATCACCTTTCATGAAGGCGACATCCGGGACGAGGAACTCCTCGACGCCGCAACCGTCGGTGCCGAGGTCGTCTTTCACGAAGCCGCACTGGTGTCGGTCCCCATTTCGGTCGACAAGCCAATCGAATCGGCGGACATCAACGAAATGGGAACCCTCAAGGTGCTGGACGCCGCCCGGCGCCAGGGATGCCGCCGTGTCGTCTTGGCCAGTTCGAGCGCCGTCTACGGCAGCGATCCCTCGCTTCCCAAACACGAAGACATGAAACCGCAGCCTGAAAGCCCTTACGCCGTGCAGAAACTTGTCAACGAGTACTATGCCGGCCTCTATGCCCGCCTGTACGACCTGGAGACGGTTTGCCTGCGCTATTTCAACGTGTTCGGCCCGCGCCAGTTTCCGACGTCTCCCTACTCCGGCGTCATTTCCCTGTTTATGGATTGGGCGGCCAACGGACAGCCGCCGACCGTTTTCGGCGACGGTCGGCAGACCCGCGACTTCATCAATGTCAAGGACGTCGTCCGTGCCAACCTTCTGGCCGCTTCGGCGGAAAATGCGGCCGGACGCGTCTTCAACGTGGGCCGCGGGGACGCCATCACCATCAATGCCCTTTGGGAGGCGATATCCGGCTTGGCTGAAAATGAACATGCGCCGCGTTATGAGGCGCCCCGCAAAGGCGATATTAGGCATTCCCTTGCCTCCATCGAAAAAATCAATGCGGATTTGTCTTTTACACCCGAGATTGGGCTTTTGGAGGGGTTGGAAGAGACTTATCGCTGGTATTTATCGACCCGATCGGACGACTGAATTTTTCCGGATCTTATAAATTGATAGTCTCGTAAAAAGTCATGTTGCAGACGGTTTCGAAAAA
>JASJBQ010000089.1 GCA_030066455.1 Desulfobacterales bacterium
CGACCACCCCGCCTTTTTTTGTCCCTGCTTTAGAAGCATTTAACGGCGCGGATGGAAATCATGGCGCCTTGGCCTTCCTGGCCGATCGCAGATTTTCCAGCAGGCCTGCCGAGACCTTGCCGTCCACCGCGAGTTGATGGTCTTTCTGAAACGCCCTGATGGCGGCCGCTGTGGCCGGCCCTGACTTGCCGTCGATTTTGCCGACCTTGTAACCCAACCCCGCCAAGAGGGATTGAACTTCCGCCACCTGAAGGCGTTCTTCCTGCTCCGCGCCGAACCCGATCAGCCGGCGGCCGAAGGTGATCTCCGCGGGCAGTTGTCCCGGCTCGGCCGGCGGGGCCGGATGATCGGCATCGATCAGTTTGTGGATGTAGGTGCCCAGGGTCTGATGCTCCACGGCCGAATTCTTGTAGAGCACGTTGGAGATCAGGGTGGCCATATAGTGCAGGCGGTTGACGCCGGCCGGCGTTTCCACGACCGCCATTGAATTCATGTAGTTCCTGACGTTCCCGTGATACTTCTTGCAGCTGAAGCCCGGCTCGGGTTTGCAGCTGTAGAGTGATCCGGATTTGAAATAGACGGCCGAGTCTTTGAGGATGGGGGCGGAAGCGTAGCGGATGCGGCGCTCGGTCATATAAATCAGCCGCTTGATTTCCCGACTGGAAAAACGGTCGACCAGGCGCCCCTGCTCCATGCGCACCACGTAGCGCAGCAGTTCGCGCGCAGTGCCGTAGCTGGTGGTCCCAGGCACCTGCGCCTTGCCGTGACGGGTGAAAAAACTCCCCTGGCGCAGGCTTTCGGTGTCCAGATCGTTGCGCGCGAGCGCCCGGGTGAAGGTTTCGGCGAACAAGCTGCCCAGCTGCGCCTTGGGGGTCTCCTTGAAGAAGCGCCCGGCTTCGTCCGCGGATACCGGGTAGTCCCTTCCGAAATGCCTGATCAGCATGGCGTGCTTCATCACCGTCGAAGCGGCGGCGTTGGAACTGGCGGACAGCATCCAGTCCAGCCACTCGTAAAAAGTGCCCTTGTCGCCCAATTGCAGCGGCCGGAAACTGAGCTTTCCGGCGTCGAGATCCCAGATGCGCACCTCGTGGTGATCGTGGTTGATAAAGGCGTCCGCGGTGATGATCGTCTCCTGCAGGATTCTGCGGCGAGCGTCCAGATCGTCGGGGTAGGCGTCCGCCAGTGCCTGAAAAACCGCCACAGCCGCCACGATCTTACCGACACTGCCGACGTTTTGTTTGTGATCGGCGCGGTGCAGCGCCAGACGGGGGTGCGCCAAGTCGGACAGATCCAGCACCGCCAGGCCGTATTTATCGGCCTGGCCGCCCAGCAGCGCCCTGATCTCCGCCGTAAACGCGGGGTCGGGTGCCGGCAGTTCAAAATCGGGCCGGTCGAGAAGCCGCAGGTCGACCATTTCCAGGGGCAGGCGCGCCCCCGGGGGCTGGGATCTCCCTTTCAGCTTGCCCAGCACGGACAAGCGGGCCGCTTCGATGCGGCGGATGCCGGTGGATTCGTAACCGTCCAGGGGATAGGCATGCATGCTGCCGCCCGCCGCCACCAAGCACGCTCCGAGAAAAAAAAGAAATAGGGGTCGCATATTATCCTCCCATATGAATGGCGTTCAATTGTTTTCGCCGGCCGGGGTCTGAACCGAGTGCCCCTGCCGGCCAAGGCGCAAGACCATTACGCTTGAAACCGCATTGCCACAGCTGTTTAAAAATCATCGAAACGGGGATCATTCATATTGTCCACGGATATATTTCGTTTTCCGCTTTCGATTTCTTTGACCATGGCCACCATCGCCTGGTTAACCGGCACGGGGATGGCGTGTTCGGCGGCGCGCTTGCAGATGTAGCCATTCAGATAGTCGATCTCGGTCGGGCGGCCGCGCTCCAGGGACTGGAGGCTGGAAGAACGGATCCGACGGTATTTGAAGCCGATGATGCGGATGACGAGATGGCGCTTGAAATTCCTGTACCATCCATAGCCGTCTAAAAAACCGTAGTAATCCAGCTTGCCGCCGGCGCCGGGTGCCACCCGCAGGCCCATGGCGTTGGCCACATCGAGGGCCTCCTGCATGAGGGCGATGAATACGCTGCGGATTTTGCGCACGGCCAGGAGGCTTCCCAGCGCCTCGCCCGTAATGGCGCCCAGGGTGTTGATGCAGGCGTTGACCATCAGCTTGGCATAGAGCTCCCCCATGATGTTGTCGGAAATACGGGTGGATTGAACCGCAGCCAGCATGTTACGGATCGGTTCGAGGCGGGGCGCCTGCCGGGCGTCAATGGCCCCCAGGATGAACTCGCCCTCGGATGTCACCTCGATCTTGCCGCCCCCATGGTTGGTCGCCCCCCAGGCCACAACACACCCGGCCACCCGCTCCCGTCCCAGAGTCGCAGCCAGGGCGTCCTCGCTGATGCCGTTCTGCAACGAAACCACGATGGATTCGGCGTGGAGCCGGGGCAGGAGCTCGCGGGCCACGGCCACGCAGTCGTTGACCTTGGTGGCGTGGAAAACGATATCCAGATCGGCGGGCAGGTCGGCCACCGTCAGAACCGACCTGAGGGCCGCGGTGTGGACGCCCTTCACCCCGGAAACCGTGATCCCCGGAGATGTCGCCTGGGCGAGGGTCTGCGGATGCTTGCAGACCAGGATCGGGTCCCAGCCGGCTAGGCGCATGAATGCGGCCGTTGCACCGCCGATGGCGCCGGCCCCGACAATCGCGACCTTCAGTTCATTGGCCCGCATGCCACATCCTCAGTTTTTTCGATTGCACGATAAAACGCCCGCCTGGCGCAGCCGAGAGCCGGTGGCCAGCGACCATTCAGAAAGCGGCGAATACCGGATCGTTCATATTTTCCATCGACATGGAGCGTTTCCCGGCCTCGATTTCCTTGATCATGGCCACGACAGCCTGGTTGACCGGAACGGTGAGGCCATGCTCGGCGGCCCGGTCGCAGATATATCCGTTCAGGTAATCGATTTCGGTGGGCCGCCCCCGCTCGAGGGACTGCAGGGTGGAGGGCTTGATGCGGCGGTGCTTGATCCCCACGATGCAGAGAATGAGGTGGCGTTTGAACTGGTCCCAGAGGCCGTTGCCCCGCAGCAGCTTGTAGAGATCCAGATTCTTGGGCGCCAGCGCCAGCCGGATACCCACGACGTCGGCCACGCTGAGGCATTCCTGCATGAGGGCGATGAATACGCTGCGGACTTTACGCACGGCCAGCAGTTTCCCCAGGGCCACACCATTGATGGACGCCAGCGCATTGATGCAGGCGTTGAACATCAGCTTGGAATAGAGTTCCCCCATGATGTTGTCGGTGATGCGGGTCGGTTGGACCGCATCCAGCATGGGCTGGATCATTTTGATGCGCTCGTCCTGCTTGTGGTCGATGTGGCCGAGAATGAACTCCCCTTCGGAAGTCACCTCGACTTTTCCGGGGCCCCTCAGCGTCGCCGCCAGGTTCTCGACGCAGCCGGCCACCCGTTCACGGCCCAATACACCGGCCAGGGCATCCTCGCTGATGCCGTTCTGCATCGAAACCACGATGGACTGCGCGTGCAGGAACGGCTCGAGTTCCCGGGCCACGGCAACGCAAACGTTGGCTTTGGTGGCATGGAAGACGACGTCCAGGTCCCGGGGGAGTTCCGCAATCGTCAGCACCCCCCGCACCGGCACGGTGTGCGTCTCCCCCAGCCGCGTGACGACCAGACCCGGCGAGGTCACCTGGGACAGGGTGTTTGCATGTTTGCAGACCAGGATCGGCTGCCATCCCGCCTTCGTCATCAAAGCGGCGGTCACGCCACCGATCGCCCCGGCCCCGACAACGGCAATTTTGAGATTTTTCGCTTGCATGGCTCTCGGCTTGGTTTCGTGCGCTGGCCGTATCCTGATAGTGCTTGTCAGCACCAGGCCGGCTTGCAGGTCAGGCCCGCTTTCCCGACCCTACCCTCGGCCGGATCGAATCAGGCCTCTGAGGCAACTGCGAATATACTTCCGCAGGTTGGACCCCTTGAAAAGGAACCACGGATAGGCGCGTATGCCGCGCTCGTAGTAAGACCTGGCCTTGCGGTATTCCCCGTGGAGGTAGCAGGTCCGGGAGATGCTCAGGCAGCGCTTGGCGAAGAAGCGTCGGCGTAGCCCGAGCTGTTTCGGATTTAAACGATTCGGATCGAACAGGTGATCGACAAGATCCAAACCGCTCGCTTCGATGCGTTCGAGGTTGCGTCGCAGACTGCCTTCGTGGCGGTATTTGACCACCGCAATGCCCGGCACCGCAACGGCCGGATAGCGGGCCAGCAGGTGGGCAAAGAAGACCACGTCCTCGTTGTTGTGCACCCCCTCCGGGAATTGGATCTCCCGGCAGGCTTCGGTCCGGACCACGGCCGAACCGATGGTCAGGCCGCTGATACGGCCCTTGATACAGCGCTGGAAGTTGACGGTGCGGTCGTTAGCAATGCCGGCCGCACGGTGGGCCGTTCTTTCATTCTGGCGATTGATGGAATCGTAGCCGGCGAATAAAAGGACCCTGTCCGGGTATTGCGCCTGGGCCGCTGCCAGGCGTTGCACGGCACCCGCCACAAGTGCATCGTCGGCATCCAGAAACCACAGATGGTCGCCGCTGGCATGCATGGCGCCCATGTTGCGGGCGGCCGAGGGGCCGGCGTTCGCCTGATGAACGTATTTGATGGCCCGGGGGGCATACTGGTGGCGAAGACGCGATACCACGTTGGCCGTATCGTCGGTGGAACCGTCGTCGACGATAACGACCTCGTGTTCCAGGCTTTCCTGGGTCATCACCGAATCGAGGCAACGTTCGAGAAAGCGGGCATAATTGTATGTCGGAATGACGAACGAAAGCTTCACGGTGCCCAGCTTTGCCGCTTGATGTCGGCCGACGCTCCGGCTTTTAACAGGGCGCGATATCGGGTCCCGATCCCCTGCCCCTGTTTCCTTACCTGAATTTCACCCGTCAGACAACCGCGTCCGAAAGGAAAAAAACGCTATGGAAAATTACCCTGAGCGTTTTTGCCGCATCCCGTATGTGAAGACGGTGTTTCGCACGCCGTTACATCTGCTCGGATCCGGAGGGAAATATGGATGCATCCTAAGCTCACGCTAACCTTAAAAAGCCTGTCCATGCTTATTGCTTCGCGGCCGTATTCGGCCGGTAGGCCCCCAGATAGATGGCCATCAGCGCGATGGCCACGCCCGCCCAGTTCAGCAGGCTCGTGGGGCGCTGGAAAAAGAGTACGTCCCAGATAAACGCCAGGGCCGGCTGCAGCAAAAGGATCAGTCCTGAAAGCGAAGCGCGGATGAGCGGTAGCGCGTTGGTGATCAGCAACCAGCCGGCAAACTGGCTGCCGAAACCCAGGGCGATCAGGGCAACCCACGTCTGAAGGTCAGGGATGGCGAAACTGGCGCCAAGACGCAGGACCTCGAGCGCCAGGAAAACGGCGGTCAACAACGAAACCATGGTGAGTACGCTGAAGAAAGTGGCGCCCTGCTGCTCGCCTTGAAGGGCGCGGATGGAGAGCAGAAAACCGGCATAACATGCGGCCGCGCCCAGTCCGCAATAAATCCCCAGACGATCGTCGGCCCCCAGCGTCGACCAATCGACCCCCACAACCAGAATGAGGCCCAGCAGGGCCAGGGGCACCGAAAGAACGTAGAGCAGGCGCAGCCTTTCCCCGAAAAAAGCCATCCCGACAGCCGCCAGGATGAACACCTGGAAATTAGGCAGGATGGTGCCGAGCCCCGGTCCGACATAGTGAACCGCGTAGTGATAAAGCGCCAGATCCAGAGCGAAGAATAATCCGCACAGCGCTCCCCGGCCCAAGTGACGGCCTCCCTGCCAGAAGCCCTCGCGCCTCACGGCAGCCACGGCCAACAGGAGCAGACCGCCGAAGAGCACGCGGTAGAAGGCCGAAACAGCAGGTGGCACGTGGCTGACCTTGACCCAGACGCCCGAGAAGCTGATCATTATCGCGCCGATCAGAAGGTGCAGCAGCGCATGGCTTTTGGTTGGGGTCAACATCGCGGCGCTTCCGTCCAAGGGAGGTTCCGGGAAAAGCCGATCATTACTGCATTTCAGTGCCGGCTGCAAACAGATTCCGGGGACAATCCGCATTCGGCACGCGATAAGCACGCCGGGAGGTGGACCCGAAAACCACACTTGCACTCACGCCGTCCCAAGGGCTATAGGCCCCTGAAAGCTGTCTGGCGCGGTATCGCCTGACAATGCAAAGGTGCACGGCGAGACGATCAATTGGGAAAGCGAACGATGAACACTGCAGGTACCCAACCGGGTCCGCCCCTGCGCGCGGCCTGGGTGGTCTGGGGGCTGGGCGCCCTTTTCTATCTGTTGGCCTTTTTCCAGCGCGTGGCCCCGGCCGTCATGACCGACGCGCTGATGCGCGAGTTTGGCATCGGGGCCGCTGCCCTGGGCCATCTTTCGGCCCTGTATTTCTACAGCTACGTCGCCATGCAGGTTCCCACGGGCATCATCGCCGACCGCTGGGGGCCCCGGCGCCTGCTCAGCCTGGGAGCCTTGGTGGCGGCCAGCGGCACCCTGATCTTCGCGCTGGCGCCGGACATCGTTCTGGTGGGCCTGGGACGTTTCCTGATCGGTGGTTCGGTGGCCGTCGCCTTCGTGGGCTGTCTGCAGTTGGCCAACAACTGGTTCCCTCCGCGTCTTTACGGAATGGTGGCCGGCATGGCATTGTTTGTGGGTGTGATGGGTGCGGTCTGCGCCGGGCCGCCCCTGCGGCTTTGCGTTGACGCCTTCGGCTGGCGCCCCACCATACTGGTGTCAGGGTTTGCGACGGTTGTCGTCGCGGCCGCCATCTGGACCTTTGTCCGGGATCATCCCCGCGACAAGGGCTACGCCAGCCCCGCTCCCGCCGACCAAGCCGCAGCGCCGGCCGCACCGGTGTCCATCCTGGCCGGCATAGGGACGGTTCTGCGCTATCCCAACACGATTCTGCTTTTCCTCATTCCCGGCGGCGTGGTTGGACCGGTGCTGGCCTTCTCGGGCTTGTGGGGCGTGCCCTTTCTTACGACGCATTACGGTCTGGCGCCAACCCGGGCGGCTGTTCTGACCACCACCCTGCTGGTGGCCTGGGCCGTCGGGGGCCCCGTGCTGGGATGGCTATCAGACCGCAGGGGCCGCCGCAAACCACTCTATATCGGGGGATCCATTGTCGCCCTGGTCTGCTGGTCGGTACTCATCCTGATCCCCGGTCTGCCCTTGCCGCTTCTGGTGTTGCTCCTCGTTTTGACGGGTTTGAGCTCCGGCTGCATGATCATCGGCTTTGCCTTCGCAAAGGAATCGGTACCGGCGCACCTTTCCGGCACCGCCACCGGAATAACCAATATGGGCGTGATGATGGGGCCGACCCTGCTGCAGCCGGCCATCGGCTGGATGCTCGACCGGTATTGGGCGGGAGCCCTCGAAACGGGGGTTCGCGTCTACAGCCTTGAGGCCTACCGGGCCGGATTCGGCCTGATGATCGTATGGGCGGCCCTGGCCGTACTGCTCCTCTTTTTTACCCGCGAGACCTTCTGCCAACCATCCGCCTGAACCTCAAATGAAGGACTTGCCGGTGCCGAAAAAAAACGTCGATGGCGGGTTGATGACCAGACGCCCGACTCCGTTTCCAAACGAAGCGTCCGGTTCTCGAGGATTACGTGGGCGACGAAACCATCCTTATGGTTGACGATGTCGCCGACCAGCGGGACATTGCCGGGCGAATGCTGGGCAAACTGGGCTATACCGTGGTGACGGCCGCCAGCGGCGAGGAAGCCGTCGCCTATCTGAGCACCAATAAAGTCGACCTCGTTGTGCTGGACATGATCATGCCGCCCGGCATCGACGGTCTCGAGACCTACCGCCGCATTGTCACACACCACCCCGGCCAGAAGGCCGTCGTCGCCAGCGGCTTTTCCGAAAACGAGCGTGTGAGTGCGTTGCAGGAACTCGGCGCCGGAGAATACCTGCGCAAACCCTATTCCCTGGAAAAAATCGGCTTGGCCGTGCGTCATGAACTCGATCGTCCCTGACAGGGGTTGCCGGGACGAACGAGCTCGGCAAACGACGGCAGCGGGAGGAGGCCGTAAGGGTCAGCGGACAGCCTTGAAGTTGGCGTCGACCTGCGCCCAGTTGATGACGTTGAAAAAGGCTTCGATATAGTCGGGCCGACGGTTCTGGTATTTGAGGTAGTAGGCGTGCTCCCAGACGTCCAGTCCCAAAACTGGTTGGTGCCCCCGGCTCAGCGGACTGTCCTGGTTGGGGGTTGTCGTTATCTCCAGATCGTTACCGTTCCACACCAGCCATGTCCAACCGCTGCCGAACAAAAGGGTGGCGGTGGAGGCAAACTCAGAACGAAACTGGTCTAGGCCGCCCCATTTGTTGTTGATGGCGTTCACCACCTCGCCCCCCGGGGCGACATCTTTTTTGAGCAGCGGCCAGAAAAAAGAATGGTTGGCATGCCCTCCCCCGTGATTGCGAACGGCCGTACGGATGGTCTCGGGCACGGTGTCGAGGGCGGAGACCAGTTCCTGGACCGAAGCTTCCTGCAGGGCCGGATGGTTATCCAAGGCGGCATTAAGTTTGTCGATATAGGTCTGGTGATGTTTGGTATGATGGATCTCCATCGTGCGGGCGTCGATATAGGGCTCCAGGGCGTCATAGGCATAATCGATGCCGGGTAGTGTATGTTTCATGGTGTTATCCTCCTAATATAGTGTCACCTGCGCGCGATGCGCAGGGCAATCGTTTGACTAGCGCCGAAACCGCTCGGTTCGTCCCGCGCGTCCAGCGGGCAATAAACGTAATGCCATTCGCCGATCCTGCAAGTGTGCGCCTTCCTAAAGCGGCGCCGGGAGGTTTCCTGCTGAAATCATTTCTAAAATTATACCGTATGTCTTCAGGGCCGCCGTTCAGGTGAAGGGTGTTTGGGGGGCGGGAATCGACAAGGACGCGAGACTAGCGCCGATGCAGAGTGCCGGCCGTGGATCGACTCATCCGCATGCGTGTTCGTACACGTAGGGCAGACCGTAGCAGGGCCGCAATCCCCGGATGGCCGCAGGCAGACGCTCCCGGTGACCCACCGCCAGGATGCCGCCCGGCCGCAGATGGTCGAGGACCCGGGACAGGACTTCTGACTGACGGTCTCGCTCCACGTAAGTCAGAATACTGTTGCGCACAAGCAGCAGATGGAAGGCCTCCGATACGGGCAACCTTTCGATTTCACAACATAACCATTCGATATCCACCTGAAATTCGGTCCGGATACGGTAACGGCGGCCGCCGCGCAAGGGGATGAAATAATGTCCCCATCGATCCGAGTCCATTTCGCGGAAACTGCTCCGCGGGTAGATGCCTGCCCGGGCCCGAACCAGGCCGGCCGGGTTGCGGTCCGTGGCTAGAATTTTAAGGGGGGCTGGCCCCGCGGTTGCCAGGCCGGCGGACGAGGCGGCAGTGATGGCCAGACTGTAGGCTTCTTCGCCGCAGGCACAGCCGGCCGACCATGACTTAAGCGGGGCGTCGAAGCGGCCCCTCAGATCGGGCAGGATACGGGTGGCCATGGTATCCCAGAATTCCCGGTCGCGCATGACGCGGCTGATGGGAACGCTAAGGCGCCGCAGGCACGCGCTGCGCGTGTGCGGCGAGGCCTCGATGGCCTCCAGATAGCATGCCAGATGCTGGCAACCCAGCGCCTGCATGTGCCGGCGCAGGCGTTTTTTAACGCCCTTGCGCACCCGCCGGTAGCCTTCCCGCGAAAAACCGAAGTGTGCCAGCAGGTGGTGAAACTGGTGATCGTCCACGCGCGGATATCCTTGCATTTCAGGGCCCTGGTGCTTAGTATTCTGAACTATGACGACACACAACGAAAAAATACCGAATCCGGCTGAAATCGAGAAGGAAATCAGTGAATTCCTTTCCAAAAAATTCGGGGAAAACGTCAAGGTGGTCTCGCCCCTCATGGTGACCGATCCGGATGATCTGGGAAACGCGGACACCCCCCCAAAAAGCAAGTCCAAGATCCATTTTGATCTCAAACCCGAAGACCTGATCGCCTATCTTGACCGCTACATCGTTCAACAGGACGAGGCCAAGGCCGTTCTGGCCACCAAGATATGCACCCATTTCAACCGTATCACCCGAGCCCAGCGAGAAGGCGACAGCACGCGCGACATGGTGGGGCGCATCAAGAACAATGTTCTGCTGGTGGGCCCCACCGGAGTGGGCAAGACCTACATCGTCAAGCTGATTGCCAAACGGATCGGGGTACCGTTCGTTAAGGGCGATGCCACCAAGTTCAGCGAGACCGGCTACGTGGGTGGCGATGTCGAAGACCTGGTGCGCGACCTGGTGCGGGAGGCCGACGACGACATCGAGCGGGCCCAATACGGTATCATCTACATCGACGAGATCGACAAAATTGCCGGCTCCCGCAACATCGTCGGGGCGGACGTTTCGCGTTCGGGCGTCCAGCGGGCCTTGTTGAAGCCCATGGAGGAAACCGAGGTAGACCTCAAGGTCCCCCATGATCCCATCGCCATGATTCAAGAGATCGAGCGTTTCCGCAAAACCGGCAAAAAGGAGAAGCGCTCGGTCAACACCGGCAATATCCTCTTCATAATGAGCGGCGCATTCAACGAATTGGAGGAGATCATCCGCAAACGCGTCGCCCGCCAGGGCATCGGTTTCGGCGCCGATCTGAAAACCAGCCACGCACCGACGGAAATCCTTCAGCAGCTCAAATCCGAGGATCTGATCGAATTCGGCTTCGAGTCCGAGTTCGTGGGACGGCTGCCTGTTCGGACAGTATTGGGTGCGCTGGACGAAAACGCCCTCTATGAAATCCTCACAAACCCCAGCAACCCCATCGTCATCGGCAAAAAACTGGATTTTGCGGCCTACGGCATCGAAATCAAGTTCGCGGATGAAACCCTGCGGCTCCTGGCCCGGGAAGCTTACACCGAAAATACCGGTGCCCGCGGCCTGGTCAGCGCGGTGGAAGGGGCGCTTCTGCCCTTTGAAAAATCCCTCCCCTCCACTGCGGTGCGCAAATTCCCCGTCACCGTCGAGATGATCCAGGCACCTCAGGCCGCTTTGGCCGGGCTCGCCGATGCGAGCGGGCGGGCGAGTGCCGAGCAGATCTTTGAACGCCTGCGCCAGGCCGAAAAAGACGCCATCCGTGCCTACATCCGCGACAACCGCCGGATCCTTTCCGACAAATACAACCTCGCCATGACCCCGTCGCGTCTGGACATCCTGGCCAGTTCCTACGTGAATTCGGTTTCGGATGTGGGCCGGGTCTTCGAACGCGTCAAGGCAAGCTACGACCAGATCAAAAAAATCGAACTGGACTTCTACAAGGCTCACGACATCAACATCGTTCTCGAGGAGGACGCTATTGACTTCGTGATGGAACAGCTTGTAGATAACGCGGTTACTTTGGAGGTCTTCGCCAGCAAACTGGCCGCCGACTTCGAATTGGGGCTCAAATTGGTGGTGGAAAAAACGGGCAAGCACCGCTTTTTCCTCAACCGCCAGGCCCTCCAGGATCCGGAACAGTTCATCAGCGGGTTGATTCGAAACGGCATGCATCCCCCCATGCCGTCCCCCTGAGAAAGGTGTTGATTTAATGATTGGTATTTCAAAGCTTTATTGCGGCACGGTGGAACCGTCCGACGCTTTGCGCTACGGGCGCCATTCCGGCCGGATGCCCTCGCATCTGCTGCAGTTTTCCGAGGACAAAAAACCGGTAGTGGTCTGGAACATGACCCGCCGCTGCAACCTCAAATGCGTCCATTGCTACGCCCAGGCCAAGGATCAGGCCTTCGACAACGAACTGACCACCGCCGAGGGCAAGGCCCTGATCGACGATCTGGCCCAGTTCGGCTCGCCCGTGATGCTCTTTTCAGGCGGCGAGCCCCTCATGCGCCCCGATTTGCCCGAAATGGCCGAATATGCCGTCAGCAAAGGCATGCGGGCCGTGATCTCGACCAACGGCACACTGATTACCAGGGAGATGGCCCACACGCTTAAAGAAATCGGCCTCTCCTACGTGGGCATCAGCTTGGACGGCATGCAGGCAATCCACGACCGCTTCCGGGCCGTCAAGGGCTGTTTCGAGGATGCGCTCGAGGGCATCCGTAACACCCAGGCAGCCGGTATCAAGGTGGGCTTGCGCTTTACCATCAACAAGTTCAATGTGGGTGACATTCCGGCGGTCTTCGACCTGCTGGAGGAGATGGAGATCCCCAGGGTGTGCTTCTATCATTTGGTCTACGCCGGGCGCGGATCGCGTCTGGTGGAGGACGACTTGACCCACGAGGAAACCCGTCAGGCGGTGGATCTGATCATCGACCGCACCAAGGATCTGCACGACCGCGGCAAACCCAAGGAAGTGCTCACCGTGGACAACCATGCCGACGGCCCCTATCTCTACATGCGCATGAAGCAGGAGGATCCGGAGCGGGCCGCCGAGATTCTGGAACTGCTCAAGATGAACGAGGGCAACAATTCGGGCCGCGGCATCGGCTGCGTGAGTTGGGACGGCGAGGTTCACGCCGACCAGTTCTGGCGGCACCACAGTTTCGGCAATGTCAAAGAGCGACCCTTTTCCGAAATCTGGACCGACATGTCCGATCCGCTCCTGAGCAAGCTCAAGAACAAGAAGGAACATGTCACCGGACGCTGCGCCACCTGCCAGTGGCTCAATATCTGCGGCGGCAACTTCCGCGTGCGGGCCGAAGCGGTCAGCGGCGATGTATGGGCCCCCGACCCGGCCTGCTATCTATCGGACGAAGAGATCAGTGAAACCATTTAGTGCCTGTCCAGAATTGGCATCTTTTGGCCCAGACCAGCGTTCTCGCGTATTTGAAATCCTCGACGTAGCATAAGCTACGCCTCCGGTTTCAAATACGCTGCAGCCTTGGGCTGAACCAAAATCTACCATTTCTGGACAGACGCGAGTGAATTTTATATTGCCGCTGGCCGGTTTCCATCATGAGCCGGCCATCTTTATAGTTGGCACCAGAATGCATCATCGCGTGCGAGCCGCTGATAGCGCACGTTGCAATCAAACCCGTCTGATGCCACGAGATGTTTTTGGGTTTACTTCCCTTTGGCCCGCGCCGAGCATCGCGGGATCGACTGGAAAAGGATCGCGGACTTGTCTGAGCGAAGCGAGTTTCCGCGAGACCCATTCGATATCGCGACGCGCAGGAGCAAGCGGGACACGGGCGCCTTCTTTTGGTTACTTTTCTTGCGCGTGCAAGAAAAGTAACCATAAACGTGAAGACTGTCGCGCAACCTGAAGCCGTTTGGGCCATTTAACCAGGCGGGTTGCTTAGAACAGAAAGTGAGACCATCCATGTTGTTCCCCGAATACCGCGCCCGCCGCATGCGCCAGAGCGACGCCTTCCGCCGCATGATCCGCGAGACCGAACTGTCCGTGAACGACCTGATCCTGCCGTTGTTCGCCATCGAGGGGAAAAACGCTCAAAACCCGATCCCGTCCATGCCCGGCCACGCCCAGCTCTCGGTCGACCTTCTCGTCGCGAAGGTGCGCGAGGCCGCCGATGTGGGTGTGCCGGCCGTTATCCTCTTCGGCCTGCCCGACAAGAAGGACCCGTTGGGGACGCGGGCCTACGCGGCCGACGGCATCGTCCCGAAGGCGGTGCGGGCCGTAAAAAAAGCCGTACCCGCCATGGCCGTGATCACGGATGTCTGCCTCTGCCAGTACACCGACCACGGCCACTGCGGCATGGTCGAAAAAGGCGTCATCGACAATGACGCCTCACTGGACCTGCTGGCCAGGACCGCCCTGTCGCATGCCGAGGCCGGCGCCGACATGGTGGCGCCCTCGGACATGATGGACGGCCGCGTGGCCGAAATCCGCGCCCTGCTGGACGACAAGAACTATACCCACGTGCCCATCATGGCTTATTCGGCCAAGTACTGCTCGTCTTTCTACGGCCCGTTCCGGGAGGCGGCCGATTCCGCGCCCCAGTTCGGCGACCGGCGCACCTACCAGATGGACCCGGCCAATGCCCAGGAAGCCCTGCGCGAGGCCACCATGGACGTGGAGGAGGGCGCGGACATCATCATGGTCAAGCCGGCCCTGCCCTACCTCGACATCATCTGCCGGATCCGGGAGGAGATCGACCTGCCGGTGGCGGCCTACAACGTGAGCGGCGAGTTCGCCATGATCAAGGCTGCGGCCGAAAAAGGCTGGATCGACGAGGAACGCGTGATGATGGAAACGCTGACCGCCATCAAACGGGCCGGGGCCGACATGATCCTGACCTATTTCGCTATTGATGCCGCCCGTCGGCTGAAAGGATAAAGACCCATGCGTGAACACCCGCACACCGCCGGTCATCCCGGCGGCCACCCCGGGGGCCACCCCCACGGTGGCAGCGA
Source organism: Desulfobacterales bacterium (assembly GCA_030066455.1). The sequence goes on from JASJBQ010000089.1 coordinate 14,442, forward strand.
CACCAAAACCGACCCCAAGGACACCCCGCTGCGCCTCGTCGCCTGGGAGACCACCCGCAACTGCAACCTGGCCTGCAAGCACTGCCGGGCCTCGGCCGATCTGGGACCGTTCGATGGCGAACTGGACACGGCAGCCTCCTTCCGGCTGCTGGACCAGATCGCCGAACTGGGCCGCCCCATCGTGATCCTCACCGGCGGCGAGCCCCTGCTGCGGGACGACATCTTCGACATTGCCCGCTACGGCACCGACAAGGGGCTGCGCATGGTCATGGCCCCCAACGGCACGCTGATCACGCCCGAGCACGCCCGCCAAATGGCCTCATCCGGCATCAAGCGCATCAGCGTCAGCCTGGATGGTGCCACCAAGGAGAAGCATGACGACTTCCGCGGCGTGCCGGGGGCCTTCGAGGGGGCCCTGCGGGGCATCGAACTGGCCAAGGACGCCGGCATCGAGTTCCAGATCAACACGACGATCTCCAAACTCAATCTGGACCAGATCCCCAAAATCCAGGATCTGGCCGTCAAGTTGGGCGCCGTGGCCCACCATATCTTTCTCCTGGTGCCCACCGGCCGGGGCAAATACATGATCGATCAGGAGATCAATGCCCGCGAATACGAAGAAACCCTGAACTGGTTCTACGACCAGCGCGACAAAACCCCGCTGCAGCTCAAGGCCACCTGCGCGCCCCACTACTACCGCATCCTGCGGCAGCGGGCCCGCGAAGAGGGCAAGAAGGTGACCTTCGAATCCCACGGGCTGGACGCCGTCACCCGGGGATGCCTGGGCGGCTGCGGCTTCTGCTTCATCTCCCATCGCGGCGTCGTGCAGCCCTGCGGCTTCCTGCAGGTGGACAGCGGCAACGTCACCCAGGAATCGTTCGCCGACATATGGCGGGGCTCCAAGGTTTTTCTTGCACTTCGGAATTATGATGATCTAAAAGGGAAGTGCGGCGAGTG
>JASJBQ010000090.1 GCA_030066455.1 Desulfobacterales bacterium
TCAAAATGGGAACGCGTTGGTTGAACCATTTGTTGAAATTCTGTCATATAAAGCAAGTGTTCCCTTTATTTGCCCAATCCACTTTTCCTTATCGGTAACAATGACAAAAACTTGACTCACATGTCCTATAAGTTATTTTTTTTCTCATGGTATCATAACTAAATTTTTTAACGAGAATTGACTATCAAAGGAGGGACATCGAACCATACTCTGGAAATGATAAAAATTTCAGATATATATTGCCACGTTGTCGAACCTTCAAAGTAATTGGTGAAATACCATCGACTTGGATATGTTTGCATCCAATCAAATGCTAAAACGGCAATAATAACTGACCTTAAACTGCATTCCTCCGCGAACATCATATTCCACCTCTGGTTTATCAACTAGGGTTGCGATACGACCACACGTGCCGGAATAGTTTAAATTAAATTGCGACACGGAATCGTTTTTCTGATTTAGCCGGATTGCACCAAAGAGACTGAAATTGTATGTAATAAAATTCTCATCCATAAAAGTGAATTCAGTGAAATTCTTGATGACATTTCTATCCTTGTCCCTGTCCTTTTTTTTATTCGCATGCGGCGGCGACACCCAGTCGTCCCCAAGCATCTTCCCTGAAGAAGAATGGCCAGTATCCTCACCCGAGGCCCAGGGTATGCGTTCGGATATTCTGGCCGATATGCTGGCACACATCGAAGAACGAAGCTTGCATATCGACAGCGTCCTGATCGTGCGCAATGGCGACCTCGTCCTGGATGCCTATTTCTGGCCTTTCAAATCCGGGGAAAAGCACATCATCCATTCATGCACCAAGAGTGTCATGTCCGCCCTGATCGGGATTGCGATCGATAAAGGCTACATCAGGAGCGTCAAGCAGCCCTTAACTGAATTTTTTCCGGGTGTGACCATCGCCAATATGGATCCACGCAAAGAGTTGATAACGCTAGAAAATCTGCTGACAATGACTTCCGGTTTCGAATGCCGGGATTCCTATCTGTACCGCTGGAAAGGCTTGATCGAGATGCGCGCCTCCGCCGACTGGGGGCAATATGTCCTTGACCTGCCGATGAGCGCGTCGCCGGGCGCGCAGTTCGAATACTGCAACGGGGTGTCCTACCTGTTGTCGGTTATCATCCAGAACACGACCAGGATGCGGACCCTGGCGTTTGCCCGCCGGCATCTTTTCGAACCCCTCGGGATTCAGGACGTCGGCTGGGATACAAGCCCGCAGGGCATCGATATCGGATGGGGCGAAATGTATCTGCGCCCCCATGACATGGCCAGGTTTGGATGGCTTTATCTGAACAGAGGGCGCTGGGCCGACAAGCAGGTCGTACCATCCGCCTGGGTGGCATCATCCACACACGGGCATATCGAAGCCACACTGTTCGATCACTACGGGTATCAATGGTGGGTCGACGATGATGGTTATTATGCGGCCGTGGGCTTCAAGGGGCAACGCATTTTCATCGTTACCGATAAGAATATGGTGGCCGTTTTTACCGGGGATCTGACCGGAAATGAGAGCCTGGTGGCGCACAAGCTGCTCGAAGATTTTATCATCCCCGCGGCCTCGTCACCCCAGGCGCTGCCATCTAACGCTGAGGACCAGGCCCGTCTGGCACAACTGGTCGACAATGCGGCCCAAGAATCCAAGGACGGGGCCATATGGATTTCAAAGGCGGAGGGCGTTGCCAAAGATGGGGTCTTCACGCGCACCGCTTCACCCGCCTTTTCGTTTGCGTACCCGGTCGGCAGCAGGAAGTCGGGCCTCGACTATCCCGGCCAGATCATGCGCATGAAAACCCTCAGTGACTACTATTTTACGGCGTTAATCGGGGATATCCCCAACGGAATGGCTTTGAAAGACTTCGGCCCCGGCGCCTATGCCACGGCGCTTGAAAAGTTTGGGACGGGTATAAAGGTGACTTCCAATAGAAAAGTCACGCTCGAATGTGGCACCCGGGCCTACCGCACCGATATCCGTTGGAAGGCCGCCGACTTCTGGCCGATCACGACACTTGTCGTGAGCGCCTACAAAGACGGCAAGGTCGTGTGCGTGTCTGCGCATCCCTGGCACAGCCCTTACAACGCCCTGCCCATCGTCCGGAGCCTGAAATTTAATTAAATGGTCCTTCGCTGGCGGCCCGAGATACTTGTTAAGGGGCAAATTCATAATTTTCCGATCAAGCCCCGAACAATTATCGGCCGGTATCTTCTCGATCCTTATGGCCCGGCCCCTGAAATCAACTGGTACGATGTACTCCCCAACTATAGAATGGCCACGGCTGTTCATCCTGCACCCACAGATAATTCCGGCGTGGAAATCGGACTTCTCCGGGCCGCCTGACAGGCGACGAGCTGGACAGCTTGACTTACGGCCAAGTTCCGCCTAAGCTTTTTTCAACGAAAGGAATACGCGTTGGAAAAAAGACGGCGGCCGATGATAAGGCCGCGTTCTCTTTTCTTGGCCGTTGCCAATAGCGCCCCAATCGTAAGCGGTGAGAGGCTCCATGCCATCTGTCCAGAATCGATGCCTCCTTGGGTTAAGCATGATCCTCGGGCTGTTACTGCCTGTCGGGCTGATAACCGGCTGCCTGAAACAGTCGCCCGCCCCGGCGGCTCCTGCCGCCGACCCCTGTGAAGGCTACAGTGATCTCGAAAAGAAGCATCGCAAACTTCAGAGGCTGATAGAGCGCCAGCGCGTAAAACTTCGGGAAACGGAAGCCGAACTCAGCCGCGTCCAGGTGCAGCTGCTCGAGGAAAGCGCGCGGAGCGTGGCCTCGGAAAAGCAGGTAAAGACCCAGGGCAAGATGCTGGACGAGGCCGTCCAGGAGGTGGTGCGGGCCAAAGCCAAGCTGCGGACCATCGAAAGTCGCGCCGAGGCGGCCTCGACCATGGCCGAGGCCGAGATTGCCATTCGGGCCACCAGGGAAAGCCTGGCTACCGATGCCGGCGTCCAGAAGGAGAACCTGAAACGGGCGGAAGAGCTTTTGAAGATGAGTTCGCGGGAGTTCAAGAACGAAAACTACGGCGGGGCCCTCTACCTTGCCGGGCAGGCCCGGAGCCATATCAACACGATACAGCTCAACCGCTCCCAGGTGGAAGGCTGGGCGTCCCAACCGGGCGAGGTCCTCTTTTCCCAGCCCCTCCCACTCAAAATCCTCAAGCGCTGCAATTTTCGCCGGACACCTAATTTGCGGGGCCGGATCATCGAGATCCTGGAGCCGGGCACCATGATCGTCGGTCTGGCCCATAAAGAAAACTGGCTACGGGTGCACACCGAAGACGGCCACGCCGGATGGGTCCATCAGTCTCTCGCGGGGATTCGCTGACCCAGTGGGGGCAGGTGTCAGGTTTCTGGTGTCGGCAAATACTGAGACCTCTGCCTCCGGAACCCCGAACGCCAGAGCCCCGCAAATGTCACCTTGCCCTGCTGTTACCATCGGGGTCGGATTCGGTATCGGTATCGGTTTTAGAATTTAACGGCCGGGTGCTGCAAAAGCTCGATTCCGATGCCGATAGCGATACCGACGCCGAGGACTAAAGGCGGTTTTTCAGGCAAGTCCGTGAGCCTTTTGGAACCTTGCCCCACGACTATTTAAATCCTTGAAACCTGGCAAAACTTCCACGTTCCAGGCTGACCGGATCAGGTTGTTTTAAACCCCGAACCCGAAACCCAGATTCCTGCTTAAAATACGTTTGGCGGTCACGTTGCCGCACGGTCGACACTAAACCCATGCCGCAGGGCCAGTTTTTCGAACATGGCCGCCAGCCCCGTTCCCAACGTGAAAAGGGCGCCGATATCGAGGTTCTGATCGGCGGTTTCGTCGAAGAAGACCTTGAGATTGGAAGCCATGCCGTCTTCCGGGCGCCAGTAGCAAACCATGATCGGCACCCGTGGGAGCGGTTTGAGGACCACCGAAATGTCCGAGCGGAACTGGCGGGCCACCTGGCGACCGTTGAAAAGGTGGACCATAGCGCTGAAGAGGTCCGGATAGATGTCGGCCACGCGTTGCATGGCGGCTTCACATCGCTTCTGGAAGAGGGGGTAGCGTGCCTTGCCGTCGCTAAGTTCGCGCAGTGAAACCCAATTGCCGCCTGGTTGTACCCCCTTGCCGTAGAGCACATACTGCAGAAAGGGGGCGGCCACCCAGGGATTGACATGGATGTCCGCCGATAGGCGGCCGTCGGTGTCCACCCGGAAGTCCTTTCCCAGGATCTTGAGGCCCAGCCGTCCGTTTTCGAAACGGGCCCCGATACGGTCGGCCGCTGCCGCCAGGTCGGTCTCCCGGACGGCGGCCACGAGCTGCTGGAGGTAGTCCTCGCCGCTCTGCTCGACCATGTTGGGCGGAAGGCTTTCCCCGTAGAACCGGGCGATGACCTCGGGGGCCAGCCGGGGGCAATCCTTGATGGATTTCTGCCCCATGTATACCGCTCCTGCAAAAGCCAGGCATGTCTTGCGGCCGCATTCCTGGCAGTTGGACTTGTCGAGCAGCTCAAAAATTTCCATCGCGTTATTCGGTGGGCGCATGGGTTGTCCTCCTTAATGCGGTGGTATCCCATATTAACAGATCGGCTGCCCGAAAAAATCCCCCGAATGGGGGATTTTGCGATTACCAATCCCATAATTGAAAAACGAAAACGGGATTTTGCTCCTGGGTAAGGCGGCCGCTAGCTTCCCTGTTAAAGCGGGATTCCCCGTCGGAGCGACCCATTCTTGTTGATTGAAACCGGGGGGATGAGACAGGCCTTGCAAGGATTTAAGGCGATGCGCCCGGAGACGATTCGGTAATGTCCTCCGGTTGGGGCGGGGGTCAGTTTTTTTCGATCAGTCGGATCGGTCCCTGTCGGCTGTCGTCGCTTTTTCGTTCGGCGGTCTGTTGAACACTGTTGCGGCCGGATTCCTTGGCCGCGTAAAGCGCCTTGTCCGCCTGCTGGATCAGTGTCTGGGGCGTGTCGCCGTCTCCGGGGAAAAAGGCCGCTCCAATGCTGACGGTGACGCTAATGGACTCTTCACCGCTGTGAATGGTTTCCTGGGCGGTGCGTTTACGGATGCGCTCGGCGGCCTCCAGGCTGAGCTGTGGCTCGATTTCGGTCAGCAGGACGATGAATTCTTCCCCCCCGTAGCGCGCCACGTAATCGCAGTCGCGGATGGTTTCCCGGAATACGGCGGCCAGCCGGCAAAGCACATCATCGCCGCTCTGGTGGCCGTGGGTGTCGTTGACCTGTTTGAAATGGTCGATATCGATGATCAGGAGGGTAAAGGGATGTCGGTGGCGCCCCGAGCGGATGACCTCGCTGGTAAGGGTTTCCATCAGGTGTTTGCGATTGTAGAGGCCGGTCAGATCATCGGTGATCGAGAGCTGATGAAGGGCCCTGTTTTTTTCCTTAAGCATCTGATTGGCGCTGTCGAGCTCTTCGCGGCTACGGCGCAGGCGGGCCACCATGTGATTGAAAACCTGGGTCAGAAAACCGACTTCGGAGCGGCCGCGTACCGGCAGATCGACATCCAGATTGCCGCTCGCCACCTGTTCGGCGCCTTCACTCAGGCGCCGCAGCGGCCGTACGATGGTTAACCCAAACAGATAGGCACACAGCCCCAGGCCTGCCAGCAGGGCCAGCACGAGCGAAACGGTTAGTTTCTGCAGCCGTTCGACACGGGCAAAGGCCTTGTCCTTGTCCATCTGGGCGATCACACCCCATTGCAGCGCCGGGACGATTTGAAGGGTGCCGATAACGGCCGCGCCGTCTGTGCCGCTATAGTCCATCGGCTGTAAAGGTTGCCGAAACAGTCTGCCGACCGGCAGGCCCGCTAACGTAGCCGCCTTGGAAACGGTGGCCGTCTGCCTGGAACTGGCCATCATCCGGCCGTCACGATCGATCATGAACAATTCGTCGACATCGGTCTGCGTGTAGGCGGCCAGCACCTTGTCGATGGAAGCCGCCGCAACTTTGACCCCTAAAACGCCAAGCAGTTCATTGTTGGCCGTCAGGATCGGATCGGCGATCAGCATCACCCGTGCCTGTAACTGGGTGTCATAGTAGACTTTGCCCACCACCGGTTCCTTCGAGAGGACCTGCGCCTTCCAGTCGGGGGGCAGGACCGGCGGCGTATCGTTGGATTCGCTCGTGGCCAGAAGACTGCCGGTGAGATCCAGCACCATCAATTCCTTGTAATCGGAAAATTTCTGCCGGATCGATTTGAGGTATTCCTGGAGCATGTTCCGGGCAACGAGGTTTTCAAGGCGGGCACCCCGATTGCGAAGGACGGTTACCAGGTTTTCGGATACAATGTAGGAACTGGAGAAGACCCTCACGTCGTAGAGTCGTTCCTTGATCCACAGGTCGAGTTCGCGGGCCGTCTGGGCGGCGATGTCTCTCAGCCCCTGCTCGATCTTTTCGTTCAGAAAGCGCGTATTCTGTAGATACGACAAGCTGCCCAGGGTCACGGCCGGTATGATGGTGGCCACCAGGGTGAATACGATGATCCTGGTCTTGATACTCTGCAACCCCCCGGCGGTCTGGAAGACCGGGCGCCGGTTGGGCGGAGGGGTGGACGTCTGCGGGGCTTTGTTTTTCATCGGTCGGTTCCGAAAGGATGCCAATTCTTCAAAAATTATAATAATAACAGTTTATTGATACCACGATCCTGCCGAATGTCAACGCATGCCGGCATTGCTGCCGGGTGGGAGGCGGCTGACCGGCGATCGGTTTACATTGCCGCTTAATTGCGTGTATAGAGCAGAAGGCGGGTTTGTATGTCATCTTCCCCGTGACTCTTTGCCCATCAGCCCGGTCGACGATCGCATGACGCTGACAAAAGCCCGACATGGCACCAACAAGGACTGGTACTTATATTTGGTACGCTGCAGAGACGGCAGCCTGTATACGGGCATAACGACCGACGTCGACCGTCGCTTCAAGGCCCACCAGAAGAAGGCGGGCGCCAAGTACCTGAAGGGACGCGGACCGTTGCGGCTGGTTTTCCAGGAACGGATCGGTGCGAAACACCTGGCCTTCCAGGTCGAGCACGCAGTTAAACGCTGGCCCAAGTCAAAAAAAGAGCAACTTGTGCATGCCGGGCGGGGATGCCTAGAATGGGTCGCCAAACAATGACTGCCGTTCAAGCGACGGCAAGCAGGTTGCTTTTGTAAAACGCGAGATGATTATCGACGCCGTATCCCATCGGCCTTGTAATTCCGGGGAAATCTGAAAGGAGGTCGCCATGGCCATCGAAGCCATCATCAAACGCAGAGTTCAGCAGGGGCAGCAGGCCAAACAACTGGTACCTTTATTGATGCAACTGCGCGCCAAAGCGGTTCAGCAGCCCGGCTACCTGTCCAGCGAGACCCTCAGCAATGTCGACAATCCCGAGGAGTGCCTGGTGATCAGCCGCTGGCAGACGATCGAAGACTGGAATGCCTGGGTCACCAGCGAGACGCGGGCGTCCATTCAGGCCAAGATCGACGCGATAGCCGGCAGCGAGCAGGAAATCAAGGTCTACGCCCCAATGGTGCTGCGGCCGGGGTAAGCGCCGTATGCTAGTAAAAGGATCGCCGGGCGTGGACGTGATCACCGATGACCCGCATCCGCTCCAGTTCGGCTTCGTCCATGGGGCTGCTTTCCAAAACCGTGAGAGCAGCCTGCATCTGAGCCATATTGCGGGGGCCGCACATGCAGACATCAACCGACCGATGGCTGAGGGCGAAGCGATAGCAGTCGCGGCTCGAAGGGGGAGGCTCACCCGGTGGCATCCGCCGCGCCTGAAGGAGATGACCCCATCGGGTGGCGGTGTAGGACACCACACCCTGTCCCTGGAGATGGGGAAAGACTTCCATTTCCGCCCCGCGGTGGGCGGCGTTGTAGCGCACGTGAAAAACGTCGAAGGTTTCTATTGCCGACATGCGGGTAAACACAGGCCGGTTGTGCCCGGACATGCCCAGATGGCGCAGCATTCCCTTTTTTTGCATGGCCAGGGCCCTGTCGATCAGCCGCGGCGACGGGGCCTTATTGTGCCACCCCAGCACAAAGACATCGGCATAGTCCAGCCCCAGCGATTTGAGCGCTTTCGCCAGCGAGTACTCCATGAGAAACCCTGAGCGGGCATAGCTCTGCAGGGCCACCACCAACCGGTCCCGCTGCCCCTGGCTGACAATTTGCCGGATGGCGTCGCGCATACCGGATTTCCGTGAGGTCCAGTAAAAATAGTTGCATCCGCGCTCGAATGCCATTTCAAAGGCGGCTGCCGGGGCACCATAGCCGGCGCCCAGGCCCAGCCGCCCCACACGCAGATCGGTGCGTCCCAAAGTGGTCGCTTGTGACAGATCCATGTAATCATGCTCCAGATTTAATATAAGCGGTTTCCAAACCCCATCTAACGTCCGATGGCGGTGTTCTCCGCTTTGCTGGATTCAGCGTCGATCTTTTTAACTCCAAGTGCTTAACAGCTTTCTTCAACAGCGCCGTGGGGCCCCTACCCCGCGCCCCTGTGTACATATCATCGAATATGCAGCGCTTTTTTATCAGGCTGTGCCTTGCCCTCAAACGCGATCTGAGGTTTTGAAACCGCTTTTAGTCACTTTATAAATGCCTGTTTTACCGGTATAGATCTCCAGGCGGGTCTATCTTTTTCCGATATAAATTGGATGTAGAAGGAAGCTTATGGTTGAAGAAATAGCGAAAAATCTCTTCCGTATCAAGGTGCCGCTGCCGGAGACACCGCTCAAATACCTCAACGCCTATGCCGTGCGCGCAACTGGGCGCAGCCTGGTGGTCGACACGGGCTTGAACCATGATGATTGCCTAAACGCCCTGCGGGCGGGTCTTGAAGAAATCGGTATCGATCCGGCACACTGTGATTATTTCATCACCCATTTGCATTCGGACCATTTCGGACTGATTACCCAGCTGGCCACCGATGCCACGCAGGTGTATTTCAATCGCCCCGATGCGGAGATCATCGAAAACTGGCAGGGCTTCGGTCCCATCCTGGAATACATCGGCCGCCACGGCTTTCCGCTGGCGCGGCTGCAGTCCGCGCTCAAGGCCCATCCCGGCAGCAAATTCGGCACTGACTGGGTGCCGCCCCTGCGGATGCTGGCCGAGGGCGACGTGATCCGCGTGGGCGACTATGCCTTCGAATGCGTCGAGACCCCCGGGCATACCCTGGGGCACACCTGTCTGTATGAACCCACCCACAAGTTCTTCATCGCCGGAGACCATCTTCTGGACGGAATCACCCCCAATATCCAGTGCTGGGCCGAGGGGCGCAACCCTCTCAAGCAGTACCTGGCAAGCCTGGCCAAGGTACGGCCCTTTGATGTGGATCTCGTGCTGCCGGGCCACCGCCGGCTTTTCAGCCGCTTCACGGCGCGGATCGACGAGTTGATCGTCCATCACCGCCATCGCCTGGACGAGGTCCTGGCGATTTTGAGGGAGAGGCCCCTGAGTGGCTATGCCGTGGCAGCCCGCATGTCCTGGGATATCCAGGCCGAGGACTGGGAAGCGTTCCCCATTGCCCAACAGTGGTTCGCCACCGGCGAAGCCTTGGCCCACCTGCGTTATCTCGAAGAAGAAGGCAAGATCTGTCGGGTGGCCAAGGAAGCGGTCGTGCGGTTTGAACACTGTGGCTGATATAGATCCATAAAGCTACTTCTGAGGGGAGGCGGCGTGCAGGTGTGAATTTAGAGGATGCTACACGGCTAAAGCGGGCATATTTATATGAGGGGTAGGTGAGTTTTTCGCGCTAAGGTGCGCAATCAATATTCAGCGACTCCAGCGCGCAAACGCATGCATAAGGGATCGTAAAGAAAGCGTTCGCAAACTTTTGAAACTAATAGTTATTTCTTTTTTACGCTTTTCAAGATGTCAGCCAAGCCGAGCTGACGCTTTCTTGACGATCCCTAATCCATTCAGACAGTGCGCGATTGCGCTGCTGAATATTGATTGCGTGATGTAGGCGCTTAGAGAAAGAACTCCTCGACCCTTCATCTGCATAAGGAACATGATGAGATTATGGCACGCTAAGCACCAATTTGGATCGCCTCGATTTTCTTGAGGTTATCATGATATATCAAGTCAGCGTGATTTAATGGAAATGATGATGTCCTGACCATTATCCATGTAAATTAGATCGTTTAGGGCAGAAATCCATACAGGTTATGGTGGAATCGATTCCGCCGTGGAGGCAACGAAGCTTGGGGCCTATTCTTGGTTGGAAAAGCCCTATGAATTTGAAAGGCTATTGGAAGTGCTCAAAAAAGCATATGAAACAAGAATACGCAAAAAGTTCGAGCATGATAAAATGCGAATGGAAGAAATCGAAATGTTGAGCATGGGTTCCAGCCCGATGGGCATTCTTAAAGCATTAATAAATTTGGATGATGATAGGAAATAGAAATACAAATGGGAGTGACTTCCGGACCCGCACCAATTAAATCCAAGATAGCACCCGAACTCCGAAACCTTGGCAGGGTGGAACAAAAAAAATGACGTCAATTTCCCCGAAAGCGCGCGATCCTTTTCGCCTAAAAGGCTTTCAGCGGCATCACCAACGCGCGGTATCAACATGCCGAAGTCTACGCTGAGCCAGGCCGGCAAAGCGCTGGGCAAGGCGCTCCTCGGATCTTGTCGCGACCTTGCGCCGATAGTGATCGTCATTGCCTCGTTCCAGGTGATGATTCTGCGCCAGCCCTTTCCAGAGTTCTTTTCCATTGCCGTCGGACTTGTGCTGGTTGTTTTCGGGCTGGCCCTTTTTGTCGTTGGATTGGACATTGGCCTTTTCCCCTTGGGCGAGACGCTGGCCGAAGAGTTCGCCCGGAAAGGAAGCCTTACCTGGCTGCTGGTATTTTCCTTTTTGCTTGGGGCGGGAACCACGGTGGCTGAGCCGGCGCTGATCGCCATCACCCGCGAGGGTGCGCGCGCTGCCTCGGAGGCCGGACTCATCCCCAACACACCTGCATCCATCGCGGGATATGCAATGCGTATTCGCTTGACAGTGGCTGTCTCGGTGGGCGCGGCTATTGTCATCGGCGTTTTGCGCATCCTCCGCGGGTGGCCCTTACCGTACTTCATTATTGGCGGTTACGGCCTTGTCATGCTGATGACCCTGTTCGCTCCCCAAGAGATCATCGGACTGGCCTACGACCTAGGTGGGGTGACGACCTCGACAGTAACCGTGCCGCTGGTGACCGCCTTGGGGGTGGGGCTCGCCCGCACCATCCATGGTCGTGACCCTTTAACGGATGGGTTCGGCCTCATCGCCTTGGCGTCTCTGACACCAATGATTTTTGTTATGATTTATGGCCTGATCGTGCACTGACGGGGGTGAATTGAAGGCGGTTCAGTTATAAGGGCGCACCGATACGCCACCTGCAAATACCACCCGACGCATCAGAAGACAACAACATCATGGAAATCCTATTCAATCCGAGCAGACTGCTTCTCGCCACCGCCAAAGACGTGCTGCCGGTGCTGGCCCTCCTGATCTTTTTTCAGATGGTGGTGCTTCGCCAGCCGATTCCCCGACCCGGGCGCATCGTTTTCGGTTTTTTTCTGGTTCTCGTTGGGATGGCCTGTTTTCTGGGCGGGCTCGATTTGGCACTCTTTCCCGTGGGCCGAAACATGGCCATGATGCTCACCGAAGGCTCCGTTAGCGGCAGCGCGGTGTCCTGGACGGCCTACGGGTGGGTGTACCTCTTCGCCTTTTTGGTGGGGTTTTCCACCACCATCGCCGAGCCCTCCCTTATCGCCGTGGCGAACAAAGCCCAGGAGGCATCCAAAAGAACGGTGTCGGCCCTCGGGTTGCGTGTGGCCGTGGCCTTGGGTGTCGCCGTCGGCATTTCCCTGGGCACCTTTCGCATCGTCACCGGCACACCGCTATATCTTTACATCCTTGTCGGTTACGCCACGGTGGCCGTGCAAACTGTGCTCGCACCTAAGGTCATCGTACCGTTGGCTTATGATTCGGGCGGCGTTACCACCTCCACAGTTACGGTTCCGCTGGTGGCCGCGCTGGGTTTGGGTATCGCCTCCAATGTACCGGGCCGCAGTCCGATTCTGGACGGTTTTGGCTTGATAGCCTTTGCCAGCCTATTTCCGATCATCAGCGTGCTGGGCTACGCTCAGCTGGCCCAATGGATGGCTCGCAGGAGAGACTGAATCTAAAGACTTCGCATGATGGGGGTCTGATCAATCGATTGAGAGCTCACCAACAAGAGAAAACGGTTGGCAACGCCCAATAGAAATGCAACATTATTGCTGTGTCTTGCGGACATGGATTAACCCAGGAGGACAACAGTGGCTTTTAAATGCATCGTCGCCATGGTCAAACCGGATCTGACCGACAAGGTCGTTGACTCGGCGAAAGGAGCCGGCGCAAGGGGGGCCACCATCATTGACGCATCAGGTACCGGTGCGCGAGAAGCCAAGACTTTTTTTGGATTGAGCCTCGACATTCGCACGGAGGTGGTTCTGTTTCTGGTCCGTGAGGATGGTGTAGCACCCGTGCTGTCGGCCATTCACAAAGCCGGGCGATTTCATGAACCCGGTACCGGGATTGCTTTTGTCCTCGGCGTGGAAACCGCCATCGGCGTCGAAAGCCAAATGCCCAATGGGCGCTAGTTGGGCGCTCTATCACCGATGGCCTTTTATAGCGTCTGTTGAAAACACAACGTACTTTCGCGCACGGTTACGAAGCGGTGGACAGACTATTCGTTGATTTTAGGTGTTTTTGCAGTGGTTCCAATGGTGGGCGACAACGCGCGTCATTCACCGATCTCCCGGCGTACATCGTCCTCGTGCAGGCGCTGGTGTTCGTAGGCCCAGCGGATGAAACGCTCTAAGCGGCCGTGGCCGTGAAACGGGTGGCGGCCCTCGCGGTCGAGATCGGCATCCGTCATGGCAGCCGTGATGGCGATGGTTTCGGCGCGAACCTCCCGGAAACGCTGGATCAGCTCAGTCCGTGTGAGATGCTCGAGCTTGGCGGGCTGGCTGCGGTTGAAGCGCTCGATATCGAAATCCTCCGGGGCGCCCGGCCCCCCGTCCAGAAGATTGCGAAAGAGCCAGTGCATGCTCTTTTCGATCGTGACCAGGTGGGCCAGCACCTGGCGCACATTCCATTCAATCGATGCGGTGTAGACCGGTCGTGCCAGCTGCGCCGGGCTCAAGGCGGCAAAAAGAGCCGTTGTTTCCTCGGCGGCCTTTTCGAGTTCGGTGATCAGGGCTTGTTTTCGTTCCGTCATGACAGTATGCCTTTCCGTAACGTTGAATGGTCATGCCATATGGCCTGCCGGCCGCTTCTGTCAAGTTCCTGCCGGCGGGGCAGGGCGGCATTTTAATAATGGCCATGCCCTGGGGGTCATCGATGGCGCCGCCTTATCTTTGCCAGGTCAGCACGCAGGTTTCCTGCGGTGCCTGTTGCGGGCTCTATAACGTCCACAGCCTGTCCCGCGCCGGCCTGGAGGCCCTGCTGGCCACCCGCACGGAGGCCTTCGCCCGTGTACTTCGCCAGCCGGGCGCCATTGAAGACTTCGGCCGGAAGCAGCTGGGCTGGACGCCTGAAGAAAGGCCCTTCCCGCACTTCCACCACTGCCCCTACCTGGGCTTAATCGGCCGCGAGCACACGCGCGTGGGCTGCCTGCTGCACCCGGATGCGGCCGGAAACGGCGGCCGGGACTGGCGGGAGCTGAGCTATTACGGCGCCAAAGCCTGCCGGACCTATTTCTGTCCCACCACCCGCCTGCTCAGCGCCGAGCACCAGCGGATCATCCGCGCCAGTATCGATCACTGGTATTTGTACGGGCTGGCCGTCACCGAACACCGTTTATGGGCGGCTTTGTTCGAGGCCCTTGAGATGCGGATCGATCGGCGTGTGACACCGGCCGATTTTACCGACAACCCCGAAGCACAGGCCTCGCTGCGTGGTCTAGCAGCGCTCAAGCTGGATTGGCCCCACCGGCGGGATAATATCCCCGGCCCCTGCCATTTTTTCTTCGACAACGAGCGCTATCCCCGGCCACCGGTGGAACGCAAAGATCCGGCCATACCGGTTTCGCCCTACGAAGTGATTTTTCAGGAGCTGGAATCGCGTTTCAAGCATGTCGGCGAATTGCGGCGGGCGGAAACCATGGTGGAAAGGTGCATCGAAAACCTGGTCGCGAATCTCCGGGAATAGATCCGGCCTGCTCCCCCGCCGCCGCTTCCCATCGGGGTCGGTATCGCTTTCGGTATCGGAATCGACGATGTGTATCGACGCCCTTTTTGAAAACCGACTCCGATACCGATACCGACCCCGATACGGTCAGCGCCAGTGCCGGCCGATAGGTGCCTGGATTGTTGCATCTCGATTCTAAATAAACAAAAGGGCTGACCCGCCGACCGCCAGGATGGCGCCAACGACATCGCGCGGACCGATTTTTTCTTTCTTGAAAAGCATTGACGGCGGAATGATGAAGATCGGCACCAGGGCGATGATGGTGGCGGCGATACCGACCTGGGTGTGCTGGACGGCGTAGAGGGAGAGGGACACCCCGACAAAGGGGCCGAAGAACGATCCCAGGGTGGTATAGGCCATGCCGGACCGATGCCGGGTGGCGTGCACCAGATTGCGCCAGCGGCCGGTGAGGGTGAAAATCAGCACAAAGCCCGCCAGGGCGGCCAGTAGCCGGATATGGTTGGCGGCGAAGGCATCGTAGGCCCCCATGCCGTATTTGCTGAAAACCAGCCCCACGGCCTGCCCCAAGGCGC
Source organism: Desulfobacterales bacterium (assembly GCA_030066455.1). The sequence goes on from JASJBQ010000090.1 coordinate 14,752, forward strand.
CGCCCAGGGCCATCAGGAGACCCGTCAGGGAATAACCGCTGCGGGTGCCGTCGTTGTTGGCGCGTTTGCCCGTGACGACCATGACGATGCCGGCGGTGGTCAGGAGCATGCCGGTCTGGTCGAGCCGGCTCAGGATTTCACCCAGGAACAGCCAGCTGATCAGGGCGCTGATCACGGGGACGAAAGCCATGATCAGGGCCGCAATCCGGGCGCCCACCAGGACGAAGGCCCGGAAAAGGCAGATATCGCCCAGGGTCAGACCGATCAGACCGGACACGGAGAGCCAGATCCAGTTGTGCGGGCTGGCGTCGAACGGCAACCACAACCCCCGCTGCAGATATCCGAAGACGGCCAGAAAGACGGCTGCGATCGCCACGCGCAGGAAATTCACGTTGAGCGAGCCCACGCGCCGCCCCGCGGCTTCGAAGGCCATCATGGTGGCCGTCCAGGACAGGGCGGTCAACAGGGCGGCGATTTCGCCTGGGCCTGGGTTCAGCAATACACGCTCCTCGTTGTCGGCCAGAGGTGGCCGGATGCAAAACGTATCCGTCTACCCCCAACACAGGCGAGGTGTCAAGAAGGGTT
>JASJBQ010000091.1 GCA_030066455.1 Desulfobacterales bacterium
CCTCAGGATTCGCAAGCCTTGATCTCGAACATTTTACGAAACCGTCTAAATCATGACTTTTTACGAGACCGTCTTTTCTTGGCGCAAGAAAAGTAACGCAAACAAAATCAAAAACCCCTACCAAAAAGAATAGCTTAGAGTGAACGACGGGGACAGCCGTCAACCGGCTACAACCGGATTGACCAGCGATCCGATCCCCGCCACCCGGCATTCGACCACGTTACCCGGCTGCAACGTTAGGGGCGGATCCCGGAAAATCCCCACGCCCGCCGGGGTACCGGTGGAAATCACGTCTCCCGGCAGCAGGGTGATGTCGGCGCTGATATAGTGCAGCAGATAGGGGATGTCGAAGATCAGGTCGCGCGTGTTGCCGGTCTGCATGGTTTCACCGTCCACCAGGGCCGTCAGTTGGAGGTTGGCGACGTCCCCGATTTCATCCGGTGTCACCAGGGTCGGTCCCAAGGGTGCGAAGGTGTCGAACGACTTGCCCCGGAACCACTGACCGTCGCCGAACTGGGCCTCGCGTCCGGAGACGTCGTTCATCACCGTGTAGCCGGCGATGTAATCAAACGCCTCTTGCTTGCGGATGCGCTTGCCCTTTCTTCCAATGACCAGCGCCAGTTCCACCTCCCAGTCCACCTGACCGCAGCTGCGCGGCAGTACCACCGGATCGCGGGGACCGTTGAGGGCCGAAGGTGCCTTGGCGAACAGGAGCGGTTTCGCGGGAGGCTCGAAATGCCCCTCGCGGGCGTGTTCGACGTAGTTCTTCCCCAGACAGATCAGCTTGGAAGGGTGTACTATCGGGGGTCCCAGGCGCACATCCTGCTCCATGCCGGCATCGTCCAATCCGCGGATGCGTTCCAGCCAGCCCTCGCGGAAAAAGGCTTCGCCCACGTCGGGGATATCCGGAAAATGACGGCGCAAGGCGACGATACGACCGTCCTGCCACAATCCGGGGGCTTCACGGCCCGGTTCTCCGAAACGAATCAAACGCATGGCTTTTCTATTCCTCTCCCGCCGCCTGGCGGCGGCCCGCTTTCAGGCCGTCTTCGTAGTTCTTGCGGGCGTACCACTCGACCTGGCGAATGATCCCGCGGATGATGCTGACCTCCCGCGCCCGCAGCTGCATGCGCGTAAAAAACCGCCGCAGGCGGTTCATCCAGTAGTCCGGGTTTTCGGGGTTAATATAGGAAATGGCGACGAGAATATCCCGCAGCTGCGCGTACATACCGTCCAGTTCGTGGCGCGTGGCCAGCCGCGGTGCGAAGCCTCCTTCCGCGCCGGTACGGGCGGTGAACACCTCGTAGCACATGACCATCACGGCCTGGGCCAGGTTGAGGGAGGCAAACGCCTCGGTGGGGATATTGACCAGGGCGTGGCAGAGCCGGATTTCCTGATTGGTCAGCCCGCGGTCTTCGGGGCCGAAAACCAGGGCCACCTCGTTTTCCTGGGAAATCGCGATCAGACGCCGGGCCATCACGGGCGGCGTGACCACGGCCTGCCGCTCGCCGCCCAGCCGCGCCGTAGTGCCGACCACGTAGCCGCTATCGGCCACGGCCTCGGCCAGGCTCTCAAAGCGGGTAATGGCGTCGACCACGTCCCCGGCCACATGGGTGGCCATCATCCGGATACGCGCCTCGATGAAATTCTCCGGATCGACCACCGTCAGCCGGCGCAGTCCCATGTTGCGCATGGCCCGGGCGGCGGCGCCGATGTTCTCCGGAAAGCGGGGCCGGTGCAGAACGATCCGCACATTCTCCCGATTGACGCTTTCGGGGCTCACCCCACGATTTCGAAACAGTTGAAGAAATAGCCGATTTCAAAAGCCGCCGTTTCGGGGGCATCCGAACCGTGGACCACGTTTTTTTCGATGTCGGTGGCGAAATCGGCCCGGATGGTGCCGGGGTCGGCCTCTTTGTAATTGGTGGCGCCCATCAGTTGGCGGTAGCGTGCAATAGCGTCCTTGCCCTCCAGCACCATGACGACGCAGGGACCGGAGGACATGAAGTCGGTCAGGCTGCCGAAAAAGGGCCGTTCGCGATGCACGGCATAAAAGCCCTCCGCCTGGGAACGGGTCATGTGGATCATCTTCATGGCCGCAATCTTGAGATCGTTGGCCTCCAAACGCTTGACCACTTCGCCGATAAGTCCGCGGCTGACGCCATCCGGCTTGACGATGGACAAAGTTCTTTCCATGCGATTTTTCCTTTCCATGTGAAATGACCGCCGGGCTAATGACCACATCAGGCGGTTTCGCCAAAAGACCGCAACGAAACCTTCAAAGTTCCCAGCATTCTCCGCCCTGCGGGGCGCTGCCACGGGGCAAGCCGGGGCCGCCGCCGTTTCCGAACCTTTCAGGCTACCGTCAAATTTCGGGTGCTGCCATACCAGATGGTCTGCGCCAAGTCAACGCGGGCCTTAGCTCAGGGCGGCGATCATCGCGCGGGACGCGTATTCGCCCACGTCGGCCAGAGCGTCCGTGGGCAGGAAGCGATCGGCGTTGGCGGAGAATAGACACGTGGCGTTGGCCGGAAAATCCTCGTCCGGCCGATAGAGCAGATAGCACAACCGGATTTTGGGGAGCGGTTCGACAACCAGCGCGCAATCGCCTGAAACCGGCGGTGCCATCACGCCGCCGCCCAGCAGGACGGCAACGTTCTCGGCCGCCGCAACCAAGGCCTCCACATGGGTCACCAGCGGCAGCTCGGTGTGCGCTCGGAAAGCGCCGACATAGGGCATACTGTCCGGCAGTTCACGAAAAGCCCGCCAAGGCTCCTCGATGCAGGCTTCTTGACGGGCATGGCGCGCCAGCAGACTGACGATCACCCCACGCGCTCCCCGGTCGATTGTCCCCATGAGGCGGACGCCGGTATCTTCCAGACGGCAGTCGGCACCGAAAGCTCTGAACGCCAGCGCGCCCGCCGCGGACCCGACGCCCAGGCGGGCGGCCAGGTCGGACGCGCCGTTCCCAAAGGCCGCCTGCAGGTTGGCCTGTATGATGGCATCGTAGTTGCTTATCGTCATGGGCATCTCCTCGCTGTGGTCGGGTTTGACATCTTCCGGGGGTGAAATTATACAATCCCTTGTCGATGGCGACCACACCCCAGGAAAGGTTGGCTGCACCATGCCCATCTATGAATTCTACTGTGACAAGTGCCACACCATATTCAACTTTTTCTCCCGCACCGTCAACACGCGCAAGGTCCCCCGCTGCCCGCGCTGCAAGCAAAACAAGCTCTCGCGCCAGGTATCCATGTTTGCCGTTACGGGCCGCGCCAAGGAAGACAGCGACATGGACGATCTGCCCATGGACGAAGGGCAGATGGAAAAGGCCATGCAGATGCTGGCCGGCGAGGCCGAAAGGATCAATGAAGACGACCCCCGGCAGGCGGCCCAGCTGATGCGCAAGCTGACCCGCATGACCGGTCTCGAACTCGGGGATGGCATGGAAGAGGCGCTAAGCCGCATGGAGCAGGGTGAAGATCCCGAACAGATCGAGGCGGAGATGGGGGATCTGCTCGAGGGCGACGACCCATTCCAGCTCAAGGGCAAAAAGAGTTTGGCCGAACGCGTGCGGCGCCGAGCGCCGGAGCGGGACGAAACCCTCTACGATCTGTGACCGCGGCAGGCGCGACCGACCGCGGATCCGCACAGGCAGAAATCGGACCGCCAGAGAAGGAATTCGGCCATGACCGCACCCATTGAAAAGTTGGAAGTCCGACAGGGCGACATCACCCGTCTCGAGGTCGACGCCATCGTGAACGCGGCCAATCGCTCGCTTCTGGGCGGCGGTGGCGTGGACGGCGCCATCCACCGGGCCGCCGGCCCCGAACTGCTGGCCGAATGCCGCACCCTGGGCGGCTGCCCCACGGGCGAGGCCCGCCTGACAAAGGGTTATCGCCTGCCGGCGCGCTATGTCGTCCACACGGTGGGTCCCGTTTACCGCGGCAGCCCCGAAGACGCCCGCCTGCTCGCCGGCTGCTATCGCCACAGTCTCACACTGGCCGCCCAGAAGGGTGCCCGCACGATCGCCTTTCCGGCCGTGAGCTGCGGCGTCTACGGATATCCCCTCGAGGAAGCCTGCCGCATCGCCGTCGACACGTCCGTGGCTTTTCTGGCGACGGACGATCGGATCGAACGTGTGATCTACATGCTTTTTTCTGAAAATGACCGCCGTATCTACGAGGATTACATCGCCGCGCTGTCAACAGGCTGAGACGCACGTTTTTCGTCGCGCTATACCGGGGCGGTCTGCTTCGCACCGAGACAACGGCGCGGACGGCAATCCGTCCGATTTAGTGTTGACATCGAAGGTAAAATCATTAAATTAGTGGCAAATTTTCATGTTCTGTGGCCGGAGATTTTTTTAGTCCCGGCCCATTTTTCGTAAGGAGGATGCTTATAATGGTTGAAGTCACCACGGCAGCGACACATCAGGTCTCTGAGTATTTCAAGGACAAAGACCCTTCGCCGATCCGTATCTTTCTGAACTCCGGCGGCTGAGGCGGGCCAAGCCTGGCTATGGCTCTGGATGAGCCTAAGGAAACGGATACGGTTTACGACATCGATGGTTTTTCCTATCTGGTGGACACGGAATTCATCGAAAAGGTCAAACCCATCAAGGTCGATTTTGTCGACATCGGCTTCCGGCTTTCATGCTCTGTCGATTTCAGCGCTGGCAGCGCATGTTCCGGTTGCGGTTCCGCCAGCAACTGCGGCTGAATCGCAAGCAGCGAAACCAAAGCGGCACCTGTATTATGGGTGCCGCTTTTTTTTTGCCCTACCCTTTGCACACGGCAATCGGAGCTTGTTGACGGATGCCGGACGAAATGCTAACTCTCCCCTACACCGCACCTAAGTTTTCACTAAAGCCGATTGTTCGACCGGTCGGCAGGCTTGCGCCGCAAACCACGCGGCGGCGCTGAACCGGGCGGGGCATTGCTGTGGTTTTTCCTCTAAACGGTGTAAACGGTCTTTGATCGCATCGGCGACGGGCGCCCGGGCGCCAAATGCCGTTTCGCCGCGCGCCAAGGAAAGCCAGCGCCGGGCCGCGATCACCGCCGGTTGAACACTACCCTGAATGGAGGTGCCGAACATGGGTCTGGTCGACATCGCAACCGACGAACATGTGGCCATCATCGCGCTCAATGACGGCGAGAACCGTTTCAACCCCGATTTCCTGAATGCTTTCTTGAATGCCCTGGACGACGTCGAACAGCAGACCGAAGCCGTCACCGTGGTGGTTAAAGGCAACCACGAGAAGATCTTCAGCAACGGTATCGACCTGGAATGGCTGGTGCCGGTCATCCAGCAGAACGACATCGACGCGGCCAAAAGCTTTTTCTACCTGCTCAACCGGCTGCTTCTGCGACTGGCCACCTTCCCGGCCGTTACCATCGCCGCCATGACGGGCCACGCCTTTGCCGGCGGGGCCATCATGTCCTGCGCCTTTGACTTCCGGTTCATGCGTGCCGACCGCGGTTTCTTCTGCCTGCCCGAAGTCGATCTGGGGATTCCTTTCCTTCCGGGGATGAACGCCATCTTGAGCAAGGCCATTCCCCGGCAGATGCTGGAGGAAATGCAGTACACCGGCTGCCGGCTCACGGCCGATCAATGCGTTGCGCACCGTATCGTTCGGCAGGCCTGCCACATCGACACCCTGATGGAGACGACCCTGGCCTTCGCCAAGGGCCTGAACAAAAAAAGGGGCATCGTCCAGGAACTGAAACGACGGCTCAACCGCGAGATCATTCACGCCATCGAGGTGGAGGACATTCCTTACATCGAATCCGGCCAATTCAACATCGGCTGACCTTTTAGCAGCGGGTGCAGCGCCGACCTCAACCGGCAGCATCACCGCCCGGAGCGATCATGCTGGAAATCCTCGTTATCAGCCTTATCGTCTTGCTGGTGGCGTTTTGGTTTCGCCGACGCGCCGGAACCAGGCATCACCCTCCCCAAAAACCGCCGGTCTATGTCTGCGATCGTTGCGGCGCGACCGATTGCCACTGCGAACGGAAGCCATGATGGACGATTTCAAGCTCAAGGAACTCATGCCCGACGAGCTTCGGCGTTACATGCAAGCCGAGGACGAACGCCGGTATCTTCTCGTGGATGTGCGCCAACCGGCCGAATACGCCGCCGTCCACATTCCCGGCGCCGTCCTGATGCCCCTTATGGAGGTGGAATCGCGCCTGTTCGAGCTGCCCGCCGACCGCGAGCTCGTCTTCTACTGCCGCACCGGCGCACGCTCCCAGATCGCCGCCATGCTGGCCGCCGAAGCAGAGCTTTCGGACAAGGCGGTCTACAACCTCGTGGGCGGGGTTCTGGCCTGGGATGGCCGTAAACTGAGCGATTTTCCCCGCATCCAGGTTTTTGATGCAAAGGCCGCGACCGGCGACGTCCTGCATACCGCGATGAACCTGGAAAAAGGCGCCTGGCGCTATTATCGGCAGATTCTGGAAATGTGCGGGCAGGAGGACTTTGCACCCGTCATCCGGGAACTCTCCCAGGCCGAGGAGGGCCATGCCCGCATGATTTACGCCTTCTGGAAAAAAAACCAGGTCGACCCGCCGACCTTCGAAAACCTGTTTGACGCACTGGAAGGCGAGATCCTGGAAAGCGGGGAACCGCTCGAGGCGGCGTTTCAACGCCTGACCGCCATAACCGCCGACCGCGGCCTTAACATCCTCGAACTGGCGCTGGAGATCGAATACCGGGCTTACGACCTCTATCGCAATGTCGCCGAGCGAACGTCCGCAGCCGACCGGCGCGATGCCTTGCTGGCGATTGCCCAGGCGGAAAAGAAGCACATGCGAATGATCGGCCGGGCGCTGGCCGCACGGAGCTGACGCCTGCCGGCGGATCACGGGCCATGATCGCGATCCGCGGCCGCCCCCGGGCCTCAGCCTGCCGGCCGACGCCTCCGGCCGCCGGCAAAACCGCTGGAAATGGAGCGATTGCCCAACGGGGGGTGCTGTGACGTCTTCCCGCCAAACCCGCCTGCAGACCGTCACCGCCTACCACGAACGCACCAAGCACCATTACCAGCGCATGGCGGCCTCGAGCGGATTCATGGACTGGGCCAACCAGCCCGCCCCGTTCCGGCGCTACACGGGGGCCGATGCAGTTCAATTGCCGTTGGCGGCGTCGGACCCGGAAGCGGATTACAGTGCCCTCTTTGGCACGCAGGCACTGCCCGCCATCCCGCCGACCAAGGATAGCCTGGCCGCTTTTCTGGAGCTTTCGCTCGGGCTTTCGGCCTGGAAGGCCATCGGCGACGACCGATGGGCCCTGCGGATCAACCCCTCCAGCGGCAACCTGCACCCCACCGAGGCTTACCTGCTGACCGCACGGCTCGACGGCCTCGTGGACGGCCTTTACCACTACAACCCCGAAGCGCATGCCCTTGAACAGCGCCTGGCCCTGCCGCCCGATGCCGGTGAGATGCTGGCGGCCCATCTGGCAGGATCCGGCTTTCTGGTGGCCTTGAGCAGCGTCGTCTGGCGCGAGGCCTGGAAATACGGAGAGCGTGCCTTCCGCTACTGCCAGCACGACGTCGGCCACGCCCTGGCCGCGCTGGCCTTCGCCGCTCGCCTCCAGGGCTGGCGCATGCATGCTCTGGCCGGCGTGGATGAAGACGGGCTGGAAAGGCTCCTGGGTTTCGACCGCACGGCATGGCACCCCCTGGAAGAGGAAACGCCCGAGCTCATTCTCGGGGTGACACCGTCGACGCCGGTCCGCATCCGGCCCTCGCTGCCCGTGGGCTTTATCGAAGCCGTCGCCGCCCAGCCAATTGTGGGACGCCCCAATCGATTGAGCCCGGAATGCCGATACTGGGACGTCATCCACGCCGTGACGACGTCCACCCGGCAGGCACCCGTCGGCGAGAATGCGGACCGCCTTTCGGCCTCCCCCCCCGGGCCCGAAGCCCCGCTGGGCATCGAGGCCGCCGCGGTCATCCGCCAGCGCCGCAGCGCCGTGGCCTTCGATGACCGCGGCCGGATGGACCGCGACACTTTCCTGCAGATGATCGCACGCACGCTTCCTGTCGCGGGCCGCCCGCCCTTCGATCTCGATTCCGACCGTCCGCGGATCAGCCTCCTGCTGTTCGTCCACCAGGTGGTCGGGCTCCCCCCCGGGATGTACATGTTCATTCGCCATGCGACGCACCGCGATGATCTGCGCACAAGCTGCGATGCCGGGCTTTCCTGGCAGGCCGCGGCGGACGGCCTTCCGCTCTATCTGCTCAGAGAGGGAGATTACCGCAAGACCGCCGCCGATCTGGCCTGTTGGCAGGAAATCGCCGGCGCCAGTGTGTTCTCCTTGGCCATGCTGGCGGAATTTCAGACCTCCCTCCGGGACGCCCCCTGGCGCTACCGGCGCCTCTTCTGGGAGGCCGGCCAGATCGGCCAGGTGCTCTACCTCGAGGCCGAAGCCCGCGGCTATCGCGGCACCGGCATCGGATGCTATTTCGACGATCCCGTGCACGACCTCGTCGGCATCGGGGATTACGACTGGCAGGATCTCTACCACTTCACCGTCGGGCTTCCCCTCGAAGACCGGCGTTTGCAGACCTTTCCCCCCTATGCCCATCTCCCCCGGCAACCATGAATCCAAAGATTCGGCGTACGGCCTTTTTGATTGTATTCGCCGCCTGATTTGGTTATGACCCCGTGTCGATGCCCTCCCCGAAGAAACCCCATACGGCCTGGCCGACGAGCGGGATGCAACCCACCCTGCGGCGTGATCTCCTGACCTGGTATAAGAGCCACCAACGCGATCTGCCCTGGCGCCGCACCCGGGACCCTTACCGCATCTGGGTTTCGGAAGTGATGCTGCAGCAGACCCAGGTCGCTACGGTGATCCCCTTCTATCATCGCTTTGTGCAGCGTTTTCCCGACCTGGCGGCCCTGGCCCGGGCCGATATCCAAGCGGTTCTCAAACACTGGGAAGGGCTGGGCTACTACCGCCGGGCCCACCACCTGCACCGGGCCGCCCGCTTGCTGGTGGAATCCGGCGACGGGCGCGTGCCCGATCGGCACCAGGCCTTCAGGGCGCTGCCCGGCGTCGGCGACTATATTGCCAACGCCGTCATGAGCATCGCCTTCGACCGTCCCCGGGCCGTGGTGGACGGCAACGTCAAACGGGTGCTCGCCCGTCTGGGCGGTATCGCGGACCCTGTCAACCAGTCAGCCGTCCATCGCGTCTTCCAGCGGATGGCCGACCGTCTCCTGGACCGCGCTTGCCCGGGGACTTTCAACCAGGCGCTGATGGAACTGGGCGCCCTGGTGTGCACGCCGCGCCGGCCGAACTGCCCGGACTGCCCTTGGAAGCCTTCATGCTTCGCCTTTTTAAACGATGCCACCGACGAACTTCCCAAGCGTATCCGCAGGGCCCCGGTTCCCGAGCACGCCATGGCGGCCGGCGTCGTCTGTCACCGCGGCCGGGTGCTGGTGGTGCAACGCCCCTCCGAAGGCCTTCTCGCCGGTTTGTGGGATTTCCCCGGCGGGCGGCGCCACCCGGGGGAAACCGGGCCTGCGGCCTGCCGGCGGCTGCTGTGGGAAGCCACCGGTCTCGAGGTGTCGGTCGCGCGCAAACTGATCCGTGTGCGCCATGCCTACACCCATTTTAAGATCGAGCTGGATCTCTACCTGTGCCGCAAGGACAGCGGCCGCGTGCGTCTCGACGGGCCGCAGGCCTTCCGCTGGCTCCGGCCGACGGAGCTGGAGGTCTTGCCCTTTACCGGCGTTGGTAAAAAATCCATCGCACGACTGCCGCCTGAAAGTCTCTGCCGCGGCCAGCGCCGCGGGTAGACCTGCAATCCGGGCGCCGGCCCAGCGGGACCAAAGCGCGTGCGGCTCTCGCTGTATTCATTTGAAAACGTTTGCGGGTTGTGATATGTGCCCACGGCCCTATGGCCGCCCGGCAGTAGGGACGACGATGATCAGGAAGGAACCGGCACATGCGCAAACAAAATAATGACGACGTGATTGTGGTCGGAGACCGGCCGGCCGGCCTGTTCGCCGCCTATTATCTGGCCGCGCATTCCGGCATGAAGGCGCTGCTCCTGGAACAGGGCCGGATGCCCGGCCAACGCCCCGGCCCCATCAGCAACAACCCGCAGAGCCTCAAATGCCAGCCCGGCAACATTCTGAACGGCATCGGCGGGGCCGGTCTGTTTTCGGACGGCAACATCGTTTCCGCCAGCGCCACCGGCCTGATTCCGGCCAAGGCCATTCTGGAGGGCTGAGGCATGTTCAACGATCCGGTGCTTATCGGCGGCGTCATCGCCGGTCTGGTCATGGGAAGTTTCGGCTACGTCCTCTTTCGCTACGCTTGGCGCCCGGTCCATCGGTATCGGCGCCTCAAGGGTCAAATCCGCGCCATCGTCGATCCCGAGCGGGAGAATGCATTGGACGCGGCCGCCCGCGACCGGCTGCGCCAGCTGGCGGTCGAACTGCAGGAACTGACCTCCGGCGAGTGGCCTCAATGGCTTCGTCTGTCGCTCGCAAGGCGGGGGGAGACGCCGGAAGAGACGGTGCGCCAGATCCAGAGCCTGGTCAATTGCCGGGATCGCGCGGCCCTGAAAAAAAGGGCCGCCGCCGTCTGGCGGTCGCTGGGGCTCGGCACCGATTCGGCTTGGCACCGCGATTGAACCCTCCGCTATCCGGCCTGCCGGCGGAATGAAAGCTCATGGATCAAATAATTTAATGCGGCGTCAAAAATTTTGCACATCCCGCCCCGAGCTTATTGGCCGCTCGAAGGGTTTAAAATCTACAAACACTTGTAATTATTATCTTTACATATATACCCAACTGAACGCAAATTTGAATCAACATGGCACTTTTATTGCTTAATCTATGTGCGCGTCAGGAAAATCACTTTCCATGCGGCGCGCTATTGACTTGCCGACACAAAAGAATAAGATGCCCACGATGAACAAACGATCCGCAACCCTGCACCTGAACGATGCCGCCCCTGGACTCTCCCGGCGCCAGTTCTTTTACTTGGGGGCCGTCTTGACAGCCGGTCTGGCCCTTCCGCAACCATTGCGGGCGTCTCTGACGACTGACGCCGCCCGGGAGCGAAGGCTCGTCTTCTTCAATACGCACACCCGCGAGAAGCTGGACATCTGCTACGCCCAGGGGGCGAGCTACCGTCCCGAAGCGCTGAACGCCGTCAATACGATCCTGCGCGACCACCGTACCAACGAAATCAGACCCATCGACCCGCGTCTGCTCGATTTTCTCTGCGACATCCGCTCGCAGGCGGGAGCCGATACCTGCCTGCACATCATTTCCGGATACCGCTCGCCCCGCACGAACCAGATGCTGCGCCAGCGCAGCCGCGGCGTGGCCCGCAAAAGCCTTCACATGACCGGCCATGCCGCCGACATCCGCATTCCGGGCCTTCCCCTCCGGCGGCTGCGGCAGATCGCCGTGAAACTTGGCCGCGGCGGGGTCGGCTACTACCCCCGCGCCGACTTCGTCCACGTGGACATCGGCCGCGTGCGCACCTGGTAGCCGGACCGCCACTTCCCGCCCGCACACCACGCAGCCCCTTAGATAGCCCCGTACAGCCGTCCATCCAAATGAAATGCCTTGACAATCCGCGGTGAGGAAACATAAATCAGGCCATGCTGAATGAAACCGAACAGAAAGTCATCGCCGCCATCCAGGGCGACATGCCGATCACGGCCCACCCCTACCGCGAGTTGGCCGCACGCGTTGGAATGACCGAAGCGGCGTTCATCGCCGTCCTTGAAGGGCTGCGCGATCGCGACATCATCCGACGCTTCGGGGCCACCCTGCGCCACCAGAAATCAGGCTACGCCGCCAACGCCATGGGCGCCTGGAAGGTGCCCGAGGAGCGCATCGAAGCCGTGGGCGCGCGCATGGCCGCCTGCCGCCAGATTTCCCACTGTTATCGTCGCAATCCCAACGCCGACTGGCCCTACAACCTCTACACCATGATCCATGCCGAATCACCTGAAGCCTGCCGGGAAATCGCCCGCGACATGGCCCGTGCCACCGGCGTCGCCGACTACACCCTTCTTTTCAGCCTGCGCGAATTGAAAAAAACCTCGATGACCTATTTTGCGCTCGACGACAACCTCTGATGTCGCGCCGATATGAAGGCTGACGGCCCGCATATCCTTTTGGTCAATCCCTGGATTCACGATTTTGCCGCCTACGACGTCTGGGCGCAGCCCCTCGGACTGCTCCGGATCGCCGCCGCCCTGCGCCGCCACGGCTGCCGCGTGTCCTACATCGACTGTCTGGATCGCTTCCACCCGCGGGCCGCTCCCACGGATCCGCACGACCGGCACGGCCGCGGCCCCTATTTGAAAACCCCGCTGCCGGCCCCGGCCGGTCTCGAAGACGTGCCCCGCCGGTTTTCGCGCTACGGCATTCCGCCGTCGTGGTTCGATGACGATTTGAAGGCCCTGGACGCGCCGGATCTGATTCTGGTGACCTCGATCATGACTTACTGGTACCCGGGTGTCGCGGAAACGGTGGCGGCGCTCAAAACGATTTATCCGGCCGCCCCAATCGTCCTGGGCGGCATCTACGCCACCCTCTGCCGAGCCCACGCTGCGGTGGCCGTCGGCGCCGACGAGGTCGTGGCGGGGCCGGCCGGGACGGTGCTGTTCGACGTCGTCGCCCGCCATACGGGTAACCATCTGCCGAACGCATTCGATGGGGATGATCTGGATGCCTGGCCCTACCCGGCCCTCGATCTTCAGCACCGTATCGCCTATGCCCCCCTGCTGACATCGGTGGGCTGTCCTTTCCGGTGCGACTACTGCGCCTCCCATCGGCTGCAGCCCGTTCGGCGCCGGCGGGACCCGTTGGCGGTCGCCGCCGAAATCGAGCATTGGCACCAGCGCCACGGCGTCCGCGATTTTGTCTTCTATGACGATGCGTTCCTGGTCGATGCCGAAACGCATGCCCTGCCCCTGCTGGAGGCGCTGGCGCGCCGGCCCGCCGGGCTGCGCTTTCACACCCCCAACGCGCTCCACATCCGCCAAATCAGCCCCGAGGTGGCCGCACTGCTGTTCCGCGCCGGTTTTGAAACGGTGCGGCTCGGACTCGAAACCGCGGTGGATGCCATCGAACACCGGATGGACCGCAAGGTCGGGATCCGCGATTTCGAAACCGCCGCAGGCCGCTTGCAAGCGGCTGGTTTCAGCGCCCGGCAAGTCGGCGCCTATCTCCTGGCGGGTCTTCCCGATCAGTGCCGTCAGGAACTGGAAAAATCGATCCGGGCGGTCCGGGCCATAGGCATTCGCCCGATTCTGGCTTACTATACCCCTATTCCCCACACGCCGCTCTGGAAACGGGCGGTGGCGGTGTCGCGCTACGATCTGGAAGCCGATCCGATCTTTACCAACAACGCCATCTTTCCCTGCCAGACCGAGGCGTTCTCGTGGGAGGCCCTGACCCAACTCAAGCAACTGACCCTGTCCTGAAAACGGAGGAGGACGACGATGCTGCAGCTGACATCCCAAGATTTGTCCCGAATCAAGGCCGATACCCTGATCATTCCCGTCTGTGACGATAGCGTGCTCTATCGCTCCGCATCGCTGGCCCGCTGGGCGCAGAAGCCTGAAACCATCAGCAGCTTTTCCGCCGCCGCGGAAGAGATTGTCGATATCTATCAGCCCGAGGGGCTGCCGATCGAAAGGATGGTCTTCGTCGGAATGGGCCCGTCCGACGAGCTGAACGCCGAGGGGCTGCGGCAGGCCGCCGGAAGAGGCATCCGCCGCGCCTGGCGGGACCGTCCCGGAAACGCCGTGCTGGCCGTGCCGGACATCAACCTGCCCGCAGCGTTGAAGCCCGAGCAGGCTTTAGCGGCCGCGGCCGAGGGGGCCTATCTGGCCAACCACACCCTGGCCGCCTATAAAACCACAAGAAAAAAGTACCCGCTCAAGGGCATCCGGCTGCTGGTCGAGGCTCAACACACCCGCGCCTTTCGCCGTATCCTGAAGCGGGTCGCGCTGACCTGCCAGGGAACGGCCCTGGCGCGTGACTGGGTCAACCTGCCGGCCAACGACAAGCCACCCCGCGACCTGGCCGTCATGATTGCCCAGGAGGCCAGCCAGGCCGGCGTGGCCACCAAGCTGATGGATGCGCGGCAACTCAAACGCCATCAAATGGGCGCGCTGTTAGCCGTGGGCGCCGGCAGCCGGCAGCCCCCTCAAATGCTGATCCTGGACCACAAGCCGCCCCGCAGCCGCGACACCGTGGTGCTGGTGGGCAAAGGCGTCACTTTCGATGCCGGGGGGCTCAATCTCAAACCGACCGGCTCCATCGAAATGATGAAGATTGACATGGCCGGTGCGGCCGCCGTCGGCGCCGCCGTGATCACGGCGGCCCGGCTGGGCCTGAAAAAACGTATCGTCGGGGTTTTGCCCCTGGTCGAGAACATGGTTTCCGGTACGGCTTTCCGTCCCGGTGACATCGTACGCAGCTATTCGGGCCAAACCATCGAAATCGGCAATACCGACGCCGAGGGGCGCCTGATCCTGGCCGATGCCCTGGCCTATGCCATCAAACACTACCGACCCGGATGCATCATCGACCTGGCCACCCTTACCGGCGCCTGCGTGGTGGCGCTGGGCGACCGCATCGCCGGACTGTTCAGCGCCGACACCGATCTGCGCGAACAAATTCTTACAAGCAGCCGCCACACCCATGAGCGCTGCTGGTCCCTGCCCCTTCCGGACGACTACCGGGAGCTGCTCAAGAGCGATCTGGCCGACATGCGCAACATCGGCCCGGGCCGCTGGGGCGGGGCCATCGTGGCCGCGCTTTTTCTTTCACGCTTCGTCGGTGATACGCCCTGGGCGCATATCGATATCGCGGGGCCGGCCCACACCAGAAAAGCGAATGCCTACGGCGAAGCCGGCGGCACCGGTTTCGGCGTGCGCCTGCTGTGCGATCTGCTGGAGCGTCTCTGAGGATCGAAGCCTCACGGGAACGTCGGCTGAAGGGCGCCGCTAAGGCGATGTCTTTTTAGGGTAGGGCCGCGGCCCATAGGGCTGGGGCTGGTAATCACTGCCCGAACGGCCGGCGGGCGCCGGCGCGGGTGCCGGCGCAAGCTTCTGCTGGACGTACTGTTTCGGCATTGGGGTATCGATTTGCAGCAGATCGATGGGGATAAACACCACATGGCCCTGGTACAGGCGATTGTTGCGCAGGTTGGGGGTGGCTTGGGCGATCGCTTTCCAGTTGGCGCGGCTGCCGGTGTACCACTGGGCGATCAAGACGAGGGATTCGTTCGGCCAGCGAACTTCGTGGACATAATAATCCCG